>NZ_JBMHFZ010000020.1:0-81065 GCF_049166755.1 Halomonas terrestris | reverse complement strand
CTCCCGCGAGGAGATCAAGGAAGTGCGTGCCGGCGACATCGCCGCCTGCATCGGCCTGAAGGACGTCACCACTGGTGACACCCTGTGCGACCTGAACGACAAGATCGTGCTGGAGCGCATGGAGTTCCCGGATCCGGTGATCTCCGTGGCCGTGGAACCGAAGTCCAAGGCCGACCAGGAGAAGATGGGCGTGGCCCTCGGCAAGCTGGCCCAGGAGGATCCCTCCTTCCAGGTTCGCACCGACGAGGAGACCGGCCAGACCATCATCTCCGGCATGGGCGAGCTGCACCTGGACATCCTCGTCGACCGCATGCGGCGCGAGTTCAAGGTCGAGGCGAACATCGGCAAGCCGCAGGTGGCCTACCGCGAGACCATCCGCGGCACGGTCGAGCAGGAAGGCAAGTTCGTGCGTCAGTCCGGCGGTCGTGGCCAGTACGGTCATGTCTGGCTGCGCATCGAGCCGCTGACCGCAGCGGACAAGGGCGAAGATGAAGACATGCACTTCAAATTCGCTTCCGAGATCGTCGGTGGCGTGGTTCCCAAGGAATACGTGCCGGCCGTCGAGAAGGGGGCCTACGAGCAGCTGCAGAACGGTGTCATCGCGGGCTATCCGATGATCGACGTCAAGGTTACGCTGTACGATGGTTCCTACCACGACGTGGACTCCAACGAGACCGCGTTCAAGGTCGCCTCTTCCATGGCTATCAAGGAAGGCGCCAAGAAGGCCAGGGCCGTGCTCCTGGAGCCGGTGATGAAGGTCGAGGTCGTGACCCCCGAGGACTTCATGGGTGACGTCATGGGCGACCTGAACCGCCGCCGTGGCCTGGTATCAGGCATGGATGACTCGCCCACCGGCAAGGTCATCCGCGCCCGGGTTCCGTTGGCTGAGATGTTCGGTTACGCGACCGATCTGCGTTCTCAGACCCAGGGCCGCGCAAGCTACGTCATGGAGTTTGCGGATTACGAAGAGGCGCCGTCCAGCGTCGTTGAAGCCGTCATCAACCAGAACGGGTAACCGTTAGCTAACGTAAAGAGGTTATAGCAGTGGCTAAGGAAAAATTCGAACGTTCCAAACCGCACGTCAACGTCGGCACCATCGGTCACGTCGACCACGGCAAGACCACTCTGACTGCGGCCCTGACCCGTGTCTCCGCCGAGGTGTTCGGTGGCGACTGGCGCGAGTTCGACACCATCGACAACGCTCCGGAAGAGCGTGAGCGCGGCATCACCATCGCCACCTCTCACGTCGAGTACCAGTCCGAGGAGCGCCACTACGCGCACGTCGACTGCCCGGGGCACGCCGACTACGTCAAGAACATGATCACCGGTGCGGCCCAGATGGATGGCGCCATCCTGGTGGTGTCCGCCGCCGACGGCCCCATGCCGCAGACCCGCGAGCACATCCTGCTCTCCCGTCAGGTCGGCGTGCCGTACATCGTCGTGTTCCTGAACAAGGCCGACATGGTCGACGACGAGGAGCTGCTCGAGCTGGTCGAGATGGAAGTGCGCGAACTCCTCAGCGAGTACGACTTCCCGGGTGACGACACCCCGATCATCACCGGTTCCGCCCTGATGGCCCTGGAAGGCAAGGACGACAACGGCATGGGCACCACCGCCGTTGCCAACCTGATCAAGGCCCTGGACGACTACATCCCGGAGCCGGAGCGCGCCATCGACCAGCCGTTCCTGATGCCGATCGAGGACGTCTTCTCCATCTCCGGCCGCGGCACCGTGGTGACCGGTCGTATCGAGCGCGGCATCATCAAGGCCGGCGAAGAGATCGAGATCGTCGGCATCAAGGACACCACCAAGACCGTCGTGACCGGCGTCGAGATGTTCCGCAAGCTGCTCGACGAAGGTCGTGCGGGCGAGAACGTCGGCGCCCTGCTGCGCGGCACCAAGCGTGACGAGGTCGAGCGTGGCCAGGTCCTGGCCAAGCCGGGCACCATCACCCCGCACACCGTCTTCGAGGCCGAAGTCTATGTGCTGTCCAAGGAGGAGGGTGGTCGTCACACCCCGTTCTTCAAGGGCTACCGTCCGCAGTTCTACTTCCGTACCACCGACATCACCGGTACCTGTGAACTGCCGGAAGGCGTCGAGATGGTCATGCCGGGCGACAACGTCAAGATGGTTGTCACCCTGATTGCCCCGATCGCCATGGACGAGGGTCTGCGTTTCGCCATCCGCGAGGGCGGTCGTACCGTCGGCGCCGGCGTCGTGGCCAAGATCGTTCAGTAAGCCCGCGGGCTGCTGGATCGATCGAAGGGGGCTCCGGAAGGAGCCCCCTTTCTGCGCACCGCGGCGAGTGATTGACACTCGTGGCGGGCGTGCCTATAATGCGCATCCTTTGAATGCGTGGGTGGACGGCTCGCGCCGTCGAGATCCATTGGAGTTTAGGGCAAATGCAGAACCAGAAGATTCGCATTCGGTTGAAGGCCTTCGACCATCGCCTGATCGACCAGTCCGCTGCGGAGATCGTTGAGACCGCCAAGCGTACCGGCGCCCAGGTTCGTGGTCCGATTCCCTTGCCGACCAATCGCGAGCGGTACACCGTGCTGATCTCGCCGCACGTCAACAAGGACGCGCGCGACCAGTACGAGATCCGTACCCACAAGCGGGTGCTCGACATCGTCGAACCCACGGAAAAGACCGTTGATGCCCTGATGAAGCTCGACCTCGCCGCCGGCGTGGACGTGCAGATCAAGCTCGACTGATACCACACTAGACACTCGCGGCCCAGCGCTCATCGTCTCTTCTTGAAGAGCTGGCATGAGCAGCAGCCGCCACGCCGGGATGGCGTCATACAACGTGCTAGTGGAATGCTCTGGAAAGGGCAGCCATAGCGGGTGATAGCCCCGTACACTAAAGGAGACTGAGAATGACTATCGGTTTGGTCGGTAGGAAGGCCGGGATGACCCGCGTCTTCACCGAGGACGGCGCATCCGTGCCCGTGACCGTGATCGAGGTTGAGCCCAACCGCGTGACACGCGTGAAGTCCGTCGACAGCGATGGCTACGCCGCGGTTCAGGTGACAACCGGCTCCCGCAAGGCCAAGCATCTGTCGAAAGCCCAGGCCGGGCAGTTCGCCAAGGCAGGTGTCGAGGCCGGTCGTTCACTGATGGAGTTTCGCCTGGCAGAAGGCGACGAGGCTCCGGAAGTGGGCGGCGAACTCACCGTATCCCTCTTCGAAGCTGGTCAGATGATCGACGTGACCGGCACCTCCAAGGGCAAGGGCTTCCAGGGCGCCGTCAAGCGCTGGAACTTCCGCACCCAGGACAACAGCCACGGCAACTCCCTGTCCCACCGCGCACCGGGTTCCATCGGCATGTGCCAGACCCCGGGCCGCGTGTTCAAGGGCAAGAAAATGGCTGGCCAGATGGGCAACGTGCGTTGCACCGTCCAGGGCCTCGAGGTCGTCCGCGTCGATGCCGAGCGCAACCTGCTGCTGGTCAAGGGTGCCGTTCCCGGTGCCACCGGCAGTGACGTCGTCGTGCGCAGCGCCGTGAAAGCTGGCTGAAGAGGATAATACCGATGAATCTGAATCTTGCTGCAGGCGCGGGTACCGTCGAAGTGTCCGACGCCACCTTTGGCAAAGAATTCAACGAAGCGCTCGTGCATCAGGTCGTCACCGCCTATCTGGCCGGTGGTCGCCAGGGTACCCGCGCCCAGAAGAACCGTTCCGACGTGCGCGGCGGTGGCAAGAAGCCGTGGCGCCAGAAGGGCACCGGTCGTGCCCGTGCCGGCACCATCCGCTCGCCCCTGTGGCGCAGCGGCGGCGTGACCTTTGCGGCTCGTCCCCAGGACCATAGCCAGAAGGTCAACCGCAAGATGTATCGTGCGGCGATGCGCTCCATCCTCTCAGAGCTGGTGCGACAGGAGCGCCTGGTCGCGGTCGACGAGATCACCGTCGATGCTCCCAGGACCAAGCAGCTGGTCGCCAAGCTCAAGGAGCTGGACCTGGAGAAGGTGCTGATTGTCACCGAAGAGGTCGACGAGAAGCTCTACCTCGCCGCCCGCAACATCCCCAACGTGGATGTGGTGGACGTGGCGGCCGCCGATCCGGTGAGCCTGGTCGCCTTCGACAAGGTGCTGGTCACCGTCTCCGCCCTGCGTAAATTCGAGGAGAAGCTGGCATGAACCAGGAGCGTGTATTCAAGGTCCTGCTGGGTCCGCACGTGACCGAGAAGGCCGCCATGGCTGCCGAACGCAACCAGTACGTGTTCAAGGTGGCCAGCGACGCGACCAAGCCCGAGATCAAGAAGGCCGTGCAGGCGCTGTTCGGCAAGAAGGTCGACCGCGTTCAGGTGCTGAACATGAAGGGCAAGACCAAGCGCACCGCGCAGGGTCTGGGTCATCGCCAGGGGTATCGCAAGGCCTACGTGACACTGGCCGCCGGCGAAACCCTTGAAGACTTCTCTGGCGCCGAATAAGGGCAGGAGTACGGATCATGGCAATCGTCAAGACTAAACCCACATCCGCCGGTCGTCGCCACGTCGTCAAGATCGTCGGCGAGGCGCTGTACAAGGGCCGGCCCTATGCGCCGCTGCTCGAGAAGCAGTCTCGCTCCGGTGGGCGTAACAACAACGGTCGCATCACCACCCGTCACGTGGGCGGTGGCCACCGTCAGCACTATCGGATCATCGACTTCAAGCGCACCAAGGATGGCATCCCTGCCGTCGTCGAGCGTCTGGAGTATGACCCGAATCGCAGCGCCCATATCGCGCTGCTGAAGTACCTCGACGGCGAGCGTCGCTACATCATCGCCCCCAGGGGCGTGAGCGCGGGCGACCGTCTCGAGTCCGGCGTCAATGCGGCGATCAGGAAGGGCAACGCCCTGCCGCTCCGCAACATCCCGCTGGGTTCCACCGTGCACTGCATCGAGCTCAAGCCCGGCAAGGGCGCCCAGCTCGCCCGCAGCGCCGGCACCAGCGCCCAGCTGGTCGCCCGTGAAGGCAACTACGCCACCCTGCGCCTGCGCTCCGGCGAGATGCGCAAGGTGCTGGCCGAGTGCCGTGCGACCCTGGGTGAAGTGAGCAACTCCGAGCACAGCCTGCGTCAGCTTGGCAAGGCCGGTGCGAAGCGCTGGAGAGGTGTGCGTCCGACCGTTCGCGGCGTGGCCATGAACCCGGTGGATCACCCGCACGGTGGCGGCGAAGGCCGTACCAGCGGTGGTCGTCACCCGGTGACCCCGTGGGGCGTCCCCACCAAGGGCCACAAGACCCGCAAGAACAAGCGCACCGACAAGCTGATCGTCCGTCGCCGCAAGGCGCGGAACTGAGAACTTACGCCAAGACATTAAGAGGTAACGGCTGTGCCACGTTCACTGAAGAAAGGTCCCTTCATTGACCTTCATCTGCTGAAGAAGGTTGAGGCTGCAGTGGAGAAGAACGACCGCAAACCGATCAAGACCTGGTCGCGTCGTTCCATGATCCTGCCCAACATGGTCGGGCTCACCATTGCAGTCCATAACGGTCGCCAGCATGTCCCGGTGCATGTCTCCGAGGAAATGGTTGGCCACAAGCTGGGCGAATTCGCTGCCACCCGCACCTATCGCGGTCACGCGGCGGACAAGAAAGCCAAACGGTAAGCCAGAGAGGATTGAGAGATGGAAGTCACAGCTAAGCTGCGTGGCGCTCGTTTATCCGCCCAGAAGGCCCGTTTGGTGGCTGACCAGGTGCGCGGTAAGCCGGTCGCCGAAGCGCTGGACCTGCTGACCTTCTCACCGAAGAAGGCTGCCAAGCTGGTCAAGAAGGTGCTTCAGTCCGCCATCGCGAACGCGGAAGAAAACAACGGCATGGATATCGACGAGCTGCGTGTCTCGACCATCTGCGTCGATGAGGGCATGACGCTCAAGCGCATCCGTCCGCGCGCCAAGGGCCGTGCGGATCGCATTCTGAAGCGCACCTGCCACATCACCGTCAAGGTAGCCGAGAAGTAGGAGTCGACCAGATGGGTCAGAAAGTCAATCCAACAGGCATCCGGCTGGGTATCGTCAAGGACCATACCTCCGTCTGGTATGCCGAGCGCGGCGCCTATGCCGACAAGCTCAACAACGACCTCGAAGTGCGTCGCTTCCTCGAGGATCGCCTGAAGAACGCCTCCGTGAGCCACATCCACATCGAGCGTCCGGCGAACAACGCCCGCATTACCATTCACACTGCCCGTCCGGGCATCGTGATCGGCAAGAAGGGCGAGGACGTCGATCGGCTGCGTCGCGAGGTCACCGCGATGATGGGCGTGCCCGTGCACGTCAACATCGAGGAAGTCCGCAAGCCGGAACTGGATGCCAAGCTCGTCGCGCAGAACATCGCCGGCCAGCTCGAGCGTCGCGTGATGTTCCGGCGCGCCATGAAGCGCGCCGTGCAGAACGCCATGCGTCTGGGCGCCGGCGGCATCAAGGTGCAGCTCTCCGGTCGCCTGGGCGGCGCGGAAATCGCTCGTACCGAGTGGTACCGGGAAGGTCGTGTCCCGCTGCACACCCTGCGTGCGGACATCGACTACGCCACCTACGAGGCCAAGACCACCTACGGCATCATCGGTGTCAAGGTCTGGGTCTTCAAGGGTGAAATCCTCGGGGGCATCGAAGAGGTCCGCGCCAAGGCGAAACAGCCGCAGGCCGCGCCCTCCAAGAAGAAAGGTTCCAGGTAAGGGGAGAGCGAGTCGATGTTACAGCCTAAGCGTATGAAATTCCGCAAGATGATGAAGGGCCGCAACCGTGGCCTGGCACATCGCGGAAGCAAGGTGAGCTTCGGGGAATACGGCCTCAAGGCAACCGGTCGTGGCCGCATCACGGCGCGCCAGATCGAAGCCGGCCGTCGTGCGATCACCCGTCACGTCAAGCGTGGCGGCAAGATCTGGATCCGCGTGTTCCCCGACAAGCCGATTTCCAAGAAGCCGCTCGAAGTCCGTATGGGTAAGGGCAAGGGCTCCGTCGAGTACTGGGTCGCACAGATCCAGCCGGGTCGGGTCCTGTACGAGATCGAAGGCGTTCCCGAGGAGCTGGCCCGTGAAGCCTTCTCCCTCGCCGCCCAGAAGATGCCCCTGTCCACCACCTTTGTGAAACGGACGGTGATGTGATGAAAGCCCAGGAAATTCGTGAAAAGTCAGTCGAGCAGCTCCAGGAGCAGCTCTTCGAACTCCTCCGCGAGCAGTTCAACCTGCGCATGCAGAAGGCCACCGGCCAGCTGAGCCAGACTCATCTGCTCAAGCAGGTCCGTCGGGACATCGCCCGCGTGAAGACTGTGCTCAACGAGAAGGCAGGTGACTGAGATGGCCGAAGAGAAGAAAGCCCGTACGCTCACCGGCAAGGTGGTGAGCGACAAGATGGACAAGTCCATCGTCGTGATGATCGAGCGCCGTGAGCGTCACCCGATCTATGGCAAATACGTTAAGCGCTCCACCAAGCTGCACGCCCATGACGAGGCGAATCAGGCCAGGGCCGGCGACACCGTCTCCATCGAGGAGTGCCGTCCGCTGTCCAAGAAGAAGGCCTGGACGCTGGTCGAGGTGGTCGAGCAGGCCAAGGGCTGAGCTCGGCGAGAGCAGTCAGATTAGGTTTGGAGAAAACCGATGATTCAGACTCAGACAATGCTGGATGTCGCCGACAACAGCGGAGCGCGCCGGGTGCAGTGCATCAAGGTGCTGGGCGGTTCACACCGCCGCTACGCCCGGGTTGGTGACATCATCAAGGTCACGGTGAAGGAAGCCATCCCGCGTGGCAAGGTCAAGAAGGGCCAGGTCCTCAAGGCGGTGGTGGTTCGCACCCGCAGCGGCGTTCGTCGTTCCGACGGCTCGCTGATCCGCTTCGACGGAAATGCGGCGGTTCTGTTGAACAACACCAACGAGCAGCCGATCGGTACCCGTATCTTCGGGCCGGTAACTCGTGAGCTTCGCAACGAGAAGTTCATGAAGATCATTTCCCTGGCGCCCGAAGTGCTGTAAGGAGCGAGGCGGATATGCAAAAGATCAAACGTGACGACGAAGTGGTCGTCATCGCCGGAAAGGACAAGGGCAAGCGTGGCACGGTCAAGCGCGTCCTCAAGGACGAACGCTTCGTCGTGTCCGGTGTGAACATGATCAAGCGTCACACCAAGCCCAACCCCATGGCGGGTAAGCAGGGCGGTATCGTCGAGCGCGAGGCTCCGATTCACGCGTCCAATGTTGCCATCTTCAATCAGGAGACCGGTAAGGCGGATCGCGTCGGCTTCCAGGTGAAGGAAGACGGTACCAAGGTACGTATCTACAAGTCGACGCAGACGCAGATCGACGCCTAACGCGAGTCGGGTAGCAAAATGGCGAACTTGAAAGAACGTTATCAGAACGAGGTGGTGGCTCAACTCAAAGAGCAGTTCAGCTACGCCAACGTGATGCAGGTACCCCGGATCACCAAGGTGACCCTGAACATGGGTATCGGCGAAGCGACCAGCGACAAGAAGCTGATCGAGAATGCCATCGGCGACCTGGAGAAGCTTTCCGGTCAGAAGCCGTTGGTGACCAAGGCGCGCAAGTCCATCGCGGGCTTCAAGGTGCGTGAAGGCTGGCCGATCGGGATCAAGGTGACCCTGCGCTCCGAGCGCATGTGGGACTTCCTCGATCGCCTGGTGAATATCGCGATCCCCCGCGTTCGTGACTTCCGTGGTCTCAACCCGAAGTCCTTCGACGGTCGTGGCAACTACTCCATGGGGGTGCGTGAGCAGATCATCTTCCCGGAGATCGAGTATGATAAGATCGACCGGATTCGTGGTCTGGATGTCACCATCACCACCACCGCCAACACCGATGAAGAAGGTCGTGCGCTGCTGAGCGCGCTGAACTTCCCGTTCAAGAAATAAGGGTGGGATCATGGCAAAGAAGAGCATGGTAGAGCGTGAGCTCAAGCGCACCAAGCTGGTGGCGAAGTATGCCGCCAAGCGCGCCGAGCTCAAGGCGGTCATCCAGGACGTCAACGCTTCCGACGAAGAGCGCTTCGAGGCGACGCTGAAGCTGCAGCAGTTGCCGCGCGACTCCAGTCCGGTGCGTCAGCGCAACCGCTGCCGTATCACTGGTCGTCCGCACGGCTACTACAACAAGTTCGGCCTCGGCCGCAACAAGCTGCGTGAAGCCGCCATGCGTGGCGACGTGCCCGGGCTGAAGAAGTCCAGCTGGTAACGCCACGTAGAATCATCAGGAGCGCAACGTAAATGAGCATGCAAGACACTCTGGCGGATATGTTCACCCGTATCCGCAATGCGCAGATGGCCACCAAGGAGACGGTCACCATGCCGTCCTCCAAGCTGAAGGTCGAGGTGGCCCGCGTATTGAAGGAAGAGGGCTACATCAACGACTTCGCGGTGTCCGAGGATGCCAAGCCCGAGCTGACCGTGACCCTCAAGTATTTCGAGGGCAAGCCGGTCATCGAGCACATCCAGCGGGTTTCCAAGCCGTCACTTCGCTCCTACAAGGGCAAGGACGCGCTTCCGAAGGTCGCCGATGCCCTGGGTATCGCGATCGTCACCACCTCCAACGGGGTGATGACCGATCGCGCGGCTCGCAAGGCTGGTGTCGGTGGCGAAGTCATCTGCACCGTATTCTAGGAGTTTGGAATGTCCCGCGTAGCCAAATATCCGGTTAAAGTGCCCAGCGGCGTCGACATCAAGTTCGATGGCGACCAGCTGACCGTCAAGGGCGGCCAGGGCACCCTGTCCATGACCGTTCATGCCGACGTGGCGATCGGTCAGGAAGACGGACAGCTGACCTTCGCCCCGAGCGAGACCGCCAAGAGCTGGGCGATGGTCGGAACCACTCGTGCCCTGGTCCAGAACCTGGTCACCGGTGTCAGCGAGGGTTTCACCAGGACCCTCGAGATCAACGGCGTCGGTTATCGTGCCCAGGCAAAGGGCCAGACGCTCAATCTTACACTGGGCTTCTCGCACCCGGTCGACTATACGCTGCCTGACGGTGTCGTGGCGGAAACGCCCAAGAACACCGTGATCGTGCTGAAGAGCGCGGACAAGCAGAAGCTCGGCCAGGTCGCCGCGGAAATCCGCGCCTTCCGTCCGCCCGAGCCCTACAAGGGCAAGGGTGTCCGGTACGCCGACGAGCAGGTGCGTCGCAAAGAAGCCAAGAAGAAGTAAGGCAGGGTTATGAACGCGAAGAAAGAATCTCGTCTCCGTCGTGCCCGCCGCGCTCGCGCCAAGATCCGCGAGCTGGGCGTGTATCGCCTGTGCGTCAACCGTACCCCCCGCCACATCTATGCGCAGATCATCTCGCCGGATGGTGGCAAGGTCCTGGCCAGTGCTTCCACGCTGGACAAGGCCCTGCGCGAGGGTGCGACCGGCAATGCCGACGCCGCCGCCAAGGTGGGCGCGCTGATTGCCGAACGCGCCAAGCAGGCAGGCATCACCCAGGTGGCCTTCGATCGTGCCGGTTTCAAGTATCACGGTCGCGTCAAGGCCCTGGCCGACGCCGCTCGTGAAGGCGGCCTGGAATTCTAAAGGGTTTTTACGATGGCGAAGAACGAACAGCAAAGCGGCGATCTGCAGGAAAAGCTGGTGCAGGTCAACCGTGTCGCCAAGGTGGTCAAGGGGGGCCGGATCTTCGGCTTCACCGCCCTGACCGTCGTGGGCGATGGTAAGGGTCGTGTCGGCTTCGGTCGTGGCAAGGCGCGTGAAGTGCCGGTCGCGATCCAGAAGGCGATGGACCAGGCGCGCCGCAACATGATCAAGGTGCACCTCTCCGGTGGCACCCTGCAGTACCCGGTCAAGGCCCGTCACGGCGCCTCCAAGGTGTACATGCAGCCGGCCTCCGAGGGTACCGGGATCATCGCCGGCGGCGCCATGCGCTCCGTGCTCGAGCTGGCCGGCGTCCATGACGTCCTGGCCAAGTGCTACGGCTCCACCAACCCGGTGAACGTGGTGCGTGCGACCGTCAATGGTCTGGCCTCCATGCAGTCGCCGGATGACATCGCCGCCAAGCGCGGTCTGTCTGTCGAAGCGATCACGGGGTGAATACCATGGCAGCAACACTCAAGGTGACCCAGACCCGCAGCACCATCGGCATCCTGCCCAAGCACAAGGCCACCATGAAAGGCCTCGGGCTGCGCCGCATCGGTCACTCGGTCGAACTGGAAGACACCCCTGCCGTGCGCGGCATGATCCACAAGGTCAACTACCTTGTGCGTGTTGAGGGAGAGTAATCCATGAAACTCAATAGCCTGAGCCCGGCCCCGGGTTCCAAGCACGCCGAGAAGCGCGTCGGCCGTGGCATCGGCTCCGGTCTGGGCAAGACCGGCGGTCGCGGCCACAAGGGCCTCAAGTCGCGCAGCGGCGGCAGCGTCAAGCCCGGTTTCGAGGGCGGCCAGATGCCGCTGCAGCGGCGTCTGCCGAAATTCGGCTTCACCTCCATGAAGTCGCTGGTCTCCGAGGAAGTCCGCCTGGCCGAGCTGGCCAGGGTCGCCGGTGACGAGGTCACCCTGGACAGCCTCAAGCAGGCCAACGTGCTGAAGGATGCCACGCAGCACGCGAAGGTGATCCTTTCCGGCGAACTGAACAAGGCGGTCACGGTCCGCGGCCTCAAGGTCACCAAGGGTGCCCGTGCCGCGATCGAAGCCGCCGGTGGCAAGGTAGAGGACTAAATGGCCAAGTCAGGAAAAATGCCGGCGATGGGCAGCGGTCTGAGTGAACTGTGGGCGCGTCTGCGCTTCGTGCTCCTCGCCATCGTGGTCTACCGTATCGGTGCCCACATCCCCGTTCCCGGTATCAATCCTGACCAGCTTGCTGCCTTGTTCAGGGAGCAGCAGGGCACCATCCTGGGCATGTTCAACATGTTCTCGGGTGGCGCCCTGGAGCGCATGAGCATCATGGCGCTGGGCATCATGCCCTACATCTCGGCGTCGATCATCATGCAGCTGCTGACCGCGGTCTCGCCCCATCTCGAGCAGCTCAAGAAGGAGGGCGAGGCCGGCCGTCGCAAGATCAGCCAGTACACCCGCTACGGCACCGTGCTCCTGGCCCTGATCCAGGCCACCGGCATGTCGGTGGGGCTGGCCAGCCAGGGCATCGCCTATACGGCCGACTTCAGCTTCTACTTCACCGCCATCGTCAGCTTCGTGACCGGTGCGGTGTTCCTGATGTGGCTGGGCGAGCAGATCACCGAGAAGGGGATCGGCAACGGCATCTCGCTGCTGATCTTCGCCGGTATCGTCGCTGGCCTGCCCGGCGCGGTCGGCCAGGCCTTCGAGCTGGCCCGCAACGAAGGCGCGTGGAACGTGCTGCCGCTGCTGGCCCTGTCGGTGCTGGGGATCGCCACCGTGGCCTTCGTGGTGTTCATCGAGCGTGGCCAGCGCCGCATCACGGTGAACTACCCGCGTCGCCAGGTCGGCAACAAGATGTACGCCGGCCAGAGCAGCTACCTGCCGCTCAAGGTGAACATGGCCGGCGTCATTCCGGCGATCTTTGCCTCGAGCATCCTGCTGTTCCCGGCCTCGCTGGGGCAGTGGGTGGGTGCCGGCGAAGGCATGGAGTGGCTGCAGCGTGCTTCCCAGGCCCTGGGGCCGGGTCAGCCGCTGTATATCTTGCTTTTCGGCGCGGCGGTGGTATTCTTCTGCTTCTTTTACACAGCGCTGGTCTTCAATCCCAAGGACGTCGCCGACAACCTCAAGAAGTCGGGGGCCTTCCTGCCAGGGATTCGCCCGGGCGAGCAGACCGCTCGCTATGTCGACAAGGTCATGACCCGTCTGACCCTGTTCGGCGCCTTGTACATCACTGCGGTTTCCCTGATGCCCCAGTTCCTGATCGTGGCCTGGAACGTGCCGTTCTTCTTCGGCGGCACCTCGCTGCTGATCGTGGTGGTGGTGATCATGGACTTCATGGCCCAGGTGCAGTCGCACCTCATGTCGCACCAGTACGAGTCGGTGATGAAGAAGTCCAACCTGAAAGGCTACGGTAGCGGCGGCATCATGCGCTGACGCGCCGCGCGTGTCGATTTTGGAGAAGGAACGATGAAAGTTCGAGCTTCCGTAAAGAAAATGTGCCGTAACTGCAAGATCATTCGTCGCAATGGCGCCGTGCGCGTCATCTGCAGCGAACCGCGGCACAAGCAGCGTCAGGGCTGAACCCCGATCGCTGTGATAGACCGGGTGCCGGCATGCCCCTTGCCCTCTGGTAGGGAAAGGGGTATGCTGTTGCGCCTTTTGTAGATGACCAATCGAGCAAGCCGCTCAAATTTCGGAGTAAGCTGATGGCCCGTATTGCAGGCGTCAATATCCCGGACAACAAGCATGCGGCGATCTCGCTGACCTATATCTTCGGGATTGGCCGTACTCGCGCTCAGGAGATCTGTGCCGCGACCGGCATCGCGCCGACCACCAAGATCCAGGAACTGTCCAGCGAAGAGCTGGATGGCCTGCGGTCCGAGGTCGGCAAGTATACCGTTGAAGGTGACCTGCGCCGTGATGTCACGCTGAATATCAAGCGTCTCATGGACCTGGGTTGCTACCGTGGTCTGCGTCATCGTCGTGGTCTTCCGCTGCGTGGTCAGCGTACCAAGACCAATGCGCGTACCCGCAAGGGCCCGCGCAAGCCGATCCGCAAATAACACGCACGTTCTGGCGTAAAGACAGGAATAGACATCAACATGGCTAACCCGCGTAGCAACCGTAAAAAGGTTAAAAAGCAGGTCGTGGATGCCGTTGCGCATATCCACGCCTCTTTTAACAACACGATCGTGACGATCACAGACCGCCAGGGCAACGCTCTCTCCTGGGCGACTGCCGGTGGTTCGGGTTTTCGTGGTTCTCGCAAGAGCACCCCGTTCGCTGCTCAAGTGGCAAGCGAGCGTGCAGCGACTGCTGCAGCCGAGTATGGTGTGAAAAACGTCGACGTGCTGGTCAAGGGCCCCGGTCCTGGCCGTGAATCCGCCGTGCGGGCCCTCAACGCCGCCGGCTTCCGCGTGCAGAGCATCACCGACGCGACGCCCATCCCCCACAATGGCTGCCGTCCGCCGAAGAAACGCCGCGTATAAGGAGACAGATTCATGGCTCGTTACATTGGACCGAAGTGCAAACTGTCTCGTCGTGAGGGGACCGACCTCTTCCTCAAGAGCGGTGTCACTCCCTTCGAGAAGAAGTGCAAATCCGAGCAGATTCCGGGTGTGCACGGCCAGCGCCGTCAGCGTCTTTCCGACTACGGCTTGCAGCTTCGCGAGAAGCAGAAAGTGCGCCGCATGTACGGCGTGCTCGAGAAGCAGTTCCGCAACTACTACAAGGAAGCGGCCCGTCTCAAGGGCGCGACCGGCGAGGTGTTGCTGCAGCTTCTCGAATCCCGACTGGACAATGTCGTCTACCGCATGGGCTTCGGCTCGACCCGTTCCGAGGCACGCCAGCTGGTCAGCCACAAGGCCATCGCCGTGAACGGTCGTACCGTCAACGTGGCCTCTTACCAGGTCAAGCCCGGTGACGTCGTCTCCGTGCGCGAGAAGGCGAAGAACCAGGCGCGTATCCAGAACGCCCTGGCGATCTCCGCCAATCGTGGCGATGTCGCCTGGATCGACATCGATGCCAAGAAGATGGAAGGCACTTTCAAGGCTCTGCCTGAACGCGGTGACCTGACTGCCGACATCAACGAAAACCTGATCGTCGAGCTGTACTCGAAGTAATCGCCTCCGGGTGATGCCGGGCCCGCAGCACGGGCCCGGCGCAGAGTACCGAGTATCCGTTTGGCAGCCTGAAAGGTGTTCATATGCAGCGTTCAGTGACAGAGTTTCTCCGTCCTCGCGACATCAAGGTCGAAGAAATCAGCGCACATCACGCGAAGATCGTGCTCGAGCCCTTCGAGCGTGGCTTCGGCCACACCCTGGGCAATGCACTGCGTCGCATCCTGCTCTCGTCCATGCCCGGCTGCGCCGTGGTGGAAGCCGAGATCGCCGGTGTCGATCACGAGTACAGCGCGATCGAGGGCGTCCAGGAAGATGTCATCGAGATCCTCCTGAACCTCAAGGACGTGGCGATCAAGATGCACAGCCGCGACGAGGCGGTGCTCTCGCTGAACAAGCAGGGCCCGGCCGTCGTGACCGCGGGTGACATCGCCCTCGACCATGATGTCGAGATCGTCAATCCCGAGCACATCATCGCTCACGTCAACGAGGGCGCCGAGCTGAAGATGCAGCTCAAGGTGGCCCGTGGCCGCGGCTATGAGCCGGCGGATGCCCGTCTCGGTGCCGAGGACGAGTCTCGTGGCATCGGTCGCCTGCAGCTGGATGCGACCTTCAGCCCCGTGCGTCGCGTCTCCTACGCCGTGGAGGCTGCGCGTGTCGAACAGCGCACCGACCTCGACAAGCTGATCATCAGCCTGGAGACCGACGGTACCCTGGATCCGGAAGAGGCGATCCGTCGCAGCGCGACCATCCTGCAGGAGCAGCTGGCCGCGTTCGTCGACCTGGAAGCCGACAAGGAACAGGAAGTGGAGGAGGAGGAGGATCACATCGATCCGATCCTGCTGCGCCCCGTAGACGATCTCGAGTTGACCGTCCGCAGTGCCAACTGCCTGAAGGCCGAGAATATCTACTACATCGGCGATCTGATCCAGCGCACCGAGGTGGAGCTGCTGAAGACGCCGAACCTCGGCAAGAAGTCCCTGAACGAGATCAAGGACGTTCTGGCAGCCCGCGGTCTGTCCCTGGGCATGCGGCTGGAGAACTGGCCGCCGGCAAGCCTGAAGGACGACAAGGCCTCCGCGTGAGCGTCGACTCGAGTCCCAGTTTGGTAAGGAATCACAACCATGCGTCATCGTAAGAGTGGTCGTCACCTGAATCGCACCAGCTCGCATCGCCAGGCCATGTTCAAGAACATGAGCGTGTCGCTGATCGAGCACGAAGTGATCAAGACAACCCTGCCCAAGGCCAAGGAGCTGCGTCGCGTCATCGAGCCGCTGATCACCCTGGCCAAGCAGGACAGCGTCGCCAACCGCCGTCTGGCCTTCAGCCGCACTCGCTCGAAGGAAGCGGTCGGCAAGCTCTTCAACGAGCTGGGTCCGCGTTACGTCGAGCGTCCGGGCGGTTACGTCCGTATCCTCAAGTGCGGCTTCCGCACCGGCGACAACGCCCCCATGGCTTTCGTCGAACTTGTCGATCGTCCGATCGTCGAGGAAGAGGACGTCGCCGTCGAGGAGTGATCCTCGACCGGCCTTCCGGCCACGGCACGCCAAACCGGCCCCTTTCGAGGGGCCGGTTTTTTATGAGCTTGAAGCTGGAAGACGAGCTTCGAGCTCAGGTCTCCGCCGTGCTCGCGGCGCGTGGCTCGCGGCCCGTCGCTTGCCTCTCCAGCAGCGGTTTGAGGAAACGCCCGGTGTGCGAGATCTCGAGGCGGGCCACCTGTTCCGGCGTGCCCTCGGCGATGATGCGCCCGCCGCCGGAGCCGCCCTCGGGGCCGAGGTCGACCAGCCAGTCGGCGGTCTTGATCACGTCCAGGTTGTGCTCGATCACCACGATGGTGTTGCCGTGGTCGCGCAGGCGGTGCAGCACGGTGAGCAGCTGGCGGATGTCCTCGAAATGCAGCCCGGTGGTCGGTTCGTCGAGGATGTAGAGGGTCTTGCCGGTGTCGCGCTTGGCCAGCTCCCGGGCCAGCTTGACCCGCTGGGCCTCGCCGCCGGACAGCGTCGTGGCGCTCTGGCCCAGGCGGATGTACGAAAGGCCCACGTCCATCAGCGTCTGCAGGCGGCGGGCGATGGCCGGCACCGGACTGAAGAACGCCAGCGCCTCCTCCACGGTCATCTCGAGGACCTCGTGGATGCTCTTGCTCTTGTACTGGATCTCCAGGGTCTCGCGATTGTAGCGCTTGCCCTTGCAGACGTCGCAGGGCACGTAGATGTCGGGCAGGAAGTGCATCTCCACCTTGATCATGCCCTCCCCCTGGCACGCCTCGCAGCGCCCGCCCTTGACGTTGAAGGAGAAGCGCCCCGGCTTGTAGCCCCGCGAGCGCGCCTCCTGGGTGCCGGCGAAGAGCTCGCGAATCGGGGTGAAGATGCCGGTGTAGGTGGCGGGATTGGAGCGCGGGGTGCGGCCGATGGGGCTCTGGTCGATGTCGATCACCTTGTCGAGCAGCTCCAGCCCCTCGATGTGGTCGTGGGCCTCCGGCGTGAGGCTGGTGGCCTTGTTGAGCTCGCGGGCGGCGATGGGCATCAGGGTGCCGTTGATCAGTGTCGACTTGCCCGAGCCGGAGACGCCGGTGACGCAGATCAGCAGTCCCAGGGGCAGCTCCAGGGTGACGTCCTGCAGGTTGTTGCCGGTGGCGCCGACCAGGCGCAGCACCTTCTCCGGGTTGCCGGGGATGCGCCAGGGCGGGACCTCGATACGCCGCGTGCCTGCCAGGTACTGGCCGGTCAGCGATTCGGGGGTGGCCATGATCTGCCCTGGCGTGCCCTGGGCGACGATGCGCCCGCCATGGACCCCGGCACCGGGTCCGATGTCGAGGACGTGGTCGGCGGCGCGGATGGCCTCCTCGTCGTGCTCCACCACGATCACGGTGTTGCCCAGGTCGCGCAGGTGCTCGAGGGTCTTGAGCAGGCGGTCGTTGTCGCGCTGGTGCAGGCCGATGGAGGGCTCGTCCAGGATGTACATGACGCCCACCAGGCCGGCGCCGATCTGGCTGGCCAGGCGAATGCGCTGGGCCTCCCCGCCGGAGAGGGTGTCGGCGCTGCGCTCCAGGTTGAGGTAGTCGAGCCCGACGTTGACCAGGAACTCCAGGCGAGCCTGGATCTCGTTGATGATCTTGACCGCGATCTCGCCCTTGCGCCCCGGCAGCTCGAGGCTCCTGAAGTAGCTCAGGGCCTCGCCGATCGGCAGGTGGACGATCGCCGGCAGCGGGCGGTCGTCGATGTAGACGTGCCGGGACTCCTTGCGCAGGCGCGACCCGTGGCAGGTGGGGCAGGGCTGGACGGCGATGTAGCGGGCCAGCTCCTCGCGCACCATGCTCGACTCGGTCTCGCGGTAGCGGCGCTGCATGTTGGGCAGCACCCCCTCGAAGGGGTGCTCGCGGGTCACCTTGCGGCCGCGGTCGTTGACGTAGCTGAAGGCGATGTCGTCACTGCCGCTGCCGTGGAGGATGATGTCGCGCTCGTGGCGGGCCAGCTCCCGCCAGGGGGTCTCCAGGGTGAAGCGATAGTGGTCGGCCACCGCCTGGAGCTGGTTGAAATAGTAGACGCTGCGGCGGTCCCAGCCCTTGATCACGCCCTCGGCCAGCGACAGTTCCGGGTGGCTGATCAGCTTGTCCGGGTCGAAGACCTGCTGCACCCCCAGGCCGTCGCAGGTGGGGCAGGCCCCGGCGGGGTTGTTGAAGGAGAACATGCGCGGCTCGAGCTCGGCGATGGAGTAGCCGCACACCGGGCAGGCGAAGCGCGCCGAGAAGTTGAGGTCGTCCTGTTCGCCGTCCATGAAGTGGATCACGGCAACGCCATCGGCCAGGTTCAGGGCGGTCTCGAAGGATTCCGCCAGGCGCTGGGCCAGGCCCTCGCGGACCTTGATGCGATCCACCACCACGCTGATGTCGTGCTTCCTGTTCTTGTCCAGGGGGGCGATGTCGTCGAGCTCGAGCACCTGGCCGTCGACCATGGCGCGCACGAAGCCCTGGGCGCGCAGCTCGGCGAGCAGCTGCAGGTGCTCGCCCTTGCGGCCCTTGACCACCGGCGCCAGCAGCATCAGCCTGCTGCCCTGGGGCAGCGCCAGTACCTGGTCGACCATCTGCGAGATGGTCTGGGCCTCGAGGTCCTCGCCGTGCTCCGGGCAGCGCGGCGTGCCGGCGCGGGCAAACAGCAGGCGCAGGTAGTCGTAGATCTCGGTGATGGTGCCCACGGTGGAGCGCGGGTTGTGGGAGGTGGACTTCTGCTCGATGGAGATCGCCGGTGACAGCCCCTCGATATGGTCGACGTCGGGCTTCTCCATCATCGACAGGAACTGCCGGGCATAGGTGGACAGCGACTCCACGTAGCGGCGCTGGCCCTCGGCGTAGAGGGTGTCGAAGGCCAGCGACGACTTCCCGGAGCCGGAGAGCCCGGTGACCACGATCAGGGCGTCGCGGGGCAGCTCCACATCGATCTGCTTGAGGTTGTGGGTGCGGGCACCCCTGACCAGAATCCTGTCCATTCCCACCTCGAGACGCACGGCAAAAGCTCGATTATACGTCCGCCGCCGCACCACCGGCAAAAGCGATGCCGGGGCGCGGCTTTCCCTGCGAGGCGGCGAACCGCTAGAATGTGCGGTCCACCAACGGGCAGACGACGCCCGCTCACGGAATGCCGATAACCCTATGCGAAAGGTCTCTGGACTGCTGTTAGCCACCGAACGGCGTGCCATCGCCGGCCTCGCCGGCCTCTACGCCACCCGCATGCTGGGCCTGTTCATGGTGCTGCCGGTACTGGCCCTGCATGCCGACGACCTGAGTGGCGCCACGCCGCTGCTGGTGGGGCTCGCGCTGGGCGTCTACGGCCTGACCCAGGCGGTGCTGCAGATCCCCTTCGGGCTGGTATCCGACCGGCTCGGTCGCAAGCCGGTCATCGCCGCCGGGATGCTGCTGTTCCTGATCGGCAGTGTGGTCGCCGCCCAGGCGGACACCATCGGCGGCGTGATCCTGGGACGCTGCCTGCAGGGCAGCGGTGCCGTGGCCGCCGCCATCATGGCGCTGCTCGCCGACCAGACCCGGGAGCAGGTGCGCACTGCGGCCATGGCCACCATCGGCCTCTCCATCGGCGTGGCCTTCGCCGTGGCCATGGTGCTGGGACCCTGGCTGTCGGCGTGGCTCGGGCTCTCGGCGGTGTTCTGGTTCACCGCCCTGCTCGCCGGCCTGGGGCTGGGGGTGCTGTGGAAGCTGGTGCCGCCGGCCCCGCGCCGGCTGCGACACCGGGACGTGGGGCTCGACCGCGACCAGTGGCGGGCGGTTGTCGCCCGCGGCGACCTGTGGCGCATGGACCTGTCGATCTTCGCCCTGCACCTGATCCTGATGGCGATCTTCGTCGCGGTGCCCTTCCGGCTGGTGGAGGCGGGCATCGAGCCCGGGCGCCATGGGCTGACCTACCTGGGGATCATGCTGCTGGCCTTCGCCGTCATGGTGCCGCTGGTGATCGTCGCCGAGAAGCAGCGGCGCATGAAGGCGATGTGCCTGCTGTCGATCGCCGCCATCACCCTCAGCCTGGGGGGGCTGTCCGGCCTCGCCGAGGAGCGCTGGGGGCTGTTCGGCTGGCTGCTTCTTTTCTTCATCGCCTTCAACCTGCTCGAGGCGACCCTGCCGTCGATGCTCAGCAAGCTGGCGCCGGCCGGGGCCAAGGGCACCGCCATGGGCATCTACTCCACCAGCCAGTTCCTGGGGGCCTTCCTGGGGGGCGTGCTGGGCGGTTTCCTGGCCCAGGAGTGGGGGCTGTCCGCGGTATTTCTCGGCTGCACCCTGCTCGGCCTGGCATGGCTGGTGCTGATGGCCGGCATGACGGCGCCGCGCCACCTCTCGAGCGAAGTGGTGGCGCTGGATGACGAGCACCACGGAGATGCGCTGGAGGCGCTGATGGTGCATCTCGCCGAGGTGGCCGGGGTCGAGGACGTGCTGGTGGTGCCCGAGGAGCGGTTGGCCTATCTCAAGGTGGATCGCCAGCACCTCGACGAGGAGGCCCTGGCGAGGTTGATCGATACACGAAGGGATCGCAGCGGCGTATGATCTGACACAGGGCGCCAATGGCGCCATCATTCTGCACCATCACGAATTCACGACAACAAGGAGTCCCTCATGGCCCGCGGCGTCAACAAGGTCATTCTCATCGGCAACCTGGGGCAGGACCCGGAAGTGCGCTTCATGCCGTCCGGCAACCCGGTCGCCAACCTGCGTCTCGCCACCACCGACACCTGGACGGACCGCCAGAGCGGCCAGCGCCAGGAGCGCACCGAGTGGCACACGGTGGTGATGTTCAACAAGCTTGCCGAGATCGCCCAGCAGTACCTCAAGAAGGGCTCGCGCATCTACATCGAGGGGCGCCTGCAGACCCGCAAATGGCAGGGCCAGGACGGGCAGGATCGCTACAGCACCGAGATCGTCGCCAACGACATGCAGATGCTGGACTCCCGCAGCGGCGGTGACGCCGGCAGCCAGCAGGGCGGCGGCATGGCCCAGCAGGGAGGCTATGCAGGCGGCCAGCAGCGGCCCCAGGGCGGCTATGGCCAGGCGGCCCAGCAGGGTGGCGGCTACGGCGGCGGCCAGCCCCAGCAGCGCCCCACCCCGCAGCCGGCCCCGGCCCCGCAGCAGGGTGGCCAGCAGGGCGGCAACTACGGCGCGCCCGACCCGGGCAGCTTCGACGACTTCGACGACGAGATCCCGTTCTGAACGAGTCGGTCATGATGACGCCCGGGGGGTGCCGGAAGCCCAAGGAGACACCGTGAAGCTGCTGATACTCGATGCCGGCCACTGCCTGAGCCTGGCACTGGTCCGGGAGGCCAACCGGCGCAGTGATACCGAGCTGGTCATCGAGGCCGGCCTGCGGCTCGATCCGGGCCGTCTCGAGGACGTGGCGCCGGACGCCCTGGTGATCCCGCCCCTGGCGCGGCCGATCAGTGCCGAGCCGGCAGCGGTCACCGCCCATGCCGAGGCGGTCGAGGCGTGCATGGAGGCCTGCCTGGCGGTCGGTATCCCCCTGGTGTGGTGTGTCTCCGACCAGCTCTATGAGGATGGTTTCGAGGCGCCGATCGACGAGCATGTCATTCCGCGGCCGCGGGACGAGAGCCTGCGCCGGCTGGTCGCCACGGGCGATCGCATCCGTGCCGAGTGCCCGCAGCACCTGATCGTGCGGCTGGGGCCGCTGTTCGCCCTGGAGGGAAGCCATGCCTGGCTGGGTGAGCTGATCGATACCCTGGTCGCCGGTGGCGAGCTGCGCGGCGAGTCGGACGTGACCTTCTGTCCCACCTCGGTGGATGCCGTGGCCATGGCGCTGATCGGCATGCTGCTGCAGCAGCACTGCGGGGCCGGTGCCTGGGGCAGCTACCACCTGGCCGGTACCGAGCCGGTCAGTGCCTTCACCTTCGTCTCCATGGTGCGCACCCAGCTGTCGACCCGCCTGGAGGGGCGTGGCGAGCACCTGGAGCTGGGCGGTGTCAGGGCCCTCAACCACCACCATGACCAGCCGCTGCGCCGGGTGCTCAACTGCCGCCGGGTGCTGGAGGTGTTCGGCGTGCACCAGAAGCCCTGGCGGCTGGAGCTGGGGCGCATGCTGGATGCCTGGTGCCGGGCCAATGATCACTGCCACCCCGACACGGAGGTCGACGAGAGTCCATGAATGTCCTGCGCAGCCTGCTGTTCTATGCCGGCTACTTCCTGGCCATGCTGGTCTGCGGGGTGCTGTTCCTGCCGGTGGCGCCGCTGCTGCCGCTGCGCGAACGCTACCGGCTGCTCAACCTCTACAATCACTTCATCATCGCCTGGTTCCGCATCGCCTGCGGCGTGCGGTACCGGATCAGCGGACGCGAACGGCTGCCGCAAGGCCCCTGCGTGATCCTCGCCAACCACCAGTGCGAGTGGGAGACGGTCTACCTGCAGTTGATCAAGCCGCCGGTGTGCACGGTGCTCAAGCGCGAGCTGCTCAATATCCCGCTGTTCGGCTGGGGGCTGCGCCTGCTGCATCCCATCGCCCTGGACCGCTCGAAGCCGGCCAGGGCGATGCGTCAGGTGCTCAGCCAGGGCAGGACGCGCCTGGAGGAGGGGTTGTCGGTACTCATCTTCCCCGAGGGCACCCGGGTGGCGCCGGGGAGCCGCAAGCGCTACAACAAGAGCGGGGCGGTGATCGCCTGCCGGGCCGGGAAGCCGGTGGTGCCGGTGGCCCATAACGCCGGCGAGCGCTGGCCGGGGCGCCACTGGGTCAAGAACCCCGGGCGGCTGTCGCTGGTGGTGGGGGAGCCCATCGAGACCGTCGGGCGCACCCCCGAGGAGGTGCTGGTGGAGGTGGAGGCCTGGATCGAGGCACGCCTGGCCGAGATCTCGGAGGTACCGCGCCCGGCCACGGCCGCCCCGCCGGCCACCGAGAAGCCCCTGGCCTGACGCTGACTGCCCCCGCAACGCAAGAGGCGCCCTCATGGGGCGCCTCTTGCATGCCGGCCGGGACACCCCGATCAGTCGCGGAACTTCTCCAGCACCAGGCAGGCGTTGGTGCCGCCGAAGCCGAAGCTGTTGGAGAGCACGCGCTGGACATTCACGTCGTCGCGGCGCGTGGTGACGATGTCGAAGCCGTCGGCCTGCTCGTCGAGGGCCTCGACGTTGGCGGAGGCGGCGATGAAGTCGTGCTCCATCATCAGCAGCGAGTAGATCGCCTCCTGCACCCCGGTTGCGCCCAGCGAGTGGCCGGTCAGCGACTTGGTGGAGCTCATCGCCGGCGTACTGTTGCCGAACACCTCGCGGATCGCCTTGAGCTCGGCCACATCGCCCACCGGCGTGGAGGTGCCGTGGGTGTTGATGTAGTCGATGCGGCCATCCACCGTGGCCAGCGCCTGGCGCATGCAGCGCACGGCTCCCTCGCCGGAAGGGGCGACCATGTCGTGGCCGTCGGAGGTGGCGCCGTAGCCGGTCACCTCGGCATAGATCCTCGCGCCGCGGGCCCTGGCGTGCTCGAGCTCCTCGAGCACCAGCATGCCGCCGCCGCCGGCGATGACGAAGCCGTCGCGGGCCTGGTCATAGGGGCGCGAGGCCTTGTCGGGGGTGTCGTTGTAGTGGGTCGACAGGGCGCCCATGGCATCGAACAGGCACGAGAGGGTCCAGTGCTCCTCTTCGCCACCGCCCGCGAAGACCACGTCCTGCTTGCCCATCTGGATCTGCTCCATGGCGCTGCCGATGCAGTGGGCCGAGGTGGCGCAGGCCGAGGAGATCGAATAGTTGACCCCCTTGATCCTGAACGGGGTCGCCAGGCAGGCGGAAACGGTGCTGCCCATGGTGCGGGTGACCCGGTAGGGACCGACCCGACGCAGCCCCTTCTCGCGCATCACGTCGGCCGCCTCCACCTGGTTGGCGCTGGAGGCGCCGCCGGAGCCGGCGATCAGCCCGGTGCGCTCGCTGGAGACCATCTCCGGGGCGAGGCCGGCATCCTCGATGGCCTGGGCCATGGAGACATAGGCGTAGGCCGCGGCATCCCCCATGAAGCGGCGCAGCTTGCGGTCGATCAGGGCATCGAGGTCGATGTCGACGACACCTGCCACCTGGCTGCGAAAGCCGCGTTCGGCGTACTCCTCCTTGAAGCGAATGCCCGAGCGCCCGGCCTTGAGCGCCTCGAGAACCTGTTGCCGGTCGTTGCCCAGGCAGGACACGATGCCCAGGCCGGTGACTACCACTCGTCGCATGGAAGCCTCCTGATCAGAAGTTCGCGGTGGAGGTGAACAGGCCGACGCGCAGGTCATTGGCCTGATAGATGTCGCGGCCATCGACGGACACGGTGCCGTCGGCGATGCCGAGGATCAAGCGCCGGGTGATGATGCGCTTGATGTCGATCTTGTAGGTGACCTTCCTGGCGTCGGGCAGGATCTGGCCGGTGAACTTCACCTCGCCACAGCCCAGGGCACGCCCGCGGCCGGGGTTGCCCAGCCAGCCCAGGTAGAAGCCCACCAGCTGCCACATGGCATCCAGGCCCAGGCAGCCGGGCATCACCGGGTCGCCGGGGAAGTGGCAGTCGAAGAACCACAGGTCGGGGTGGATATCCAGCTCGGCGATCAGCTCGCCCTTGCCGTGATCGCCGCCGTCTTCGAAGATGCGCGTGATGCGATCGAGCATCAGCATGTTGGGGGCCGGCAGCTGGGCGTTGCCGGGGCCGAACAGCTCGCCGCGTGAGCAGGCCAGCAGTTCTTCGCGATCAAAGGAGTGTTGCTTGGTCACTGAGTCGTTCCGAGAGTCGAAATTGTTGTATGCCGCGAACGGCATGCTGCCGCCTGGCGGCTCGACTAGTCTACTGTCCGTGGCCCGGGAATGCACGTCGGCCCGCCGCGTTGAAGTTCGCTCGCCCGTGACGGGTTACAGTTGTAGCGGCTGCTGCCGATACCGGTGGTAGCGAACCGCCCGCGCCGGGCGCGACCTCACCCAACTTCCCGAGTCGAGCCTTTCCCCATGTGGCCAGCCTTCTCGCTCAACCGCCCCCTGCTCTGGACCGGCCTCGCCGCCCTCTCGGCGAGCGTCTGGCTGCCCGGTGTGGCCCTGCGCCTGGCGGCCGCCTCCCTGGTGGCGCTGGGCCTGATGGATGCCTGGCGCCAGGTTCGGCAGGAACACCTGCGTGCCCGGCTGGGCCAGGACGCCCTGGCCCTGTCGGAGGACGGCGTGATCATCACCGACGCCGACAATCGCATCCAGGCGGTCAACCCCGCCTTCACCCGCATCACCGGCTACACCGCCGAAGAGGTGCTGGGACGCAACGCCACCACCCTCTCCGCCCCGCGTCATGACAAGGCCTTCTTCGAGCGCTACTGGCAGACCCTGCGCAGCACCGGGCGCTGGGAGGGGGAGATCTGGAACCGCCGCAAGCACGGCGACGAGTATCCCGAGTGGCTGCGGGTCCGGACGGTGAGCGACGACCGGGGGAGGATCACCCACCATGTCTGCCTGTTCACCGATATCTCGATGCACAAGGCCCGCGAGCGGGACCTGCGCCGCATCGGCTTCGAGGATCCGCTCACCGGCCTGCCCAACCGCCGTCGCCTGCACGACCTGCTCGACTCGCGGCTGCGCCACCTGCGGGCCGGCGAGAGCCTGGACATGGCGCTGATCGACATCGACGGCTTCAAGTCGATCAACGATGGCCTGGGGGTGGAGATGGGCGATCGCCTGCTGGCACGCTTCGGCCAGCGACTCGCCGGTCACGTGGCCGGTGGCGTGGTGGGGCGACTGGGTGGCGACGAGTTCATGGTGATCCGCACCACCACCTTCGATGACCATGACCACTGGATCGCCGGCCTCCAGGCTCACCTGGGGGAGCCCTTCGAGATCGAGGGCAACACCCTGCGCTTCGGCCTGACCATCGGCAGCTGCCGGGCGCCCGAGGACGGCCGGGAGTCCGGCGTGCTGTTCCAGCGGCTGGAGTCGGCGCTGTATTCCGCCAAGCGCCACGGGCGCAACCACAGCCAGCGCTTCCGGCCGGCCCTGGACGTCCAGGACAGTCCCCAGCTGGGGCTGGTCAACGAGCTGCGCAACGCCCTGGCGACCGGCACCCAGCTGGAGCTCCACTACCAGGGACAGCACCACCTGGCGGATGGCGCCCTGGTGGGGCTCGAGGCCCTGCTACGCTGGCGGCACCCGCGGGACGGGATGATCTCCCCGGCGGACTTCATTCCCCTGGCCGAGCGCCATGGGCTGATGGCCTCACTGGGCAACTGGGTGATCGACCAGGCATTGTCGCAACTGGCGCGCTGGCGGCGCCTCGGCATGCCCGAGGTGCCGGTCTGGATCAATGTCTCGGCGCTGCAGATGTTCCAGGGAGAGCTGGAGACGGCGCTCGCCGCCGGGCTCGCCCGGCACGACATGCCGGCCGGGATGCTCGGCCTGGAGATCACCGAGTCGGTGCTGCTCGACGAGCGGGCCGGCGATATCTCGCCACGCCTCGGCGTGCTGCGCGAGCGGGGCCACCCCATCGCCATCGATGACTTCGGCACCGGCTACTCCTCGCTGGGCTACCTCAAGAAGCTGCCGCTGGACAAGCTCAAGCTCGATCGGGCCTTCATCAAGGCGCTGCCCGACGACCGGGCCGATGCCGCCATCGTCGGCGCGGTGCTGGCCATGGCCCGGGGGCTCGAGCTCGAGGTGATCGCCGAGGGGGTGGAGACGATCGCCCAGCGCGACTTCCTGAAGGCGGCGGGCTGCTCGCTGGTGCAGGGCTTTCTCTATGCCCGCCCCCTGCCGGCGGAAATGCTCGAGGCTCAGTGGCAGGACCACGACTCGTCCGGGGGGGCGCCCGATGGGGCTCGGGTGGCGGTCGAGGTGCCGGCCTAGCCCGGCGATCACGGGGCGCCGGCCAGCGGGGCCGGCCTGGCGGCGGGCTTGGCCAGCAGCAGGTGGCAGGTGCCGATGGTGCGCTCCAGGAAGCCCCCCTCGCAGTAGCAGAGGTAGTAGCGCCACATGCGGATGAAACGCTCCTCGTAACCGAGCTTCCTCACGGTATCCAGGTTCGCCTCGAAGCGGTGGCGCCACTCGCGCAGGGTGCGGGCGTAGTGCAGCCCGATCTCGTCCAGGGCCAGGACATTGAGCGAGGTGCAGCGGGTGAGGCTGCGCAGGATGGCGTGGTGGGAGGGCAGGAAGCCGCCCGGGAAGATGTGGCGCTTGATGAAGTCCATCTCGCGCTTGGCCTCGTCGAAGCGCTGGTCGCGGATGGTGATCGCCTGCAGCATGGCCAGACCGTCCTCGGCGAGCAGCCGGTCCAGGGTCGCCAGGTAGGTGTCCAGGTACTGGTGGCCCACCGCCTCGATCATCTCCACCGAGATCAGCCGGTCGTACTGCCCCTCGAGCTCGCGGTAGTCCCGCTGGAGCAGGGTGATCCGCTCGCCCAGCCCCTCCGCCTCGATGCGCCGCGCGGTGTGGGCGTACTGCTCCGCGGAGATGGTGGTGGTGGTGACCCGGCAGCCGCGGGTCCTGGCCGCATGGATGGCCAGCCCGCCCCAGCCGGTGCCGATCTCCAGCAGGTGGTGCTCGGGGCGCACGTCGAGCTTCTCCAGCATCAGGTCGAGCTTGTGGGTGGAGGCCTCCTCCAGGCTGGCCTCGGCGTGGGGGAAGACCGCGCTGGAGTACATCCGGTGCTGCCGGTCGAGGAAGGTGGCGAAGAGGTCGTTGCCGATGTCGTAATGGGCGGCGACATGGCGGCGGGCCCCCCGGCGGGAATTGCGCTGCAGCGCTTGCAGTGCGCCGCGCAGCCAGCGCCCCAGGCGGGCGGTGCCGTTCTCCAGCTCGCCGTTGACCCGCTCCAGGTTGAGGGCCATCAGGCGCACCAGTGCCACCAGGTCGTCGGCGTCCCAGTCGCCGTCCATGTAGGCCTCGGCGGCGCCCACGCTGCCCCCCAGGGCGAGGCGCCTCCAGGCCCGGCTGTCGCGGATCACCAGGGTCACGGCGAGGTCGCCACCCTGGCCCAGGTGATGGCGCCGATGGCCCTCGATCAGGGTGATGGTCCCCCCTTCCAGGCCATCGAGCCGGGCGAGCAGGCGCGGCCTCAGCCAGCGGGTCAGGCGGTCGGCATCGGCCGGCAGGGGGCGGGTGGTGCTGGCAGAGCGCAGGGTGTTCACGACGAACTCTCCTTACGGGATCTCGTGGCGGGGCCGGGGTGGTCGTGGATCGGCACGCGCTTGAGCCACAGGCGCAGCGCCTCGACGTGGATGCCGGCCAGGGTCTTGAGGCTCATCCACGGCTGGCGGGCCAGGGTCGCGAGCAGCACGCGGCGGGTCGCTGGCCGGGCGTCGAGCGTCAGGGTGGCGTCGAAGTGGCGTTCTCCCGCCTTCCAGTTCTCCATGTGCATCGCCAACCGTTCGCCGGGGGTGTTGAAGCGCCAGCGGTAGGTCATGTCCATGGGGTTGAAGGGCGAGACGTGCATGGCCTTGTCGAACTCGGCCACATGGGCATGGCGCTCCGGCGTCACGGCACAGGCGTAGCGGGTGCGTTCCCCCCAGGGGGTGTTGCTCACCTCGCCTAGCACCGCGCGCAGCTCGCCGCGGGCGTCATGGGCGTAGTAGAGCGATACCGGGTTGAAGCCCAGCCCCAGGGTGCGCAGCTGGGTCAGCACGCAGATCCGACCGTCCGGGGCGCTGCCCAGTTGGCGCTCCAGCTCCTCGCGCACCGCCTGCTTCAGCGGGCGGTCATGGGGCGCGAGATAGTCCTCGCGGCGGAAACGCGCCAGGGCGGGGCGCCGGGCGCTGAAGCCGGGGACCCCGTCGAACAGCTCGGGCAGCTCGTCGAGGTCGAGCCAGGCCATCCATACCCCGTAGGAGAAGGCGTGGGGCCTCGGCAGGAAGCGTCGATGCCGCAGGCTGCCGCGATAGATGCGCGAGCGGGGGGCCGCGATCATGCCGGAACCCCCTCGTCGGCGACCCGCCCGGTGGCGGCCGGTTCGGCCGGCGTGCCCTCCTCGTCACAGCCCAGCGCCCGGGCGACGCGCAGCGCGCTCCAGACGCCATCCTCGTGGAAGCCGTTGCGCCAGTAGGCGCCGCAGTAGTGGGTGCGCCGGTCGGGCCCGGAGATCTCGCCGTGGCGCGCCTGGGCCGCCTGGCCGGCCAGGGTGAACCGGGGGTGGGCATAGGTGTAGCGGCCGAGCACCCGGGCCGGGTCGATGGCCTGGCTGTCGTTGAGCGTCACGCAGAAGGTGTGCGGGGCGCTGATGCGCTGCAGGATGTTCATGTCGTAGGTCACCGAGACCCTGGAGGCCTCGTCGCGGCCGTCGAGGCGGTAGTTCCAGCTCGCCCAGGCGCGCCGCCGGCGCGGCAGCAGCCGGGTGTCGGTATGCAGCACCACCTCGTTGTCCTGGTAGGGCAGGGCGCCGAGCACCTCGCGCTCCGCCGCCGTGGGATCCTCGAGCAGCGCCAGCGCCTGGTCGGCGTGGCAGGCCAGCACGACCTGGTCGAAGGCCTTGACGCCGGCATCGCTTCTCACCTCGACTCGGTCGGCATGGCGGCGGATGCCGCGGACCGGGGTGGCCAGCCGGATACCGCCGGCGTAGGGCGCGGTCAGGGCCGGGATGTAGCGGCGCGAGCCGCCCACCAGGGTATGCCACCGGGGCCGGTCGTCCACCGAGAGCAGGCCGTGGTGGCGGAAGAAGCGCACGAAGAACAGCAGCGGGAAGTCGCGCAGGTCGCGGATGCTGGCCGACCAGATCGCCGCCCCCATGGGCAGCAGGTAGTGGCGCTGGAAGTCGGCGCCGAAGCCGTGGGCATCCAGCCAGGTGCCCAGGGCCATGGCCGGGTCGAGCCTGCCATCCTCCAGCGCCCGGGTGGCCTCGCGGTTGAAGCGCAGGATGTCGCGCAGCAGGCGGTGGAAGCTCGGGCGCAGCAGGTTGCGGCGCTGGGCGAACAGGCTCGCCAGGGTATGGCCGTTGTACTCGAAGTCGCGGGCCGTCTCGTGGACCGAGAAGCTCATCTCGGTGGGCTGGGTCGCCACGCCGAGCCGTGCCAGCAGCCGCTGGAAGTGCGGGTAGGTCCAGTCGTTGAAGACGATGAAGCCGGTGTCGATGGCGTAGTGGCGACCCTCGAGTTCCACGTCGACGGTCGCGGTGTGGCCGCCGAGGCGCGAGTCGGCCTCGAACAGGGTGACTTGGTAGCGGCTGGAGAGGTACCAGGCGGCAGCCATGCCGCCGATGCCGCTGCCGATCACGGCGACGCGCGGGCCGCCTGCCCGGGCGGGAGGTGACGGGAAGGATGCGGTCATGGCGTGGCCTCTGGGGCGGGCTGTTGCCGGGTCATGCGCAGGCCCAGCCGGAGGCGTAGGGCCGGGGGCAGGATGCCCATCAGCCTGACCAGCAGGGTGAAGCGGCGCGGGAAGTGGATGTCCAGGCGGCGCCTGGCCAGGCCGTCGAGGATCGCCTCGGCGGCGGCATCGGCGCCGAGGCGCAGGGGCATGGCGAAGTCGTTGCGGTCGGTGAGCGGGGTCTCGACGAAGCCCGGGTGGATGAGGCAGACGCCGATGCCCTCGGCGTGCAGGTCCAGGCGCAGCGACTCCATGAAGTGACTGAGCGCCGCCTTGGAGGCGCCGTAGGCCTCGGCGCGCGGCAGCGGCACATAGGCGGCCGCGCTGGAGGTGGCCGCGATCAGCGGCCGGCCGCCTTCGGCCCGGGCCCGGCGCAGTAGCGGCAGGGCTGCCTCCACGCCGTGCAGGGCGCCGAAGAAGTTGCAGGCGAAGACGCGCTCCACCAGGGCCGTGTCGAAGTGGCGGGCCTCCAGGTACTCGCAGGTGCCGGCGTTGAGGATCACCAGGTCCAGCCCGCCGAAGGCCTCGGCGAGGCGCTCCCCGGCCCGCTGCACCGTGCCGCGGTCGGCCACGTCCAGCGGCAATGGCAGGGCGTTGTCGCGGCCCTCGGCCAGCTCGGCCAGCGCCGACTCGCGGCGGGCACTGAGCGCGACCCGGTGGCCCTGGTCCAGCAGCCGCTCGGCCAGGGCACGGCCGATGCCCGAGGACGCCCCGGTCAGCCAGATGCGCTGGGTACCCTGCGATGCCATCATGCCGCTCCCCTCGATCATTGCCCGCGGCCTGGCGGATTCAATGCCCCAGCCGCTCCTTGACCAGCTTCACCGCGCCGCCCAGCAGCGGCAGGCGCTCGTAGACCATGGCGCCGACATCGAAGTAGTCGCGATGCCTCGCCACCCGGGCGGTGTCGTTCGCCGCAAAGTCCAGCTGCGAGCAACCCTCCACGGCGATCTCCCGACCGCCATCGAGCCGCGGGTGCACCAGCCTCATGCGCCAGGTGACGAAGGCGGTATTGCCCTGGCGCTGCTGATGATGGAAATCGAATTGGCACGATGTGACGTTCTCGTACAGGGAGCTGAAGTAGGCTTCCAGGGCCTCTCGGCCTTCGATGCGCTGCAGGGGATCGATGAAGACCGCGTTATCTGTGTAGAACATGTATAGCTTTTTTGTACATGTCTTGTCTAGTTTATTGAAGAAGGCGCAGAAGGCCTCCAGGGCGGGGTCCCGGGTCATGGCGATGTCCTCCGATGGATGCGTGGGGGGTCAGGCGGTCCCGAGGGCCTTGAAGGCCTCGAGGGCGCGGGCGCGGGCAGCCCTGTGGTCGACGATGGGGGACGGGTAGTCGAGGCGCTCCAGCCGGTCCCGTGGCGGGGCATGCCGGGCCTTGGCCGGCAGCCCGGCGAGTTCGGGCAGCCACTCGGCGATGAAGCGGCCGTCGGGGTCGAAGCGGTTCGACTGGGTGGTGGGGTTGAAGATGCGGAAGTAGGGGGCGGCATCGGTTCCGGTGGAAGCGGCCCACTGCCAGCCACCGTTGTTGGCGCAGAACTCGCCGTCCACCAGGTGGCGCAGGAAGAAGGCCTCGCCGCGCCGCCAGTCGATCAGCAGGTGCTTGCTGAGGAACATGGCGGTGATCATGCGCAGCCGGTTGTGCATCCACCCCGTGGCCACCAGCTGGCGCATGGCGGCATCGACGATGGGGTAGCCGGTACGCCCCTCGCACCAGGCGCGAAAGCCGGCATCGTCGTCGCGCCAGGCCAGCGCCTCAGTGTGGGCCTGGAAGGCGCGGTGCCGGCACACCCGGGGGAAGCCGACGGCCACGTGGCGGTAGAACTCCCGCCACACCAGCTCGTTGACCCAGGCGGCGAGTCCCGCGTCGCCCTCGGCCAGGGCGCCGTCGTTCTCGGCCAGCACCGCCTGCAGGCACTGTCGGTGGGAGATCATGCCCAGCGCCAGGTAGGGCGAGAGCTCGCTGGTGCCGCGGATCGCCGGGAAGTCGCGTTGCCTGGCGTAGTGGCGGCCGCGGAAGCGCAGGAAGCGCTCCAGGCGGTCGGCGGCGGGGCCTTCGCCCGCGGGCCACCGGCGGCCGTCGACCGGGCTGTCGGCGAGCTCGGGCAGCACGGGCAGCGGGTCGCACGCGATCGGCAGCGGCGCCTGGGGCGCCGGCGTGTCGCTCAGCGCGAGGCGCTCCGGGGTGAGCCGGCGGTGCCAGGCCCTGGCGAAGGGGGTGAAGACGCCGTAGACGTCGCCCTTGCCGGTCAGCAGTTCGCCGGGGGCGAAGGCCACGGCGTCATGGTGGCCGGTGGCGGCGAGGCCGGCCGCGTCGAAGGCCTCGACCACGGCGCGATCGCGGCGCATCTCGTCCAGCGGGTACTCGTGGTTGAAGTGCAGGGCCCCGGCGCCGGTCTCCCGGGCCAGGGCCAGCAGGGTCGCCGGGGCCGCGGCGAAGTCGTCGATATCGCGATGCAGCAGGGGGATGTTGAGCCCGGCCAGCGCCTCCCTCAGGGATGCCACGCCACGGCCCCAGAAATCGAGCTTGTTGGCCCCGTGGCCGTGGCATTGCCAGTGGGAGAGGCAGCGCAGGAAGACCGCGACGACCGGCCCCTGGCGGGCCGCGGCGGCCAGTGCACGGTTGTCGTGGACACGCAGGTCACTGCGGAACCAGATCAGGACAGGGGCAGGCATGGGGGCTCCGACGGTCGCTCAGCTATCCCGGATCAGCGAGCCCAGGCGGGTGATGGCCTGGGGCAGGTCGTCGCCCAGCACCTCGACCCGGCACGACTCCAGCTCGGTGGCCCGGATGCGGGCGACCGGACCGCACAGGGCCAGGGGGGCGTCGAGCTGCTCGGCCAGGCGCGGCAACTGGCGCCGTATCAGGTCGGCGCGCTCGGCCTTGCCGCTGGCCAGCAGCAGGGCCGAGGCGTGGAAGCGCTCCACGGCCAGCGGCAGCTCGCCGAACGGCAGGGGGGCATCGAACAGCACGACCCGGTAGCCCTGGTCGCTGGCGGTCATGGCCGCCAGCAGCACCCACAGCGGGCCGGGGTCGTCCGGCAGCTGGCCGACCAGCACCAGGGGGCCGCCGGCGGCCTGGTTGGCATGATAGAGCCGGGTGCCGATGCGGGTGCGCAGGAAGGTTTCCAGGGTGCGCCGCTGCAGCAGGGCGCCGAGCTGGTCGCTCCAGTGCTCCTCCAGTTCGCGGATCACCGGTTGCCACAGCTCCGAGACGCAGGTCGCCACCGGATAGAGGGCCAGGCTCTGGTTGAACAGGGCCTCCAGCCGAGCCAGGTCGAAGGCCTCCAGGGCGGCGACCAGCTGCTGGCGCTGGCTCGGCCAGTCCCCGGCGGCGGGTGTCGGGGTCTCGACCGGTTCGGGCTGCTCGAGCAGTTCCCGCACCTGGCTCACCGGCACGCCGCGATTGAGCCACTGCAGGATGCGCTCGATGCGCTCGATGTCGTCTCGGGCGTAGAGGCGGTGGCCCTTGGGTGTGCGGCGCGGGCGGATCAGGCCATAACGGCGCTCCCAGGCCCGCAGGGTGACCGAGTTGACGCCGGTCAGCCGGGAGACCTCCCGGATCGGGTAGAGCGGCGTGTCGGCCGGATGGGTCGCCTTGTCACTCATGGGCGCTTGTGCCTCTTGCTGATCGCTTGCCCCGTCGATGTCGAGGCGGCCGGTGTCCAGGGGCTGATTTTGTACAAGTCAGCACCAATGTACAACATGGGGCCGGGATTCCGCCTCGTCGATTCAGCCGGCGGGAGTCTCCCCGGCCTGTTCGCCGATCGCCGCGGCCAGGGTCTCGCCGAGGTGATGGCCGGAGAGCCAGGCATCCTCGACCCTGGGGCCGCGCCAGCCGTCGCCGCACAGGGCCAGGCCGCTGGCCGAGCGGCGGTAGTCCTGGTTGACCGCCTCGCCGGTGGCGAAGACGTCCGGCTGGGCGTAGCGCCAGCGGTGGGCGCCGAGGGATCGCGGGCGGGGCAGCGCGAGGTCGCCGGGCAGGGCGCGCTGGAAGGCGTCGAGGAGCGCCTCCGCCACGGTCTCGGGGCTCTCCTCCAGGCGCGCCTGGCTCCAGTCGATGCGGGCCAGCAGGCTCAGGCTCTCGCCCTGGGCGGCGCGGCCGGGCTTGCGGTCGTTACGGCTGACGAAGCGCAGCGGGCTGCTGCCGTGGCCGGGGGCCAGCCGCACGGCCTGCCAGTTGTCGTCCACCCCGGGCAGCGCCGGCAGCGGCTCGTCGAACAGCGCCCAGGCGGCCCAGCAGGGGCGCTGGATCACCGCCTCGCAGGCCGTGGCCAGGGCGCCATCGTGGGAGGCGACCAGCGCGTGGGCCTGCGGCGTGGGGGCGCTGATCACCACCCGTGCGAAGGAGCCGTGACGCTCGCCGTGCTGGTCGACCAGCCACCATTGGCCGGCATTGCCTGTCAGTCGCTCGATGCGGGTCCCGGCGATGAGCGTCAGCCCCTCGGCCAGGTGGCGGGTGACGGCGCTCATGCGCGGGCTGCCGATGAAGCGCTCGAGGTCGTCGTGGTGACGCCGCCAGCCGCGCTCGTCGACCTGCCACAGGGCCTCGGGCCAGGGTGCCGCACAGCCCGCTGCCTGCCAGGCAGCGACCTGGCGACGGAAGGTGGCGTCGCGCACACTGAAGAACTGGGCACCCAGCTCGACCACCGCCACGGGCAGGCGGCGACTGGACATGCGCCCGCCGGGGCCCCGCCCCTTGTCGAAGAGGACGACCGGGTGGCCGGCATCGTGCAGGACCCTGGCGCAGGCCAGGCCGGCGATACCGGCGCCGATGACGGCGGTGGCGGGTGAGGGGGTGTGGGGCATCGCAGGCTCGCGCAGCTCAAGGGGTTTTCAGCTAGACTAGCAGAAGTGTACAACGGCTGTATAACTCAATGGCGCGAGAGGAGGGAACCACGATGCGAGTGCTGGTCACCGGAGGGAGCGGCTTCGTCGGGCAACGACTGTGTCAGCGGCTCGAGGAGGCCGGGCATCGCCTGCTGGTGGTGTCCCGGGAGCCGGGCCAGGTGCGGGACCGGCTCCCGAGTGGCACCGACATCCGTCGTTCGGTGCTGGATTTCGTCGACACCCCGCCGGATGCCATCGTCAACCTGGCCGGTGAGTCCATCGCCGCGCGTCGCTGGAGCGATGACCAGAAGAAGCGGCTGATCGATTCCCGGGTCAACATCACCCGCGACCTGGTGATCCTCTGCGAACAGCTCGCCTCCGCCGGCAAGCGCGCCCCCGGGGTCATGGTCTCCGGATCCGCCCTGGGCTACTACGGCGACCAGGGCGACCGGGAGGTGACCGAGGAGACCCCGCCCCACGACGAGTTCGCCCATCGCCTGTGCAAGCGCTGGGAGGATGTCGCCAGCGAGGCGGTGGATTTCGGCACCCGGGTGGCGCTCCTGCGGACCGGGCTGGTGCTCGACGCCGGCGGGGGCAGCCTGCAGAAGATGCTGCCGCCCTTCAAGCTGGGGCTGGGCGGGCGCTTCGGTGATGGCTCGCAGTTCATGCCCTGGATCCACCGCGAGGACCTGGTGCGGGCGATCCTCTTCCTGCTCGACAATGGGGAACTCGAGGGGCCCTTCAACGGCAGTGCGCCGCATCCGGTGACCAATGCCGAGTTCACCCGGGTGCTGGCGAAGCAGCTGGGCCGACCGGCGATCATCCCGGTCCCGGCCATCGTGCTGGAGACCGCCTTCGGGGAGATGTCACGGCTGCTGCTGACCGGCGCCGACATGCGCCCGAAACGGCTGCTCGAGGCCGGCTTCGAGTTCCGTTTCCCGGCCCTCGACGAGGCCCTGGCCGATATCCTGGGCTGAGGTCCCCGAGCCGGGAGAGGGCGCCCGGGCCTGTCGCCGGATCGTCCCCGAGGCGTTATCCGGGCTCGATGGCCTCAGCGCGTCTCCTCGCCCACGGTGACGATGACCCGCACGGCGTCCAGGCGCAGGCGGGTGCCCTCGATCGCCGCGTCCAGGGCGGCGCGCTCCTCGCGTAGCGCCTGGAGTTCGTCGTCACGCACCGCCGGGTTGTGGCGGGCCAGCGCCTCCAGGCGGTTGAGCTCGCCGTCGAGCTCGGCCCGCATGCGGCCCTGGGCGGCCTCGACGATGGTGGAGAGCTCGCGCTCGGCCTCGTTCTCGCCATCCTCGATCAGCTCGCGCAGCTGGTCGTGGCGGCTGCGGATCAGGTCGCGGGCCATGGCCTTCTTGACCTTCTGCAGGTTCTTCGACAGCCCGGTGAAGGAGACCTTGTCGGTGAGGCTGGCGCCGGATTCGTCGAGCAGCACCCGTACCGCGGTGGGTGGCAGGAAGCGGTTGAGGTGCAGTCGCCTGGGCGCCGGGCAGTGGGTGCGGAAGATCAGTTCGACCATCAGCCGGCCGGCGGGAATCGATGGATGCTTGAGCAGCGCCAGGGCGGTGTTGCCCATGGTGCCGTCGAGGATCCGGCCCATCATCTCGCGCAGCAGCGGGTGTTCCCAGGAGAGGTGCTGGACGTCGTCGCGGGCCAGGGCGCGAAGCCGGGAGAAGGTGCCCGAGAAGCCCTCCTCGCCCTTCACCAGGCCCGGCAGGCCGTCGAGCATCTGCGGGCTCGGCTGCAGGTGGAGGATGCCGCCGCCCAGCTCCTGGCTGTCGACACCGAAGATGTCCAGGGCCTGGTCCAGGTAGCGCGGCAGGGCACGATCCTCGTCGAGCTCGCGGATCGCCGCGGCGACCGCCTCGGCGCGATCGATGCGGCAGGCATTGAGTTCCAGCAGCCGGTTGCGGCCGGCGTCGCGCTCGGCGAGACGGCTGGCGAACAGCGCCCGTGTCTCCTCGATCACCTCCTCGAGGCTCTCGTCGTCGAGCAGGGCGTCGGCCAGGGCATCGCCGAAGGCGGCGAAGATCTCGCTGCCCACGCCATGGGGGCTGCTGAAGGCGTCCATGCCCTGGTGGTACCAGCGCAGCAGCTTCTCGCCGGGGCTACCCTCGAACACCGGCACGTGGAGCTCGATGGCGTGGCGCTGGCCGATGCGGTCCAGCCGCCCGATGCGCTGCTCGAGCTGGTCCGGGTGCAGCGGCAGGTCGAACATCACCAGGTGGCGACAGAACTGGAAGTTGCGCCCTTCGGAGCCGATCTCCGAGCAGACCAGCACCTGGCACCCCTCCTCCTCGTCGGCGAAGGCGGCGGCGGCGCGATCCCGCTCCACGAGCGAGAGCCCCTCGTGGAACACCGGGGCATGGTAGCCGCCCAGCACGCGCAGCGCCTCGGCCAGGCCCTGGGCGGTCTCGCGGTCGTGGGCGATCACCAGCACCTTGTCGCCGGCCAGGCCCGCGTCGCCGTCGTCGGCCAGGCGCTCCAGCAGCCAGTTGACCCGCGGGTCGATCTGCCACCAGGGCTCCTCGTTCAGGGGGTCGTCGGCCAGGGCCCGGTACATGGTGTCCAGGTAGACCAGCACCTCCGGGTGGTCGAGGCCGGTCTCGATCAGCAGCTCGTCGAGGTAGTCCTCGTCGCGCTCCAGCCTGCGCAGTACCCGGCGGTAGGCGGAGGGCAGCGCGAGTTCGGCGACATGCAGGCGTCGCTCCGGGAAGCCGCCCACGTGGCGGCGGCTGTTGCGGAACATCACCCGGCCGGTGCCGTGGCGGTCGAGCAGCTGGTCGCGCAACTGGTCGCGGGCCGCGGCATGCTGGTCCGCGTCGGCCTCGGGGTTGGCCAGGGTGGCCAGCAGCGCCAGGCTGTCGGGCTCGTCGATGACCGTGGCGACCCGCGCACGGTCCGGGTCATCGCCGGGCAGGCGCTCCAGGGCATCGATCGCCTCGGCCACCTCCACATAGTGCTGCTCCTCCTCGCGGAAGCGTTCGAGGCTGTGGTAGCGGTCCGGGTCGAGCAGGCGCAGCCGGGCGAAGTGGCTCGTGAGCCCCATCTGCTCGGGGGTGGCGGTGAGCAGCAGCAGGCCCGGCACCGCCGCCGCCAGCCGTTCGACGCAGGCATAGCCGGGGCCCACCACCTCGTCGGACCACTCGAGGTGGTGGGCCTCGTCGACGATCAGCAGGTCCCAGCCGCAGGCCTCGGCCTGGGCCTGGCGGTGCGGGTTGGCGAACAGCCAGTCCTGGCTCGCCAGTACCAGCTGGCCGGCCTCGAAGGGGTTGGTCTCGCCATGGGCCTGACTCTGCTGCTCGTCGAGCAGGGTCACCTCCAGGGCGAAGCGGCGCAGCAACTCCACCAGCCACTGGTGGGTGAGGCTCGCCGGTACCAGGATCAGCGCCCGCTCGGCGCGGCCGGTGAGCAGCAGGCGGTGCAGGATCAGCCCCGCCTCGATGGTCTTGCCCAGGCCCACCTCGTCGGCCAGCAGCACCCGCGGGGCATGGCGGCGCGCCACCTCGTCGGCGATGTAGAGCTGGTGGGGAATCAGGTCGACCCGCGGGCCGGCCAGTCCCAGCGCCGGGTTCTGCTCGATGCGGTGGAAGTGGTGCAGGGTACGGAAGCGCAGGTCGAACCAGTCGTTGCGGTCGACCTGGCCGGTGAGCAGGCGGTCGCGGGCCTGGTCGAACTGCATGGTGTCGGCCAGCTGTGCCTCGGGCAGCTCGCGCAGCTCGCCACTGTCATCCTCGCCGATGTAGACGATCAGGCCGTCGACCTCCTTGCTGTCATCGACGGTCAGGCTCCAGCCCTCGGCGGACTGGATGCGGTCGCCGCTGCCGAAGGCCACCCGGGTGAGCGGTGCCTGGCGACTGCTGTAGGTGCGGGTTTCCTGGCTGGCGCCGAAGAGCACGGTGACGCTGCGGAAGTCGCAGCCGAGGATGGTGCCCAGGCCGAGTTCGGCCTCGCCGTCGCTGATCCAGCGCTGGCCGGGTGAATAGTCGCTCATGGTGCCTCGGAGGATGCTGAATATCGGTGTGCTCGTTCGCCGCCAACGCCGGGATGGCGGCAACAGGGCGCGATATCTTACAGCAAAGGCCGGCGCGGCTTAAGCATGGCGTTGGCCTCGTAGGGGACTTCTACGGCGACAGGTCCAGGAGGGGGCGCTGTGAATACATCCCTGTACGCTACCGATGCCCTCCTTGGCATCGGACCCCCTCAAGGCCTGTCCCCGTCGTCCCTGTGAATATCGGTCAGTGGCGCGCCAGCCAGGCGTCCAGCTGGGCCCTGGAGAGCTCGCCCACGTGGCGCTCGACGGCACGACCCTCGGCATCGAACAGCACCGTGGTGGGTAGCCCGGGAGACTCCATCCGTACCATCAGCTCCTGGCTCGGGTCGAGCAGCGGGTAGCGGAACGCCAGGCCCTGTTCGTCGAGATAACGCACCACCTGCATCAGGTCCTCGCCCTGGTTGGCCACCACCACGCTGACCCCGTCGCGGGTGTCGGCCTCGGCCAGCAGCGGCATCTCCCGCAGGCAGGGGGGGCACCAGGTGGCCCAGAGGTTGACCACCACCCGCTCGCCCAGCAGGGAGCGCAGCTCGACCGGCTCCCCCTCGAGGTTCTCCAGGGTAATGTCGGGCAGCTCGCGCAGTGGCATGTCGCCGCCCAGCGGGGCCAGCGTCACCAGCACCAGCCACAGGCTCGCCCCCCCCACCACCAGGGCCATGGCGCCGATCAGCCGCAACAGGTGGCGGCGCAGCGCCCAGCCGGTCCAGACCAGGCCCGCCACCATGCCCCACAGGCCATGGAACCCCGGCTGCCAGACCTTGAGGACATCCAGCGGAGCGGCGGCATAGGCCTCGAGGTTCAGGGCCACGTGGCCGAGTCGCGCACCGACCAGCCATGCCAGCACCAGGCCGTTGAACCAGCGCGCATGCTCCCGGCGTGGCAGGGCCAGCAGCCAGGCACTGGCCAGCAGCAGGAGCAGGGCGACGGCGAAGGCATAGAGACGGGGCACGGAGATCAGCACGGGTCCCAGGGCGATGGCATCCATGACGGGCGAGGCTCCACGAGTGAGGGTCGGCGTCCGCTGGCGGGCGCGTTACAATGGCGCGATTGACGGCTAGCCTACTGCCAGCGTGCGAGGCTGTCACTCACACTCGTGCGGGAGCATCCATGGCCAAGCCTGCCTTCGACACCCTGCGTGCCCTGGCCATCGCCAGTCAGGCGCTGGGCTTCATACTCATCATCACCCTCGAGACCCTGATGGGGGATGCCGCCCGGCCCTGGCAGGGGGTGACCCTGGCAGCCATGGTGCTGGCGGCGCTGTGGATCGCCCTGGTGCGCCTGTATCGGCGCAACCGCGCACGCAAGGCGCTGGCACGGCGGCTGGCCGACGATGACGACGACGATGTCGCCTGAGCGGTTTCGCCGGCATTGGCGGGTCGCGCTCTGCTGCCTGCTGCTGTTGCTGGGTGGCTGCGCCACCACCCCGGTGCCCAGGGTGCACACCAGCGCCCTGCCGCCCGCCGAGGCCGGGGCCACGGCCCTGGGGCGCTGGGCCGAGCGTCAGGCGGCACCTCACGAGGGCCAGAGCGGCTTCGCCCTGCTGGCCAACGGCAAGGATGCCTTCGCCGTGCGGGCCCTGCTCACCGCCCGTTCGGAGCGTCGCCTGGATATCCAGACCTACCTGATGGGGGATGGCCTCACCACCCGGGCCTTGCTGCATCGCGTGCTGGGAGCCGCCGAGCGCGGCGTGCAGGTGCGGCTGCTGATCGACGACATCGGTGCGGTGGGGCAGGGAGGCCGCCTGGCGGCGCTGGACAGCCACCCGAACATCCAGGTGCGTGTCTACCATCCCCTGGCGGTGGGGCGTGGCCACCTGGCGGCCCGGGTGCTGGCGACGATCCCCGTGCTCGGTCGCCAGCATCGCCGCATGCACAACAAGTTGTGGATCGCCGACAACACCCTGGCCATCGTCGGCGGGCGCAACCTGGGCGACGAGTACTACAACGCCAGCGAACCCCGCAACTTCGCCGACCTGGACCTGCTGACCCTGGGGCCGGTGGTGGAACCGCTGTCACGCAGCTTCGATCTCTACTGGAACCATGGCCTGGCCCAGCCCGTCGGACGCTACCACCGTGCACCAGAGGAGGCCTGGCGTGAGCTTCAGGCGTCGCTGGAGGCCTGGCTCGACGGACAGGCCGACTCGGCCTATTTCAGCGCACTCAGGAAGCGGCACGACAACCGGGCCCGGGAGCCGCTGGTCGAGGAGCTGCACTGGGGCCATGGCGAGGCCCTGTGGGACCCGCCCGGCAAGCCCGGGTGGCGGGGGCGCCCGCCGCTGGTCCGGACCATGGCCGGACAACTGCAGCGGCTTGTCGACCCCGAGACGCGGCTGGTGGTGGTCGCCGCCTACTTCGTGCCCACCGACGCGGGCAGCCGGATGCTGCGCGAGCTTGCCGAGTCGGGGGTCGAGGTGGCGGTGATCACCAACTCCCTGGAGGCCTCGGACGTGCCGATCGTGCACGGGGTCTACATGCCCCATCGCTTCGACCTGCTGGAGAGCGGGGTGGCGCTCTTCGAGTTGCGCGCCGAGGCCGACAACGGCGAGGGGGTCGCCATCGGCATCCCCGGCAGCTCGGCCTCGGTGCTGCATATCAAGGCGGTGGGTATCGACGACGACAGGGTCTTCGTCGGCTCGGCCAATGCCGATCCGCGGTCGGTGTGGTGGAACACCGAGGTGGGGGTGCTGGCACAGAGCGAGGCCCTGGCCGCGGACTTTCTCGAGCTCACCGAGGTGGGCGCCGCTCCCGCCCTGAGCTACCGGGTGGTACAGGCGGGCAGGGACGGGGCCCTGTCGTGGGAGTCGGAAGTCGAGGGCGAAGCCGTTCGCCTGGATCGCGAGCCCGGCAGCGCCTGGCAGCGACTCAGTGCCTGGTTGAGCCGGGTGCTGCGGCTCGAACGCTGGCTGTAGGCGAGCAGTCGACGGCCTGGCCCCGGTGGGCGTCGGGCCCTCGGCGGCCAGCGTGTATGCTGGGCAGGTCGACGGGATGGCTGGAGGAGAGCATGGCCGGAAGCAGTGTGCAGGAGGCGCAGACGCAGGAGGCGAGCGCGCGCAGTGAGCGCGTCTCACGGTTGAAGATCACCCTGGGGCTGCCGCTGGGTCCGCTGATGGCGGCCGGTCTGCTGTTGCTCGAGGCACCCTCCGGCCTGCCGCCCGCCGCCTGGCAGGTGGTGGCGCTCACCGCCTGGATGGCCACCTGGTGGGTGCTGGAGCCCGTGCCGATCGCTGTCACCGCCCTGCTGCCGGTGGCCCTTTTGCCGCTGCTGGGCGTCACCTCGGTCAACGATGCGGCGGCCCCCTATGCCAACCCGCTGATCTTCCTCTTCCTGGGCGGTTTCCTGCTGGCCGAGGCGATCCAGCGCTGGAGCCTGCACCGGCGCATCGCCATGCTGGTGCTGCGTGTCTCGGGGCAACGCCCCGACCAGCTGGTGGGTGGCTTCATGGTCGCCACCGCGGCGCTGAGCATGTGGGTCAGCAACACGGCCACGGCCGCCCTGATGGTGCCCATCGGCCTCTCGGTGCTGGCGTTGCTGGAGCGCCAGGGGGGCGGCGGGGCGAGTCACCACATGGAGTTGTCGCTGCTGCTCGGCATCGCGCTGGCGGCCAACATCGGTGGCATGGGCACGCTGATCGGCACCCCGCCCAATGCCCTGCTGGCGGGTTTCATGGCCGACAACCACGGCATCGAGATCGGCTTCGCCCAGTGGATGCTCGTTGCCGTCCCTCCTGCGCTGCTGTTGCTGGCGCTGGCCTGGTGGCTGCTGACGCGACGCATCTACCCGGTCGGGGTCGAGGCGCTGCCCGGCGTGGCGGACATGCTCAGCGAGCAGGCGCAGGACCTGGGGCGCATGAGCGGGCCGGAGCGGCGGGTGGCGGCGATCTTCGCCCTCGTGGCTCTGGCCTGGGTGACACGGCCACTGCTGCAGTCGTGGCTCGGGGTGGAGCTCAGCGACGCCGGCATCGCGGTGGTCGGCGCCCTGCTGCTGTTCGTGGTGCCGGCCCGCTGGTCGGAGCGGCAGTTCCTGATGGACTGGGAGAGCGCCAGGTACCTGCCCTGGGGGGTGCTGATCATGGTGGGCGGGGGGCTCAGCCTCGGCACGGCCATCGAGAGCAGCGGCCTGGCGGCGGCGGTGGCCGAGGGGCTGGCGGGGTTCGGCAGCTGGCCGGTCTGGGCGCTGGTGGGCCTGGTGGTGCTGGTGGTCATGGTGATGAGCCATGTGACCAGCAATACCGCCACGGCGGCGGCTATCCTGCCGCTGACCGCCTCGCTCACCGTGAGCCTGGGTGCCAGCCCCCTGCTGCTGGCGGTGCCGGTGGCCATGGCGGCGAGCTGCGCCTTCATGCTGCCGGTGGCCACGCCGCCCAATGCGGTGGTCTTCGGCAGCGGTCGCCTCAGCGTGGCCGAGATGATGCGGGCCGGTGCGCCGGTCGGCCTGGTGGCGCTGGTGGTCATCGGCCTGGCGGTGTTCGGCCTGGCCATGCCGATCCTCGGGTTTGGCTGGGCGGCTTGACCCAGGACATTGCCTATCCGCGGACAGCGGCTAGGCTTTTACTCAGGAGGGGCGCCGGTGGTGCCCCGTTTCGTCGCCGAAGGGGCAGATAATCATGTACCAGTCCATACTCGTTCCCGTCGATGGTTCGACCCATGCCGAAAAGGCACTGGCCGTCGCTGCACAGCTGGCCCGTGCATCGTCCGCACGGCTGCACCTGGTGACCGTCACCGAGTTCCCGCCGGACAACATCGGCCTGTTCCTCGGGGGGACCGCCGAGCCCTTCTCGCAGGAGCAGCGCGACAAGCTGGCGAGCGAGATGAAGCAGGAGGGTCGGCAGGTGATCGAGAAGGCTCGCAGCAGCGTCGACCTCTCCGGGCTGGACGTCGAGGAGCACATCTTCCAGGGATGGCCGGCGAAGCGGATCGTCGACCATGCCGAGTCGCTCGGGGCCGATGCCATCGTCATGGGCAGCCGTGGCCTGAGCGATGTGCGCGGCATGGTCTTCGGCAGCGTCTCGCACCGGGTCAGCCACACCGCCAGGTGCACCGTGATCACCGTGACCTGAGCGCGCCGGCGGCGGATACGAAAAAGGCCCTGCGATCTCGCAGGGCCTTCCAATTCGTTGGTCGGAGTAGCAGGATTCGAACCTGCGACCTCTGCCTTCCGAGGCTGAGCCGGGCGGATTGGTCAGGGTCAGTCTGAAGACGCACTCGGGTATGGTCGCAGTCATGCAGGCGGGTGATGCGGCCATTTCCCTCTCTGAACGAATGCATCAGGATCAGCTCGACATGAACCTGAGCGATGGCGTGTATCGCATCCTCATGGCTCATTCCGCTGCAGGGCGTCAGCCGATTCAGCCACTTCGGATCCAGTTCACGCAGTAGGTGGGGCAGTTGTCAGCTGTCTCGCTGCGGCGAACGGGAAGCCATTCCTCTCCAGAATGACCTGGCGCTCCTCGCCCGTCCAGTCGTAGAGGCTACCGAGCCAACGATGGTGCCGGTGCTTCAGCAGCGCGATATCAAGCGGCTGATCCTCCGAACACCTCCTCGTACAGCTTCAGCAATAGCTCGGCGGCGGCCCCACCCAGGCTCTCCTGGGCGGTGATGGCGAGCTTGTTGGCCTTGACCCGGCCACCGGAACCGGGCTCGGCGCTACCTTGTGAGCCCGGGGTTCGATACCGACTCATACAAGTACTCCTATGGCCTTGACCAGACTCACTTGCTCGAGCATACCAGCCCGAGGACCAATAGCCCGTTTCGGATATTGCGAATTTTGTTTATTTCGAATAGCCTGGCAAGTATCGATGGAACACGCGAAGGCAGCCAGCAATAGCGGGGGCTGCCAGGAGGTCATGCCATGAACCCTGCCACCCGGGATACCTTGCCCCACGATGCCGAGCTCACCCGCCTGGCCAGGGCCAGTGCCACCGAGCTCAGCCAGCTGCTCCGCGAGCGGCCCGAGAGCGATCGTGCGCATATCAAGCTGGATGGTGCGGACCTGGTGCTGCCCCGGCAGGCGCTGGTGCTGCTGCGTGATCTGCTGACCGAGATGGCCCAGGGCAATGCCGTGACGATCCTCCCCACCCATGCCGAGGTGACGACCCAGGAAGCCGCCAACATGCTCAATGTCTCGCGGCCCCATCTGGTCAAGCTGCTGGAGGAGGGTGCTATTCCGTTCAGCCGAGTGGGCACGCATCGCCGGATTCGCCTGCAGGACCTGCTGGCCTACAAGCGCCAGCAGGAGGAGGTATCCGAGGCTGCACTCCAGGAGCTGGCCGACCAGGCCCAGGACCTGGATATGGGCTACTGATGCGCTTCGTGGTCGTATACGACGCCTGCGTGCTCTATCCTGCGCCATTGCGGGACCTGTTGATGCGCCTGGCCACCACGGGACTCTATGCAGCGCGCTGGACCGAGCAGATCCACCACGAGTGGACGCGCAACCTGCTCAAGAAGCGTCCTGAACTGGCAGAAGCGCTACCGCGAACCGTCGAGCTCATGAATCGGGCGGTGCCGGATGCGCTGGTCACCGGGCACGAACCGCTGATCCCGGCGCTTGAGCTACCCGACCCTGATGACCGCCACGTACTGGCCGCGGCCATTCGCGCCGGAGCGCAGCTGATCATCACCTTCAATCTGAAGGACTTCCCGGCCGATACACTGGGCGGCTTCGGGATCGAGGCCGTCCACCCCGATACCTTTCTGGAGCAGCAGTTCGAGCTGAACGAGGGGCTGGTCCTCAGGACCGTCCATCGTCACCGGGCCAGCTTGCGCAAGCCGCCAAGAAGCGCTGAGGATTATCTCGATACCCTGGCAGCCTGTGGCCTGATCGTCACGGCGGACCGGCTGCGGGAGTTCCTCGAGGTCCTGTAACCCCCCGCAGGCCATCTTCACCTGGCCATCGCCTTCAACCGCGGCCGGAAGGCGTTGACGAAATGGTTGAGCTGCTGCGCCAGCCACTCACGGCATTCATCGTCCGATTCGAAGTCGTCCAGTCGGGCATAGTTTGAGAAACCGGGCAGACCGGTGCTGCTGTCCATACCTTCGTGCGTCCCTTAGGGCAATTCAGCCAGGGTTTGGAGCCTCCGAGAAAGCCGGGACGGTTCGGTGAGTTCCCGGAGGGGCTGTTTTCCGTGTCACCTGACAAATGCTGAAGACAGGGTCGCTGCGTTATTGCTTCTCGGCCAAGTGTCGGGTGGGGGATCATGCGGAATCCCCCCCTAACGATAGCGGCTGCCAAGCTTGATGAGGAGGAGGGTTCAGAAACGCAAAACCCCCGGCAAGAGCCGAGGGTCTCGAGTCACGATCTGGTCACGTGAGACTCAGGCGGCATGGAGGGGGTGGCCTAAGTCATTGAAATTCTTGGTCGGAGTAGCAGGATTCGAACCTACGACCTCTGCCTCCCGAAGGCAGCGCTCTACCAAGCTGAGCTATACTCCGAACGTTCGTCGCGGGGCGTGTCGCCTCGCCGACGGAAGCGCATTATACGCAAACGCCGCTGTCGTGCAAGCCCCTCGGCGGGCGTCGAGATCATGTCGACGGACCAGCCCATTGCGCCAGACCCACTGCGATTGCCCTGGCGGGTGTCCCGCGGTCAGGCCTGGCGGTCCACCGCCATGCGGGCCAGGTCGGCCATGCTGTCGCGATAGTCGCTGGCCGGCAGCCGCTCGAGCTGCTCCAGGGCCTTGGCCGCCATCTCCTCGGCCCGGGCGCGGGTGTAGTCCAGGGCGCCGGTCTCGCGGACGATGGCCAGCACCTCGTCCAGGTGATCGAGCCCGCCCTTGCGGATCGCCTGGCGCACCAGGCGCGCCTGGTCGGGGGTGCCGGCGGCCATGGCCTGGATCAGCGGCAGGGTCGGCTTGCCCTCGGCCAGGTCGTCACCGACGTTCTTGCCCATGGCCGCGGCGTCGCCCTGGTAGTCGAGCAGGTCGTCGACCAGCTGGAAGGCCAGCCCCAGGTAGCGGCCGTAGTACTGCAGCGCGGCCTCCTGTTCCGGGGTGGCCTCGGCGATGATGGCACCGCTGTGGGAGGCGGCCTCGAACAGCATCGCCGTCTTGCCCTGGATGGTCTCGAAGTAGGCGGCCTCGTCGGTGTCCGGGTTGCCCACGTTGGTCAGCTGCTGCACCTCGCCCTCGGCGATGGTGCAGGTGGCGGCCGAGAGCACGTCCATGATCCGCATCGAGCCCACTCCGACCATCATCTGGAAGGAGCGGGAATAGAGGAAGTCGCCCACCAGCACCGAGGGGGCATTGCCCCAGGCGTCGTTGGCGGTGGCCTTGCCGCGGCGCATGTGCGACTCGTCGACCACGTCGTCGTGCAGCAGGGTCGAGGTGTGCATGAACTCGATCAGGGTGGCCAGGGTGATGTGCTTGTCGCCGCGGTAGCCCAGCGAGCGGGCGGCCAGCAGCACCAGCAGCGGGCGCAGGCGCTTGCCGCCGCTCTGGATGATGTACTGGCCGATCGTCTCGACCAGCGGGATGCGCGAGGCGAGCTGGTCGACGATGGTGCGGTTGACGGCGGCGAAGTCCTCGGCGACCACGGCGTGGATGGGCGAGGGGGCGGAATCTTTGGTGGGCGGCGAGTCGTTGGCAGGCATGTAGGTGGTATCGACGGTAGGTGGGGGGCCGGGGCGAGACCTGACCCCCTCTGGCCTTGGATTGCCGGACATGCTATGGGCCCCCCATGGGGGCGTCAAGACGAAGCGGCCGGCGACCGTGGAGAGGCCGGGGGCGGGTTGTACGGCGTCGCGGGCATGGTTATAATGCGCGGCCCACTCATCTCGCTCCCTGTCAGATGGCTGCCGGAAGGGGCGCCACTCGAAGCAGGTCGATGAAGAGCCAATCCACGATGAGTTCCGGAGAGAGAGACATGTACGCAGTTATCAAGAGCGGTGGCAAGCAGTACCGCGTCCAGGAAGGCCAGACCCTCAAGCTGGAGAAGCTGGAAGTCCCGACCGGTGAGGCCGTCGAGTTCGACGAGGTGCTGCTGGTGGCCGATGGCGACGACGTCAAGGTCGGCGCGCCGCTGGTCGACGGTGCCAAGGTGGCCGCCGAGGTCGTCTCCCACGGCCGCGGCGACAAGGTGACCATCATCAAGTTCCGCCGCCGCAAGCACCACATGAAGCGTCAGGGCCACCGCCAGTGGTTCACTGAAGTCAAGATCACCGGGATCTCCGCGTAAGCGGTCCATTCCCCTGAACGGAGGTTTATTCCATGGCACATAAGAAGGCAGCCGGCTCCACGCGTAACGGCCGCGATTCCGAATCCAAGCGCCTTGGCGTCAAGCTCTATGGTGGCCAGGCGGTGACCGCCGGCAACATCATCGTGCGTCAGCGCGGCACCAAGTTCCACGCCGGCACCGGCGTCGGCCTCGGCCGCGATCACACCCTGTTCGCCCTGAACGATGGCGTGATCAAGTTCGAGACCAAGGGTCCGAAGAACCGCAAGTTCGTCAGCGTCGTCTCTGCCTGAGAGCGCGCGGACTTGCAGCAGGAAGGCCCCGCCCAGGCGGGGCCTTCTTGTATCATGGCGGCAGGTTGCCGTCTGGAGAGTGACAGATGCAGTTCGTCGACGAAGCCTCGATCATCGTGGAAGCCGGCAAGGGCGGCAATGGCTGCCTCAGCTTCCGCCGCGAGAAGTACGTGCCCAAGGGCGGCCCCGACGGTGGCGACGGTGGCCATGGCGGCAGTGTCTACCTGATCGGTGACGATGCCCTCAACACCCTGATCGACTTCAAGTACCAGCGCTTCTACAAGGCCCAGAACGGCCAGCCCGGCATGGGCCGGCAGATGAGCGGCAAGGCCGGCGAGGATCTGCACGTCAAGGTGCCGGTGGGCACCACGGTGATCGACGAGGACACCCTCGAGGTGATCGCCGACATCACCGAGAGCGGCCAGGTGGTGCTGGTGGCCCAGGGCGGCCGCCGCGGGCTCGGCAACATCCACTTCAAGTCCTCGACCAACCGGGCGCCGCGGCGGACCACGCCGGGCACCGACGGCGAGCGCCGCAACCTGCGCTTCGAGATGAAGGTGATGGCCGACGTGGGCCTGCTGGGCCTGCCCAACGCGGGCAAGTCGACGCTGATCCGCGCCGTCTCCGCGGCCAAGCCCAAGGTCGCCAACTACCCCTTCACCACCCTGGTGCCCAACCTGGGGGTGGTGAAGCTCGGCATGCACGAGCACTTCGTGATGGCCGACGTGCCGGGCCTGATCGAGGGGGCTTCCGACGGTGCCGGCCTGGGGCTGCGCTTCCTCAAGCACCTGACCCGCACCCGGCTGCTGTTCCACGTGGTCGATGTGGCGCCCTTCGACGAGTCCGACCCGGTGGAGGCCGCCGAGGCGATCATCCACGAGCTCGGCCAGTTCTCGCCGACCCTGGCCGAGCGGCCGCGCTGGCTGGTGCTCAACAAGCTCGACCTGCTGCCGGAAGAGGAGCGCGAGGCGCGAGTCGACGAGATCGTCGGGCGGCTGGGCTGGGAAGGTCCGGTGTTCCGCATCTCGGCGATCAGCGGCGACGGCACCGATGCCTTGGTGCAGGCCGCCCACCGCTGGCTCACCGAGCAGCGCCGGCTGGAGAACGAGGACGAGGAGGCTGCGGAGCGCGAGCGCGAGATGCGGGCGCGCATGGAGGACGAGGCCGTGGCCCGTACCGAGGCGCGCCTGGGCCGCAAGCGCAAGCGTGACGACGAGGATGACGACGACTTCGATGATGATGACTATGACGTCGAGGTCGAATACGCCCCCTAGTGGCAGGAACTGGCTGCGCTCGGCCATACGGCGTTAAAAATTGGCTCAAGATGCTCATTTGCAACAGCAAACTCCGCTCTTTCGCCAATTTTTGCCTTGTCTGGCCTTCGCTCGCTCAGTTCTCTGCGTGAGGGGGGCTCGATACTGAGGCTGGCACTGAAAGAGCGGATATCACGTCAGGGTTGAGGAGCGAATGGAGCACAACGAGCAGGTGGTCGAACGTGAGGCGCTGAGGGGCGCCCGCCGGGTGGTGGTCAAGATCGGCAGTGCGCTGCTGACCAACGACGGCCGTGGGCTCGACGAGCCGTCCATCGGCGGCTGGGTCGACCAGATCGCCGAGCTGCACCGGCGCGGCATCGAGGTGGTGCTGGTCTCTTCCGGCGCCGTGGCCGCCGGCATGGTGCGTCTCGGCTGGCAGGCGCGCCCCTCGGCGGTGCACGAGCTCCAGGCGGCGGCGGCGGTGGGGCAGAACGGCCTGACCCAGTGCTACGAGCACCACTTCGCTCGCCATGGCCTGCTCACCGCCCAGGTGCTGCTGACCCACGACGACCTCTCCAACCGCAAGCGCTACCTCAATGCCCGCTCGGCGCTGCGTACCCTGGTCGACCTGCGCGTGGTGCCGGTGGTCAACGAGAACGACACCGTGGTCACCGACGAGATCCGCTTCGGCGACAACGACACCCTGGGCGCCCTGGTGGCCAACCTGCTGGAGGCCGATGCCCTGGTGATCCTCACCGACCAGGAGGGGCTGTTCGATGCCGACCCGCGCCACGATCCCGAGGCGACGCTGATCCACGAGGGGCGGGCCGACGACCCGGGCCTGGCCGCGGTGGCCGGGAGCGGCGGGGCCCTGGGGCGAGGCGGCATGACCACCAAGGTCCAGGCGGCGCGGCTCGCGGCCCGTTCCGGCGCCTATACCGTGATCGCCAGCGGCCGCCAGTCGGCGGTGCTCACGCGGCTGGCGGCGGGCGAGCGGCTCGGGACCCTGCTCAGCCCCGAGCAGGCCCCGATGGCGGCCCGCAAGCGCTGGCTGGCCGGTCAGCTCCAGGTCCGCGGCACCCTGACCCTGGACGCCGGCGCGGTGAAGGTGCTGCGCGACAGCGGCTCCAGCCTGCTGGCCGTCGGCGTCAAGGCGGTATCCGGCAGTTTCGTGCGGGGGGACATGGTGCTGTGCGTCGATGAGCAGGGGCACCGGGTCGCCAAGGGGCTGGTCAACTACGGCGCCGAGGACGCCAGCCAGATCCTCGGCAAGCCGAGCCACCAGATCGAGGCGATCCTGGGCTTCATGGAGGCGCCGGAGCTGATCCATCGCGACAACCTGGTGGTGCTGTGAAGGCAGTGCTGTAGCAAGCGCGGCGCGGGCTGTGGTAGGATACGCCATCCTCTCAGACACGGCCCGTGAACGATCGCTGGTGTCAAGCGGTCGGCCAGATGGCCAAGCCGGCGGAAAGGTTCGGACCTTCCTGCCGGATCAATACGTTATCGAAGCCAGCGCCGAGGGCGGTGGCGACAGAATCTCCAAGGAGACAGTTCAGTGGCAAACAGCAAGCAAGCTCGCAAGCGCGCCCGTCAGGCGGAAGGTCGTCGTGTTCTGAAGGCGAGCCAGCGCTCCATGGTGCGCACCTACGTCAAGGGCGTCATCAAGGCCATCAACGGCGGCGACCACGCCGCGGCCATGGCCGCCTTCCAGAAGGCGCAGCCGGTCATCGATCGCATCGCCGACAAGGACGTGCTCTCCAAGAAGAAGGCCGCGCGCCTGAAGAGCCGCCTGAACAAGCGTATCAAGGCGCTGGCTGCCTGAGACTCATCTGCCTTCCCCGAAGGCAGGGCGACTCCATGGCCGGATAGGCACTTGAACAGAAAAACCGGCTGTGGCCGGTTTTTTTGTGCCCGTTACCCCGAGGTCTCGCAAGGAAGAGCGCCGTGACCGACCACGAGCAGGATCGACAGCCCTCCGTCCCGAGCCGCGACACCTCCCCCGTGCCGGCCGGGGACGATCGCGTGGTGGCCCCCAAGGGGGGCGGGCTGATGCGCTCGGGGCTGGTGGTCAGCGTCATGACCATGCTGTCGCGTGTCATGGGCCTGGTGCGCGACGTGGTGGTGGCCACGCTGTTCGGCGCCGGCAATGGCGCCGATGCCTTCTTCGTCGCCTTCAAGATTCCCAACTTCATGCGCCGGCTGTTCGCCGAGGGGGCCTTCAACCAGGCCTTCGTGCCGGTGCTCTCGGAGTACGCCACCCGCGGCAGCCGGCGCGAGGTACGCGAACTGCTCGATGCCGTGGCGGGCAGCCTCACCGCGGTGCTGGCACTGCTCACGGCGCTGGCCATGCTCGCCGCTCCCTGGCTGGTCTGGGTCTTCGCGCCCGGCTTCGGCCGCGACCCGGACAAGCTGGCGCTCACCGCCGACATGCTCCAGCTGACCTTCCCCTACCTGCTGCTGGTCTCGCTGACGGCCTTCGCCGGCAGTGTGCTCAACACCTGGAACCGTTTCGCGGTGCCCGCCTTCACCCCGGTGCTGCTCAATCTCTCGCTGATCGGCGCGGCGCTGCTGCTCACCCCGCTGATGGACGAGCCGGCCATGGCGCTGGCCTGGGGGGTATTGATCGCCGGGGTCGCCCAGCTCGCCTTCCAGGTGCCCTTCCTGGTGCGCCTGGGGCTGATGCCGCGACCCTGGCCGAGCTTCGTGCATCCGGGCGTCAGGCAGATCATGGTGCTGATGGCGCCGGCGCTGTTCGGCGTCTCGGTGTCGCAGATCAACCTGCTGCTGGATACCGTGCTCGCCTCGCTGCTGGCGCCGGGCAGCGTCTCCTGGCTCTACTACTCCGACCGCCTGGTGGAGCTGCCGCTGGGGGTGTTCGGCATCGCCATCGGTACCGTGATCCTGCCGGCACTCTCCAGGCGGCATGCCGAGCAGTCCGGGCAGCACTTCGCCGAGATGCTGGACTGGGCGATCCGCGCCGTGCTGCTGCTGGGCTTGCCCGCGGCCCTGGCGCTGGCGGTGCTCGCCGAGCCGCTGCTGATCTCGCTGTTCCATTACGGCGCCATGACCGAGCGCGACATCGCCATGGCGGCCATGAGCCTGCGCGCCTACTCCCTGGGGCTGATCGCCTTCATGCTGATCAAGGTGCTGGCGCCGGGCTTCTTCGCCCGCCAGAACACCAGGACCCCGGTGAAGATCGGCATCATCGCCATGGTGGCCAACATGGTGCTGAACCTGATCCTGATCTGGCCCCTGGCCCACGCCGGCCTGGCCCTGGCCACGGCGCTCTCGGCCTTCCTCAACGCCGGCCTGCTGGGCTGGCTCCTGCACAAGGAGGGCGTGCTGGTGTTCCAGCCCGGCTGGGGGCGCTATGCGGTGCAGCTGCTGGGTGGCTGCGCGGTGATGGGCGTGGGCCTGTGGTGGGTCTCGCCCGACTGGCAGGCGTGGCTGGGCTGGGGCGTGTGGACGCGGGTCGCCTGGCTGGCGGCGCTGGTGGTGGCCGGCGCGGCGGTCTATTTCGCCTGGCTGGCGGCCACCGGCGTGCGCCTGCGGCATTTCCGGATGAAGGGCTGATCATGCTGGCCGCGCCCAAAGACCAAGCCGGCCCGGCTGTCAAGGGGGCGGCTGTCCGGTATAATCCGGCACTTTACCTGTTCAAACTTCTGCGGGGCCCGTGGCGATACCCATGCGAGTGATTCGAGGACTGCACAACCTGCGCGAGGAGCATCGCGGCTGCGTGGCCACCATCGGCAACTTCGATGGGGTGCATCGCGGCCATCAGGCGATCCTCGACCAGTGCCGCGAACAGGCCGCGGCACTCGGCCTGCCGGTCACGGTGGTGGTCTTCGAGCCCCAGCCTCGCGAGTTCTTCGCCGGCGACCAGGCCCCGCCGCGACTCACCCGGTTGCGCGAGAAGGTGCGGCTGCTGGTGGAGGCCGGTGTCGAGTACATCCTCTGCCTGCCGTTCAACGATGCCCTGCGCAGCCTCACCGCCGAGGAGTTCATCGACAGGGTGCTGATCGATGGCCTGGGCGTACGCCACCTGGTGGTGGGCGACGACTTCCGCTTCGGCTGCGACCGTCGCGGTGACTTCCACCTGCTCACCGAGGTGGGCGAGACGTGCGGCTTCAGCGTCGAGCACACCCGCACCTTCACCCTCGACGACGAGCGCGTCTCCAGCACCCGGGTGCGTACCCTGCTGGCCAGCGGCAACTTCGAGGCCGCCGCGCGCCTGCTGGGGCGCCCCTACCGCCTGGGTGGCCGGGTGATGCCCGACCAGCAGCTCGGTCGCACCATCGGCGTGCCCACCGCCAACCTGCCGCAACCGCCCCGGCCGCTGGCGTTGCAGGGGGTCTATGCGGTGATCACCGAGCTGCCCGACGGCCGGCGCCGTCCCGGTGTGGCCAATATCGGCTGGCGCCCCACCATGGGCAGCAAGCGACCGGTGCTGGAGGTGCACCTGTTCGACTTCGACGGCGACCTCTACGGCCAGCGACTGACGGTCTTCCCCTGCGCCAAGCTGCGCGGCGAGGTGAAGTTCGATGATTTCGACGCCCTCAAGCGCCAGATCGGCGCCGACCAGCGCCGCGCCCGGGAGTACTTTCTTCAGCACCCCGCCGCCGGTGCAGTTCTTCAGCACCCCGCCGCCGGTGCCGTTCCGAAGCAGTCCACTGCGGGTGCCGCCGGGCAGGCGGTGACGGACGATTCCCTTCCTCTGGCATCGGCGCCGCTGGCGCGCGAGGCCGTGACTTCCGATTCCTCGGCGGGTGCGCCCGCCGACCACGACGACGGCTGACCCCCAGGATATGAGCGACTACAAGCACACTCTGAATCTGCCAGAAACCGACTTTCCCATGCGCGGCATGCTGCCCAAGCGGGAGCCCGAGCGTCTGGCCCGGTGGGACGCGCTGGATCTCTACCATCGCCTGCGCGAGGAGCGCCGCGGCAGGGAGCTGTTCGTGCTGCACGACGGCCCTCCCTACGCCAACGGCAGCATCCACATCGGTCACGCCGTCAACAAGATCCTCAAGGACATCATCGTCAAGTCGAAGAACCTGGCCGGCTTCGACGCCCCCTACGTGCCCGGCTGGGACTGCCACGGCCTGCCCATCGAGCACAAGGTCGAGACCACCCACGGCAAGCACCTCGAGGCCGAGCGCGCCCGCGCGCTGTGCCGCGAGTACGCCGCCGAGCAGATCCAGGGCCAGATGGCCGACTTCGTGCGCCTGGGCGTGATCGGCGACTGGGGCAACCCCTATCGCTCCATGGACTTCGCCAACGAGGCCGGCGAGATCCGCGCCCTGGCCGAGATGGTCGCGGCGGGCTACGTCTTCAAGGGCCTCAAGCCGGTCAACTGGTGCTTCGACTGCGGCTCCGCCCTGGCCGAGGCCGAGGTGGAGTACGCCGACAAGAAGTCCGACGCCATCGACGTCGCCTTTCCGGTGGAGGATGCCGAGAAGCTGGCCGCCGCCTTCGGCCTCGAGGCGCTGCCCAGGCCGGCCGCCATGGTCATCTGGACCACCACCCCCTGGACCATCCCGGCCAACCAGGCATTGAACGTCCATCCCGAGTTCACCTATGCCCTGGTGGATACCGGCGAGCGGCTGCTGGTGCTGGCCGAGGAGCTGGTCGCGAGCTGCCTCGAGCGCTTCGAGCTGACCGGCGAGATCATCGCCACCGCCACCGGGGAGCGGCTGGACGGCATCCAGTTCCGCCACCCCCTCTACGACCGCCTGTCGCCGGTCTATCTGGCCGACTACGTGGAATCCGAGGTGGGCAGCACCGGTATCGTCCACTCGGCCCCCTCCTACGGCGTCGACGACTTCGTCACCTGCCGCGCCCACGGCATGACCTTCGACGAGATGCTCAACCCGGTGCAGGGCAATGGCGTCTACGCCGACGACCTGCCGTTCTTCGGGGGCCAGATGATCTGGAAGGCCAATCCGCAGATCGTCGCCAAGCTCGCCGAGGTGGGCGCCCTGATGGCCCACAAGGTCATCACCCACAGCTACATGCACTGCTGGCGCCACAAGTCCCCGGTCATCTATCGCGCCACCGCCCAGTGGTTCGTGGGCATGGACGTGAAGGGCAAGGACGGCAGGACCCTGCGCGAGCGCGCCCTGGAAGGCATCGAGGCCACCCAGTTCACGCCGGCCTGGGGCCAGGCGCGGCTGCACAGCATGATCGCCAATCGTCCCGACTGGTGCATCTCGCGCCAGCGCAACTGGGGCGTGCCGATCCCCTTCTTCCTGCACAAGGCCACCGGCGAGCTGCACCCGCGCACCCTGGAGCTGATGGAAGAGGCCGCCAGGCGCGTGGAGCAGGAGGGCATCGACGCCTGGTTCCGCCTCGACCCGGTGGAGCTGCTGGGCGAGGAGGCCGCCGACTTCGAGAAGGTCACCGACACCCTGGACGTCTGGTTCGACTCCGGCACCACCCATCGCCACGTGCTGCGCGGCTCGCACCCCCACGGCCACGAGAGCGGCCCGGTGGCCGACCTCTACCTGGAGGGCTCCGACCAGCACCGCGGCTGGTTCCACTCCTCGCTGCTCACCGGCTGCGCCATCGACGGCCATCCCCCGTACCGCGGCCTGCTCACCCACGGCTTCACCGTGGACGCCCAGGGCCGCAAGATGTCCAAGTCGGTGGGCAACGTGGTGGCGCCCCAGGAGGTGATGGACAAGCTGGGTGCCGACATCCTGCGCCTGTGGGTCGCCTCCACCGACTATGGCGGCGAGATGGCGGTCTCCGACGAGATCCTCAAGCGCACCGCCGACGTCTACCGCCGCATCCGCAACACCGCGCGCTTCCTGCTCGCCAACCTCAACGGCTTCGAGCCGAGCCGCGATGCCGTGGCCGCAGGCGAGATGCTGGCGCTGGACCAGTGGGTAGTGGATCGCGCCGCCCAGCTGCAGGCGCGCATCGAGACCGCCTACCAGGAGTATCGCTTCCTGGACGTCTACCAGCAGGTGCACGGCTTCTGCGCCCGGGAGCTGGGCGGCTTCTACCTCGACGTGATCAAGGATCGCCAGTACACCACCCAGGCCGACTCGGTGGCGCGGCGCAGCGCCCAGACCGCGCTCTATCACGTGGTGGAAGCGCTGTCGCGCTGGGTGGCGCCGATCCTCTCGTTCACCGCCGAGGAGATCTTCGAGAACATCCCCGGCGAGCGCGGCGACAGCGTGCTGCTCGAGGAGTACTACCCGGGGCTTTGCACCCTGGCCGAGGACGCACCGCTCGGCCGCGACTTCTGGGAGCAGGTGCTGGAGGTCAAGCAGGCGGTCAACAAGTGCCTGGAGGACGCCCGCAACGCCAAGACCATCAAGGGCAGCCTGGCCGCCGAGGTCACCCTCTACGTGGACGACGCCCTGCACGCCACCCTGGCCAAGCTGGGCGACGAGCTGCGCTTCGTGATGCTGACCAGCGAGGTGACCCTCAAGCCGCTCGCCGAAGGCGATGGCGCCGAGGCCACCGAAATCGACGGCCTCAGGGTGGCCGTGGCGGCGAGCGCACACACCAAGTGCGAGCGCTGCTGGCACCACCGCGAGGATGTGGGGTCGCATGGTGAGCACCCCGAGCTGTGTGGCCGCTGCGTGAGCAACCTGCCGGATGGTCCCGGGGAAACCCGTCACTTTGCATGAGGTACAGGCATGGCCGAAGGAGGCGAGGCGAGCGTGAGCGGCAAGCATGAGCCCCGGGTCGCCCCCATGAACAAGCCCCTGCGCTGGCTGTGGCTGGCCGTGGCCATCATCGTGCTGGACCTGGCCACCAAGTACGCCGCCAGCGCCTGGCTGGAGTACGCCCGGCCGGTGGAGGTGCTGCCCTTCTTCAACCTGACGTTGCTGCACAACACCGGCGCGGCCTTCAGCTTCCTGGCCGGCCACCCCGGCTGGCAGCGCTGGTTCTTCGCCGCCATCGCGGTGGGGGCCAGCATCGGCCTGACGGTCTGGATGACCCGGCTCAAGGCCGACGAGAAGCTGCTTGCCGCCTCGCTGGCCATGATCATCGGCGGGGCCCTGGGCAACCTCCATGATCGCCTGGTACACGGCTACGTGGTGGACTTCCTCTCCTTCCACGCCGCCGGCTGGTACTACCCGGCCTTCAACGTGGCGGACATCGGCATCACCCTGGGGGCCATCGGGCTGATCTGGGAGTCGGTGTTCGGCGAGAAGCGTCGTGCTCGCAAGCGCAGCTGACAGGCCCCGGCGCCCAGGAGGCAGCTTCGAGGGCCAGACTGCCGCCCCCTGTGGGAACTGGGCTCTGCCCGGCGACTGGCGCCGCAGGCGCCCCGGCGGTGTTGCCCGGCCTCATCGAGACCACCGAACTTAATCATCTTTACCGAGCCCTAGAGACCATGACCGACCAGAACAGCGACCAGTACCGCATCGACGATGGCATGGAAGTGACGCTGCACTTCACCCTCAAGCTGGAAGACGGCACCGTGGTGGACTCCACCCGCGACAAGCAGCCCGCCGCCTTCCAGGTCGGCGACGGTAACCTGCCGCCGGGCTTCGAGCACCCCCTCAAGGGGCTGGCGGCCGGCGAGTCCGGCAGCTTCGAGATCACCCCGGAGCAGGCCTTCGGCCAGCACAACCCGCAGAACATCCAGCTGCTCAAGCGCGAGGACTTCGAGAGCGACGAGCCGGAAGTGGGGATGGTGATGTCGTTCGCCGATGCCGCCGGCGGCGAGCTGCCCGGCGTGATCAAGAGCATCGAGGGCGAGCAGGTGGAGGTGGACTTCAATCATCCGCTTGCCGGGCGTACCCTGACCTTCGAGGTGGAAGTGATCGACGTGAAGCCGGCCACCACCCACTGAGCCGTTCGGCGAAGGCTGCCGTTCACTGGTGGGAGCTGGGCTTTGCCCGGCGAATGGCGCCGCAGGCGCCCCGGCGGTGAGCAACCGCCTTTGGGGTCAGACCCCGGCGGTGATGGAAACGCTTATTTCGTGCACACAGACAGGCCTGGCACCCAGTGCCGGCAATCCGATACCGATGCTCTAGCATCAAGGCAAGGCAACCATGCAAATCAGGCTCGCCAACCCGCGCGGCTTCTGCGCCGGCGTCGATCGCGCCATCGAGATCGTCAACCGTGCGCTCGATGTGTTCGGCCCGCCGATCTACGTGCGCCACGAGGTGGTCCACAACCGTTTCGTGGTCGATACCCTGCGCGAGCGCGGTGCCGTCTTCGTCGAGGAGCTCCATGAAGTGCCCGACGACGTCATCGTGATCTTCTCTGCCCACGGCGTCTCCCGCGCCGTGCAGCTCGAGGCCGAGCGGCGGGGCCTCAAGGTGTTCGATGCCACCTGCCCGCTCGTCACCAAGGTGCACCTGGAGGTGCTGCGCTACGCCCGGCGCGGCCAGGAGTGCATCCTGATCGGCCACGCGGGCCATCCCGAGGTGGAAGGCACCATGGGGCGCTATGACACCACGCACGGCGGGGAGATCTACCTGGTGGAGGACGAGAAGGACGTGGCGAACCTGGAGGTGAAGGATCCCGGTCGGCTGGCCTTCGTCACCCAGACCACCCTCTCCATGGATGACACGGCCAAGGTGATCGACGCCCTGCGCGCCAAGTTCCCCGCCATCGAGGGGCCGCGCAAGGATGATATCTGCTACGCCACCCAGAATCGTCAGGACGCCGTGCGCGAGCTGGCCGCCGGCAGTGACCTGGTGCTGGTGGTGGGCAGCCCCAACAGCTCCAACTCCAACCGCCTGCGCGAGCTCTCCGAGCGGGTCGGCACCCCGGCCCACCTGATCGACAGTGCCGAGCAGATCGACGCCACCTGGCTGGACGGCGTGAGCCAGGTGGGCGTGACCGCCGGGGCCAGTGCCCCCGAGGTACTGGTGCAGGGCGTGATCGAACGGCTGCAGGCGCTGGGCGCCGAGGTGCCCGAAGAGCTCGATGGCCGTGCCGAGACCATCACCTTCTCGATGCCGCGGGAGTTGCGCGAGCGGGTGATCGCCAGCGACTAGGGTCGGCGAGCGGCCACTCACCGGCGCCGTTGGGCGCCCGGGGAACCTCAAGGCAGGAAGGCCGGGCTCGACGCCCGGCTTTTTTAGCCCTGTCCCCTATCGGGAACTAGATTCTTGATACATACTGAAACCAATTGTAACCACTCCATGGAGACGCGCCGCGTGACCGAGCAGAGCACCCGACGCAGGCCCCACGGCCCTTCAGGCATCACCCGGCGAGCCGCCGGCTTCACGCTCATCGAGCTGATGATTGCGGTAGCCGTGATCGCGATCCTCGCCTCGATCGCCTATCCCAGTTACACAAGGTACGTGGAGCGGGCGAGGGTCACGGATGGGCAGTCCGGTCTCATGCAGGCGGCTTCCGAGATGGAGCGTTGCTATACGGTATCCAGTACCTATCCAGCCACAGGTTGTCTGGTTACGACATCATCACCCGACGGAGTCTACCCAACGATCAGTCTTACTGAGTCGGGGACGACTTTTCGTCTAGAGGCAACGGGTGGAACTCGCGTGACGAATGGTTGCGCCACACTGTGGATCGAGAGTGACGGAGACCGTGGGCCGAATGCTTGCTGGTAAGCGCAGAAGCCAGAGTGGCTTCACCTTGATCGAATTGTTGGTCACGCTCGCTGTTGCCGTGATCCTGGCCACTGTCGCCGTGCCGGGGTTCCAGGGCATGATGGCGACCAACCGGCTGTCGGCTGATCATAATGAAATTCTTGCCGGGCTGAATTATGCCAGAAGCGAAGCGGTCAAGCGGCGCGAGAGCATCGTTTTCGCAGTTACCAGCGAGTCGCCATGGGAGTATCGCGTTTATCCAGCGGATGATACGAGCGACGTCCTGAGAAGACGGGAGGCCCGGGATGATCGAACTACTGTCACTTCTGGCTCCGTGGCGTTCAACCCCCTCGGCAGGCGGGCCAGCTGCTCCGACTGGACCGGGTGCACCCTCGCGGTCAGTTGGGGAAGCGACAGAACGAGTGGCATCGAGATTGGCCTGACCGGACGTGTCAGCAAGACGGATACCATTCCCGAATAGGGCGAGTATGAAAGTGACTAAAGGGACTCTCATGAGCAGGCCGTCATCCCGGGGGTTTACCCTGATCGAGGCGCTGATCGCCGTGCTGGTGCTGTCGCTCGGGTTGCTGGGCGTGGCGGCCATGCAGCTCAAGGCGGTACAGAGTGCTCACCTATCTTATCATCGCTCAATCGCCACCTTGGCAGCTCAGGATGTAGTGGAGAGGCTATGGGTGGAGCTGGGTGAAGCTCCACCAAACTGCCCGGATGCTTCTTTAGTGAATGGTACGGGAACTGAAAGCTGGCATGCAGAATGGATAAATCACTTGCCAAATCTCAGCAGCACGCCCGTGGCGAAGGTAGGATGTGAATACACTATAACAGTCGATTGGGATGATGCGCGATTTTCTGGTGAGAATGTGTCACAGCTTATATATATTGTTCGACTCCCTGGAGAATAACTATGTTTCGCCAACGTGAACCAGCGGCTCAAGCAGGCTTTACATTGGTAGAGCTGATGGTGGCTCTGGTGATTGGCTTGATTGTCATTCTGGGGGCTGGGCAGGTTTTCTTGATGGGGCTCCAGTCATTTCGGCATGCCGAGAGTCTGTCCGAGCGACAGCAAACTGTCCGGTTTCTATTTGATATTATTTCTTTGGATACCAGAACAGCTTCAGCTGTGCAAAGCAGTAACGGGGATGATGGAACGCTAATTCTGACTTATGGTGCAGGCGCTCGTGAAAGGGATCCTTACTGCGGGGCATCGTATGATCTTTTAAGTGTCATTTATGGTTTTAATGATGACGCGGGTGAGATTCGTGTAAGTTACAGTTGCAGCGATGCTCCGGGTGTCTATAGTAATGAGGAGGTTCTTGTTTCAGGGGTCAGTGATGTTGTTTTTTCCCCTAGTGTTTCAAGTAGCCATTTCGTTGATATTTTGATTAGTTTCGAAAAAGTTTTTGGTGAAGGTGACGTGGAGGAATTTAACCTTAAAGTTGCGAGGAGAGCATCGATAGCCTCCGTTCTATAATTTTTTTTGATAACGCGGGAGAATCAGATGGCTGAGCGTAATAATAGAGGTGCGGCGCTAGTCGTGACTCTTGTTCTCCTGGTTGTTGTGCTTCTGCTTGGGCTTTCTAGCATGAATTCAACCAGGCTGGATGAATCAATGGCTGGCAATCAACGTGCTGCCGTAGTTTCTCTAATGGCTGCTGAGTATGGTGCATCTACAGCATTTGATGAAGTGAGCGATATTTTTGGGGTGGGGGCATGTGGTTCAGATGAGACTACATCCTCAGGTGAAGTTCCTTCATCTCAGCAAGATGTCACATATGATTATGCTGTTTGTCGATCTGGTTCAGGGAATTTGTATTCCCTTTCAAGTGTTGGAAGAGTTGTTTCTGGAAATCAAGTAATTTCAGAGAAAGAGGTGCTGATCTATTACATAAAGGTCGGCGGGCTTTTGAGCCTTTCCCCGATTACGATACCGGGAAGTGTTACAGCATTTGAGTCGCCAAACTCAGATGCTTTTGGCGTGGAGGGTGAGACTGTGCTTGGTGTTACAAAGCCGGCAATATCTACGTCTACGCCTGAGGATAAAAAGTATATCGAGGATAGTATAGATCCTAAAAGGATTGATAATTACGAAGGTGGTATTTCAGGTGAGATTGATGTCGAAGTTCTGAGTGATGCCAATGAATTTCATCACTTCGTCAGTGCTATTTGGGATTTGGCCGCAGATGATAGGATTTTTTCCCCTGATGATTCTAATATAGATTTTGGTGACCGGCTAAATGAAGGGGATGAAGATAATCCTCCGATAAGCAAGTTGACTTTTATCGATGGTGATTATCAGGATTCCGGGAACTTTTCGGGCAGTGGGGTTTTGGTCGTAAAGGGGGATGCAGAATTTTCCGGGACACCTTCTTATGATGGGTTGATTATTGTTTTGGGGGATTATTCCATTGGTGGTGGTGGGGGTGGGCAGGGAGCATTTAATGGCTCCATACTCGTTTCCCCATACTCGAAGGTTATTGAGTCAGAAGAGGGAGAGAGTTATTCTCCAATTTCCGATGAATTGGATGCATTTCCTGGAAGTGATGATGCATTCTATACTTTCTCAGAGCCTGGGGCCAGCCTCGACTTTACCGGTGGTGGTACAGGGCTATATAATTATGATTTTGATGCTCTTGAAATGGCTTGCGTCCTTTTAGGCGAAGCGTGTTTTTTAGCAGATGGTGATGGAACGGGTGTCGCTGAAAGAGAGATTCTTGCTTGGCGGGAAGTAGTTGTTAAAGATTAGTTTATTCCAGCTTTGGTTGATGTCTCATTGTACATCGAGTATGTCGTTTTATCGTATATTTGATGTGAGCCGTCTGATTCCATGCTCGATTAACGAAGGATGTTGAGGTTGGCCTGAAAATTAAGTTGCTCAGCACCTCAGCCTGTCCTCATTAGCCCCCACCCTTACTTTCCCCATATTATTGACAATAACCTCCACACCTTCACCATCGCTCCCGCAGATGGTGAAGGTGCCGTTGTGTCCGCGTGACCAGCCGGTGGCCTGGTAGCGAACCGGATAGTCGCGGTTGAAGGTGGTGGCCGGGCCATCACTGCCCTCCAGCAGCTTGAGCAACACGGCGCCGGCCAGGTTGCCGCCGCTGGCCTGGCCCTCTACCACGGCCAGGGGCAGCGACCAGTCGCTGTCGTCACAATGGGTGGCCTCGGCAGAGGCCACCGGGCAGACGACGATGGTGGTGCGCCGGGTGATGGCGGTGTTGCGCGCCATGGCCAGCGCGGTTTTCAGGCGCAGGACCTCGGCGGCGACCTCGTTCCTGGCGGCGAAGCTCTGGAAGCCGGGAATGGCCCAGGTGACCAGGATGGCGAGCACGGCGATGGCGACGATGAGCTCGATCAAGGTCAGGCCACTCTGACGGCGGCAGGGCCGCTGCGGCTTTGCCTGCGTGGCGGCGCTGCCGGTATGGTAATGGCCGGCTTGCTGCCGGGAATGGTGCGAGGCGGGATGCATGATGCCCCTCCCTGGGTGTGCCTCGGAACTGTCGGTGGTCCTTTCACCCTAGCCCGGGAGCGCGAGCCTTCTGTCAGCCAAAACGGACAATTGCCGTGAGTGAATTCCTTGTCGTGGGTGGCGGCGTCATCGGCATGATGACGACGCTGCAACTGGCCGATGCCGGCCATTCGGTGACCCTGCTCGAACGCGGCGACTGCGGTCGCGAGGCGTCGTGGGCCGGCGGCGGTATCGTCTCGCCGCTCTACCCCTGGCGGTACAGCGCACCGATCTCGCGTCTCTCCACCTGGTCCGAGGGTTTCTATCCGGAACTGGCCCTGCGCCTGCTGGAGGAGACCGGCATCGACCCGGAGTATCGCCAGAAGGGGCTCCTCTACCTGCGTGTCGACGACGAGGCGCGCGCCATGGCCTGGGCGCGGGAGGTGGGCAAGCCCCTCGAGCGGGTCGATGCCGACTTCCTCTACGCCAAGGAGCCCGGGGCGGCGCCGGGCCTTGCCGAGGCCCTGTGGATGCCGACGCTGGGCAGCATCCGCAACCCGCGGCTGCTGCAGGCACTGCGCGCGCGGCTGGCCGCCATGCCCAGGGTCACCCTGCGCGAGCGTAGCGAGGTCACGGGCTTCGACGTGGCGGGCGGGCGGATTGCCGCGGTTCGCACCTCGGCCGGGCCGGTGCCGGGCGACCAGGTGATCGTCTGTGGCGGTGCCTGGGCGGCCGGCCTGCTGGCGCCGTTCGATGTGCGGCTGCCGGTGCGCCCCGTGAAGGGGCAGATGATCCTGTTCAAGGCGCCGCCGGGGCTGGTGAAGCGCGTGGTGCTGATGGATGGGCGCTACGTGATTCCCCGGGCGGATGGCCGGGTGCTGGCCGGCTCCACCCTCGAGGAGACGGGCTTCGACCAGTCGACCTCGAACGAGGCCCGGCAATCGCTGTGGCAGAGTGCGGTGTCGATCATCCCGGCGCTGGCCGACTGCGAGGTGGCGCATCACTGGGCGGGGCTGCGCCCGGGGTCACCGGACGGGGTGCCCTTCATCGGTGCGGTACCGGGTGTGGATAACCTGAGCGTGAACGCCGGGCACTATCGCAACGGCCTGGTGCTGGCCCCGGCATCGACCCGGCTGCTGGTGGATCAGCTGCTCGGGCGCGAGCCGGCCATCGAGCCGGCGCCGTATCGGCTGGAAGGGCGGCTGTCGGAGGCTGCGGGGGCGGATCCCGGTCCCGCATCCGCGGGCTGAACGCGCGATACGGGCCTGGTGGGTCGGCGGGGCCTGGGCCCCGCCGGCACTGGCGCTACTCGCTCTTCTGCTCTTCCAGGTACTTGTCGCGATGGGCGCTGCTGCAGAACCATTCGCCCCGGTCGCGCAGCGCCTCGCTCTCCGGCACATGGACCTTGCACCAGGTGCAGCGCACCATCTGGCCACCCTCCTGGTTCTCGTCGCCCTCGAGCAGTTCCTCTCGGTCGAGCTTCCAGTCCCGGTACATGCGGTAGAGCTTGAGGCCGGCGAAGAACAGCACGGCGAAGATGATCAGGCGAATGAGCAACAGGTTCATCCTTTGTGAGACTCCCTGGTGAAGGTCGGCCGCCTTTGCCACTCGGCCGCCCTTGCGGGACAATGACGGTATCCAACGATTCTCGAGAGATTTCTACGCCCATGCAAGACCTGACGCTGGTGATGGCTCAGCTTGACCCGCTGGTCGGGGACATTCCCGGCAACACCGACCGTGCCATCGAGGCCGTGCGCGAGGCCCGCATCGAGCATGGTGCCGACATCGTGGTGCTGCCCGAGCTGTTCCTGACCGGCTATCCGCCGGAAGACCTGCTGTTGCGGCCTGCCATGGAGACCCGCCTGCGCCATGCGCGTACCCGCATGGCCGAGAAGGTGGTTCGCGACGTGCTGGTGATCGTCGGCTACCCCGGTCGCCGGGCGGGCAAGACCTGGAACCTGGCCGGCGTGCTCTACAACGGCGAGTGGCTCGACGAGTACGCCAAGCAGGCACTGCCCAACTACCAGGTGTTCGACGAGCAGCGCTACTTCAGTGCCGGCGACCGCAGCGTGGTGATCGACCACAAGGGGGCGAAGCTGGGCCTGCTGATCTGCGAGGACCTGTGGAACGGCGAGCCGGTGCGGTCGGCCAAGGCGGCTGGCGCCCAGATCCTGGTCAGCCTCAATGCCTCGCCGTTCCACCAGGACAAGCCCGCCGAGCGCCTGCGGCTGCTAGAGGAGCGGGCCGCCGAGGTGTCGCTGCCGCTCATCTACGTCAACATGATCGGCGGACAGGACGAACTGGTGTTCGATGGCGGCTCGGCCTGCGTGGATGCCGCGGGCGAGATCTGCGTGCAGGCGCCGCACTGGGCGGTGGGCCTGATGCCGGTGCAGTTCGTCCACCACAAGGGCCGGTGGGTGCCCCGGCCCGGCGAGACCGACCCCGAGGTGGAGCCGGAGGAGAACCTCTACTGTGCCCTGGTCACCGGGCTTCGCGACTACGTCAACAAGAGCGGTTTCGAGGGCGTGGTGCTGGGGCTTTCCGGCGGCATCGACTCGGCCCTGTCGCTGGCCATCGCCGTCGATGCCCTGGGGCCGCAGCGGGTGCATGCGGTGATGATGCCCTATCACTACACGGCGGATATCTCGAAGGAGGATGCCGCGGAGCAGGCAAAGCTGCTCGGCGTCGACTACGAGGTGATGCCCATCGAGCCGATGGTCGAGGCCTTCATGTCGACCCTGGCGGAGAGCTTCGCCGGCACCGAGCGGGACACCACCGAGGAGAACCTGCAGTCGCGCTGCCGCGGCGTGCTGCTGATGGCGATCTCCAACAAGAAGGGCCTGATGGTGCTGACCACCGGCAACAAGAGCGAGATGGCGGTGGGCTACGCGACCCTCTACGGCGACATGGTGGGTGGCTACAACGCCATCAAGGACGTCTACAAGACCTGGGTCTATCGTCTGGCACGCTGGCGCAACACCCAGTCGCCGGCGATCCCCGAGCGGGTCATCGAGCGGCCGCCCTCCGCGGAACTGGCGCCGGACCAGAAGGACAGCGATAGCCTGCCGGACTACGATGTGCTCGATGCCATCCTGGTGCGCTACATCGAGGGTGACATGAGCGCCGAGGCGATCATCGAGGCGGGCTTCGAGCGTGACGACGTCTACAAGGTGGTCAAGCTGGTCGATCGCTGCGAGTACAAGCGTCGTCAGGCCCCGGTGGGCGTGCGCGTCACCCCGCGAGGCTTCGGCCGCGACCGCCGCTACCCCATCGTCAACGGCTGGCAGCCGGGGGAGTAACGGCGGCGAGTGCAGGGCTGGCAGGAACGCCACCGTCCCCCCGGGCGGTGGCGTTTCGGTTTGCGGCGGCCGACGGAGTCGATGGGGCCTTCAGGCCGGCACCGGCCCCGGCCTGCTCGCGTGGAAGCGCCAGGTGTTGCGTCCCTCGGCCTTGGCGCGATACATCGCCGAGTCGGCGGCATGCAGCAGGCTGTCTCCATTGACGCCGTCCGTCGGGTGGAGGGCGATGCCTATCGAGACGCCGATGGTCACCTGGGTGCCGTCGATGGTGAACGGCATTGTCAGGGCCTCGACCACATTGGCGGCAACCCTGTCGGCGTTATCCGCGGTGTGAACGGGGTCCACCACGATCACGAACTCGTCACCGCCCAGCCGTGCCAGCATGTCCTCGGCCCGCAGGTTGGCCCGCAGGCGTTCGCTGACGGCCTGCAGGAGGGTGTCCCCTGCCTGGTGGCCGAGCGTATCGTTGACCTCCTTGAAGTGGTCCAGGTCCATGAAGAGCACCGCCAGCTGCCTGCCGGCAAGGCGCGCGCGGTGAATGGCCCGTTCCAGGTGCTGCTCCAGCTGGGTGCGGTTGGGCAGGCCGGTGAGCTCATCGTGGAACGCCTGGCGGCGCACCACCTCTTCGGCGGCCTTCTGCTCGGTGACGTCGTTGAAGATGTGGATATAGCGGAGCGTCTCGCCGCTGTCGTTGCGTACGGCACTGACGGTCTGCAGCGCCACCAGAATATCCCCGTTGGCGCAGCGGTAGCGGACCTCGCCCTGCCAGGTCCCCTTGCGTTCGAGCTGTTGCAGGTCATGTTTCAGCCGCTCCGGGCTCGAGGTGTTGCAGTCCAGCAGCGCTTTCATCGGCCGACCGGTCAGCTCCTGGGCAGCGTAGCCCAGGTGGCTGGCGAAGGCCGGGTTGGCTTCGATGATGGTATGGTCCGGACTGGTGATGGCGATCGCCTCGTGAGCGCAACGAAAGACGCTGGCGGCCAGGCGAAGTTTCTGCTGCGAGCCTTCCAGCTCATGGGCCTGGCTGTCCACCCGGGCCAGCAGGGGGTGCAGGGCACGGCTGACCACCCAGGTGCCTCCCAGGGCCAGCAGCAGTATGGCCAGCGCTGGCCACAGCAGCAGCTGCAGGGCCTCGTGGTGAAAGCGTCGTGAAGGCAGTTCCACCAGCAGGTGCCACCCCTGTTCACCCAGCGGGGCCTCGAGGGTGACCTGAATCCTGTCTTCGCTGTCGCCCGGGGAGCTGGCGGGGCTCACGACTGGCCCTTCCGGCCCCAGCGTCAGCTCCTGCTGGCCGCTGGTCGTGCGCAGCCGCATCCTGGCGCCCTCACCGAAGCGTTCCGTATTGGCCAGCAAGTCCAGCAGGGGCTCGGCATGGAAGAAGACGATGTCCCGGCCGATACGCTCTCCCTCGGGGGTGAGGATCGGCGAGCAGCTCTGCATCAGCAATTCCCCGTCGTCCAGCAGGTGGACGCGGCAGGGATAGCCCTCCTGCGGGGGGTGCGATGGCGCCGCCTCGGCCGGGGTCGTGCCGATGCGCGAGACGAGCTCGCCGTCGGGGCCCTGGCGGATCAGGCCGGCCATGTCCGGGGCCTGGGCCATGGCGTCGGCCAGGCGCGGGGTGGTGAAACTCGACAGCGCCGCCAGCGAGATGTCTCCACGGCCATAGGCCTCCAGGCGGTGGCGAATCTCCGTGCGGCCGGCGAGCTGGCGAGCGATATCCTGATAGCGCTTGAACTGATGGTGGAGGGCGTCCGCCTGGGATTCCACGCTGAGCTGGCTGGTGTGCTCGATGCTGCTGCGCACGGAGTGATAGAAGGGCAGGGCGGTGATCAGCCCGGCCAGCAGGGCGGTGGCCAGGATGCCCAGCGCCGCCAGGGAACGGATACGCCGGTGCACGCGACGGATGAAGCGCGTCGAGGGGGAGGGGGTGGCTGTCGTCATGGGGCTCGGGTCGGCGCTTCCCGGTGGGTGGTGCGTCCGACTATTGGATTTCTTTCAAGGATACCCTGTTCGGTGCTTGCCGGGCACCGGAGGGTTTCAACGAAGGCCCCGCCAGCCTGGCTGGCGGGGCCGGAAGGTGTGCCGGGCGTCAGGCCGAGAGCGACTGGGCGCCGACATGCCTCGGCTGGAAGGTGCGGCCGCGCAGCTGCTCGTGGCGCGGGGCGTTGTCGATCAGTACCTGGAGGGTCTCGCGGGCGCGGTCGCGCATCTCCAGGCCCAGGTAGCCTTCCACCATCACCGCCAGGGCGTCGCGGGTGGCCTCGGTTTTCGGGTAGTTCTCGATCACCCAGCGGCCGCGCTCGATGGCGGCCAGGTAGGCGCCCTTGCGCAGGTAGAAGTCGGCCACATGCAGCTCATGTCGGGCCATCAGGTTGCGCAGGTAGACGATGCGCTGCTCGGCATCCGGGGCGTAGGCGCTGTCGGGGTAGAGCCGGACCAGTTCGCTGAAGTCGGTGTAGGCGTCTCGCGAGGCGCCCAGGTCACGCTTGGAGATATCGATCAGGCGCAGCCGCTCGAGGCTGAAGCGGCCGGCCTGCCAGGCGGCCAGGCCGCGCATGTAGAGCGCGTAGTCGGCCTGGGGATGGCTGGGGTGCAGGCGAATGAAGCGACTGGCGGCGGCGCGGGTGGCCTCCCAGTCGTTGGTCTCGTAGTAGGCGTAGATCAGCTCCAGCTGGGCCTGCTCGGCGTGGTTGCCGAACGGGAAGCGGGTGTCGATGGCCTCCAGCCGGGAGATCGCCGTGGGATAGCGGCCACGATCCAGGGCGTCACGTGCCTCTTCGTAGAGTTCGCGTTCGGCGATGCCGGCAAACTCGTCTTCCTCTTCCTGGGTACCGTTGCTGGCACAGCCTGCGAGCAGGGCGGTGGCCAACACCAGGGCCGCAAGGCGTGCAGGGGTGGTGAAAACGCGCATCGTGATCCTCGTATCAAACAACCCGGTTTGGCCGTGGTAGAATCGGCCGCAAGCTCGCTCACTATAAAGCACCGCGCGGCAAAACGCAGTCATCCTGCACCACTTGCGTCATCCCATCCGACTCCTGCACACGGGCCTCTCTCTCGCTCATGCCCAAGACTCTGGAAGTACAGCAGCGCGTTCCCGATGCCATGGCCGGCCTGCGCCTCGACCAGGCCGCCGCCGAACTCTTCGCCGACTTCTCCCGGGAGCGCCTCAAGGGCTGGATCAAGGCCGGGGCCCTGACGGTCGACGGCAGCCCGGCAAGGCCCAGGGACAAGGTCCATGGTGGCGAGCAGCTGTACCTGCTGGCCGAGATCGAGGACGACACCCGCTTCGAGCCCGAGGACATTCCGCTGGAGGTGGTCTTCGAGGACGACGAGGTGCTGGTCATCGACAAGCCGGCGGGGCTGGTGGTCCACCCGGCCGCCGGCAATCCCGACGGCACCCTGCTCAATGCGCTGCTGCACCACTGTCCGGCGCTGGCCGGCGTGCCGCGGGCGGGTATCGTCCACCGTCTCGACAAGGACACCACCGGGCTGATGGTGGTGGCCAAGACCCTGGCCGCCCAGACCTCGCTGGTCGAGCAGCTCCAGGCGCGCACGGTCTCCCGCGAGTACGATGCCGTGTCGGTCGGGGTGATGACCGCCGGCGGCACCCTGGATGCGCCCATCGGCCGCCACCCGCGCGATCGCAAGCGCCAGGCGGTGAATGCCTCCGGCAAGCCGGCGGTGACCCACTACCGGGTGGTGGAGCGCTTCCGCGCCCATACCCATGTGCGCTGCCGGCTGGAGACCGGCCGTACCCACCAGATCCGCGTGCACCTGGCACACCTGCGCTTTCCCCTGGTGGGCGATCCCGTCTACGGCGGGCGGCTCAAGCTGCCGCCGGGCGCCTCCGAGGAGCTCAAGACGCTGCTGCGCGAGTTTCCCCGCCAGGCCCTGCATGCCCGCAAGCTGGCCTTCGTGCATCCGGCCAGCGGCGAGCGGATGGCCTTTCGTGCGCCGCTGCCGGATGACATGCTGATGCTGCTCGACTACCTCCGCGACGACGTCGAGACCATGCGTTGAGGACCCCGCAATGAGCGATGCCCCGGACCTGCGTCCGACCCTGATCCTGCCCGACTGGCCGGCTCCCGCCACCGTGGGTGCCTTCGTCACCACCCGCGAGACGGGGCCGAGCCAGGGGGACTTCGCCGCCTTCAACCCGGCCGAGCATGTCGGCGACAACGCGGCCCACGTGGCCCTGTGCCGGCGGCTGCTGCAGAAGGAACTCAAGGACGAGCGGCCGCTGCTGTGGCTGAACCAGGTGCATGGCGCGCGAGTGCAGCAACGCTACGCGGCCGAGCCACCCGAGGCCGACGCCGCGGTGGCCTTCGACCAGGGCCATGCCTGCGTGGTGCTCACCGCCGATTGCCTGCCGGTGTTCTTCTGCGACCGCCGTGGCCAGCGCGTTGGGGTGGCCCATGCCGGCTGGCGCGGACTGGCCGGGGGCGTGCTCGAGGCCTCGGTGGCGGCGCTGGGCGTGCCGCCGGAAGAGTTGCTGGCCTGGCTGGGTCCGGCGATCTCCAACGCCCAGTTCGAGGTGGGCCCCGAGGTGCAGCAGGCCTTCGTCGGCGTGCATCCGGAGACCACCGAGGCCTTCGAGCCGAGCCCCTACCGCCTCGGCCACTACATGGGCGACCTCTACAAGCTGGCGCGCCTGCGCCTCGAACGGCTCGGGGTCTCGCACATCAGCGGTGGGCATTTCTGTACCGCCTGCGAGTCGCGCTTCTACTCCCATCGCCGCGACGACGGCCGGACCGGCCGCATGGCCAGCGTGATCTGGCTCCGCTGACCCCTTCGGGGAGCCGGAAGCTCCAAGCTTCAAGCGGTAAGAAAACCCTTGTTGAAAGGGCTGGTGGCTGCAAGCCGGCTTACGGCTTACGGCTTTGACTTGCGTCAACCCGATACCCGCTTCCTCTGGCCGCCGACTTGAAAGCGGCCCATCCTGACTCCATTGAGTGTGTCAAGACGAATCGACAGGGACGAGCGGCGTGTCCGAACGCGTCGCCACCCCGATGGAGGAAAAAGCGAATGCGTTTCGACAAGTTCACCGCCAAGCTGCAGAACGCCGTGGCCGATGCCCAGTCCCTGGCCGTGGGGCGCGGACACAACCAGCTCGAGCCCGGCCACCTGCTGCTGGCGCTGCTCGAGGCCACCGACACCGGCGTGAAGGCGCTGGTGCAGAAGGCCGGCGGCGATGCCGCCCGGCTGCGCGATGGCCTGGCGGGTCACCTCGACGACCTGCCCAGGGTCGCCCAGTTCGACGGCGAGGTGCAGCCCTCCCGCGACCTGATCAAGCTGTTCAACCTCACCGACCGCGAGGCCCAGAAGCGCGGCGACCAGTACATCGCCAGCGAGCTGGTGCTGCTGGCCGCGCTGGAGATGGGCCATGCGGTGACCAAGCTGCTGACCCAGGCCGGTGTGACCCGCAAGGCGCTGGAGACCGCCGTCGAGAGCGTGCGCGGCGGCGAGAGGGTCGAGGATCCCAACGCCGAGGACCAGCGCGAGGCGCTTGAGAAGTACACCCTGGACCTCAACGAGCGGGCGGCCAGCGGCAAGATCGACCCGGTGATCGGCCGCGACGACGAGATCCGCCGTACCATCCAGGTGCTGCAGCGGCGCACCAAGAACAACCCGGTGCTGATCGGCGAGCCCGGCGTGGGCAAGACCGCCATCGTCGAGGGCCTGGCCCAGCGCATCGTCGACGGCGAGGTGCCGGAAGGGCTCAAGGACAAGCGGGTGCTCTCGCTGGACATGGGCGCGCTGCTGGCCGGGGCCAAGTTCCGCGGCGAGTTCGAGGAGCGCCTCAAGTCGGTGCTCAAGGAGCTGGCCCAGGAGGAGGGCCGGGTGATCCTGTTCATCGACGAGCTGCATACCATGGTCGGCGCCGGCAAGGCCGAGGGCTCCATGGACGCCGGCAACATGCTCAAGCCGGCGCTGGCCCGCGGCGAGCTGCACTGCGTGGGCGCCACCACGCTCGACGAGTACCGCAAGTACATCGAGAAGGACGCCGCCCTGGAGCGCCGCTTCCAGAAGGTGCTGGTGGACGAGCCCTCCGAGGAGGACACCGTGGCGATCCTGCGCGGCCTCAAGGAGCGCTACGAGGTGCACCACGGCGTCGACATCACCGACGGGGCGATCATCGCCGCGGCCAAGCTGTCGACCCGCTACATCACCGACCGCCAGCTGCCCGACAAGGCCATCGACCTGATCGACGAGGCCTCCTCGCGCATCCGCATGGAGCTCGACTCCAAGCCCGAGGAGATGGACCGCCTCGACCGCCGGCTGATCCAGTTGAAGATGGAGCGCGAGCACCTCAAGAAGGAGACCGACGAGGCCTCGAGGAAGCGCCTCGAGAGCCTCGAGGAGCAGATCGGCGAGCTCGAGCGCGAGTACGCCGACCTCGACGAGATCTGGAAGGCCGAGAAGGCCAGCATCCAGGGCGCGGCCCAGTTCAAGGATGCGCTCGACAAGGCCCGCATCGACCTGGAGCAGGCGCGTCGCCAGGGCGACCTGGGGCGCATGTCCGAGATCCAGTACGGGGTGATTCCCGACCTGGAGAAGAAGATCGCCGAGGCCGGCGAGGCCGAGGCCGATACCTCCAAGCACCAGCTGCTGCGCTCCAACGTCACCGAGGAGGAGATCGCCGAGGTGGTCTCGCGCTGGACCGGCATCCCGGTGGCCAAGATGCTCGAGGGCGAGCGTGACAAGCTGCTGCGCATGGAGGAGGCGTTGCACGAGCGGGTGATCGGCCAGGACGAGGCGGTGACCGCCGTGGCCAACGCCGTGCGCCGCTCCCGTGCCGGCCTGGCCGACCCCAACCGGCCCAACGGCTCCTTCCTGTTCCTCGGCCCCACCGGGGTGGGCAAGACGGAGCTGTGCAAGTCGCTGGCCCACTTCCTCTTCGACACCGAGGAGGCGATGGTGCGCATCGACATGTCGGAGTTCATGGAGAAGCACTCCGTGGCGCGGCTGATCGGTGCCCCTCCCGGCTATGTCGGCTACGAGGAGGGCGGCTACCTGACCGAGGCGGTGCGTCGCAAGCCCTACTCGGTGCTGCTGCTCGACGAGGTGGAGAAGGCCCATGCCGACGTCTTCAACATCCTGCTGCAGGTGCTGGAGGACGGCCGTCTGACCGATGGCCAGGGGCGTACCGTGGACTTCCGCAACACCGTGATCGTGATGACCTCCAACATGGGCTCGGACATCATCCAGCGCATGGGGGGCGACGACTCGGACTACGCGCAGATGAAGGAGATGGTGATGGCGGTGGTCAGCGACCACTTCCGTCCCGAGCTGATCAACCGCATCGACGAGGTGGTGGTGTTCCACGCCCTCGGCCAGGCGCAGATCCAGGCCATCGCCGCCATCCAGCTCGACCGCCTGCGGGCACGGCTGGCCGAGCACGACCTCTCCCTCGAGGTCAGCGATGCCGCCATGGCCCAGCTGGCCGAGGCGGGGTTCGACCCGGTGTTCGGCGCGCGGCCGCTCAAGCGGGCGATCCAGAGCCGCATCGAGAACCCGCTGGCCCAGGACCTGCTGGCCGGCAAGTTCTCACCGGGCGACGTCATCCACGTCGAGGCGGAGGGTGATCAGCTGGTGTTCCAGAGCTGAGCCTAACAAAGCGTTACCTTGCCGACCGGGCACCCGGTCGGCGGCGGGCTACACTGAAAATCAGGTTGCGTCCTGTAACCCCTTGCCCGCCGGTTCCCCATGCCGGCGGGCCCTTTTTGCCCCTCGGCAGGCGTCTTGCGGACGCGATCGCGCCGGAAACGCCTTGCCGAATCCCCTGCCATGGACTACCCGAGCGGCCCGGGCGGTTGACACCGTCGAGATGCTAATGGAATCTTGACCGTTCCTGATTGCGGGCGCGGGCTCCTGCGGGTGACCCCCCACTACCGCGCGAAGGGTAGGCCCCATGGCCTCTACCCGCCGAAGGACTTCCAGGTTCGGGCCAACCGCTCGTCCTGGCCAACGCCCCGACGCGGCGATCCGCCGCGATAGGGAAGTGTCGATTCATGTCGCATTGAGTCAGCCTTCCCGAATGAGAGTGCAGGCCCCAACAGGGCTATTTGCCAGGGTTTGGCATCAGGTGCCGGCGTGTCCGGCAGCGGCATACCGCCGCACTCGACCCCGCTCGCCGTACGGGCGAAGCGGATCGCACTCGAGACCTCCAGGGGAGATACACTAGTGGAACTGCTTTCCGGCGCGGATATGATCGCCCGCTTCCTCCAGGATGAGGGCGTCGAATATATCTATGGTTATCCCGGCGGCGCTGCGCTGCACATCTACGATGCCCTGTTCCGCCAGGACAAGGTCAAGCACATCCTGGTGCGCCACGAACAGGCCGCGACCCACGCCGCCGACGGCTATGCCCGGGCCTCGGGCAAGCCCGGCACGGTGCTGGTGACCTCGGGGCCCGGCGCGACCAACGCGGTCACCGGCATTGCCACCGCCTACATGGACTCGATCCCGATGGTGGTGCTGTGCGGTCAGGTGATGAGCCACCTGATCGGCGACGATGCCTTCCAGGAGACCGACATCATCGGCGTCACCCGTCCGATCGTGAAGCACAGCTTCTCGATCAGGCACCCGACCGAGATTCCGGAGGTGCTCAAGAAGGCCTACTACCTGGCCTCGACCGGACGTCCCGGCCCCGTGGTGGTGGACATTCCCAAGGACATGACCGCCCCCACCGAGCGCTACGAGTACGTCTATCCGAAGAAGGTCAAGATGCGCTCGTACAACCCGGTCACCCGTGGTCATACCGGCCAGATCAAGAAGGCCGTGGAGATGATGCTCAAGGCCAAGCGCCCGGTGTTCTACACCGGCGGCGGCGTGGTCACCGGCCGGGCCTGCGAAGGGCTCACCGACCTGGTCAAGCGGCTGGGCTACCCGATCACCACCACCCTGATGGGTATCGGCGCCTACCCGCAGAGCGACCGCCAGTGCCTCGGCTGGCTGGGCATGCACGGCTCCTATGAATCGAACATGGCCATGCACCATGCCGACCTGATCATCGCCATCGGCGCGCGCTTCGATGACCGGGTGACCAACAACACCTCCAAGTTCTGTCCCACGGCCAAGATCATCCACGTGGACATCGATCCCAGTTCGGTCTCCAAGACCGTGCGGGCCGACGTGCCCATCGTTGGCCCCGCTGCCAGCGTGATCGACGAGATGATCAGCCTGGTGCAGGGCAAGGAGATCGCCAACCCCGAGGCCCTGGCCGAGTGGTGGCAGAAGATCGATGGCTGGCGCGAGGAGCGGGCCGACAAGCTCTACGAGCCGTCGCAGCCCGGCGAGGCGATCAAGCCCCAGGAGGTCATCGAGGCACTGTGCCGGATCACCCGCGGCGAGGCCTACGTGACCACCGACGTGGGCCAGCACCAGATGTTCGCGGCCCAGTACTACAAGTTCGACAAGCCCAACCGTTTCATCACCTCCGGCGGGCTCGGCACCATGGGCTTCGGCTTCCCGGCGGCCATGGGCATCAAGCAGAACTTCCCGGACGAGCAGGTGATCTGCGTCACCGGCGAGGGCAGCTTCCAGATGATGATGCAGGAGCTGTCGACCTGTAAGCAGTTCGGCGGTGGCGTGAAGATCGTCAACCTGAACAACGCCTCGCTGGGCATGGTGCGCCAGTGGCAGGACCTGAACTACAAGTCCCGCCATGCGCACTCCTACATGGAGTCGTTGCCCGACTTCCAGAAACTGATCGAATCCTATGGCTTCACCGCGCTGAAGGTCGAGACCCTCGACCAGCTCGAGCCGGCACTGGAAAGGACCTTTGCCGACAAGCACGAGCTGGTGTTCCTCGACGTCGCCGTGGACCCGCACGAGCACGTCTATCCGATGCAGGTGCCCCTGGGCTCCATGCGTGACATGCTGCTTTCGAAGACGGAGCGGACCTGATGCGCCATATCATCTCGATCCTGATGGAAAACGAACCGGGCGCCCTGTCACGCGTGGTGGGGCTGTTCTCTCAGCGCAACTTCAACATCGAGACGCTGAACGTGGCGCCCACCGAGGACCCGAGCCTGTCGCGGTTGACCGTGACCACCGTGGGCGATGACCGGGTGATCGAGCAGATCACCAAGCACCTCAACAAGCTGATCGACGTGGTCAAGCTGGTCGACCTCACCGAGGGCAACCACATCGAGCGCGAGCTGATGCTGGTCAAGGTCAAGGCGCTGGGCGCGGCCCGCGACGAGGTCAAGCGCACGGTGGACATCTTCCGCGCCCAGATCGTCGATGTCTCGCCGAGCCTCTACACCGTGCAGATCACCGGCGATGCCGGCAAGCTGGATGCCTTCCTGCAGGCCATGGCGCCGGTGGGCATCCTCGAGGTGGCGCGCACCGGGGTGTCGGGGATTGCCCGCGGCGACAAGGTGCTCTCGCTTTGATTGACGACCGCGTTCACTCGTAACGTGAAGCCTTGCCCGATACAGCATTGTCGCTGAATGCTTCAGGCCGCCCTCCAGGGCGGCCTTTTCATCAGCGCTCCACCACCTCGTCCCATAGCGCGCGGATCAGTGGGCTCCTCAGGCGCCGCTCCAGCACGCAGAGGCCGACGTCGTAGTGGGGCAGTTCCGGCTTCACCGGCAGTACCCGCACCCGCTCCACCAGCGGGCTGTTGTCGAGCACGATCTTCGGCACCACGCCGACCCCGAACCCGAGCCCCACCATGCTGACGATCGCCTCGTGGCCCGCCACCTGGGCATAGATGCGTGGCGCGATGCCGAGTGCCCTGAACCAGGTGTCGCTGTATTTCCGCGACAGTCCGGCCTCCGAGAGGATCATCGGTACCTCGCGCCACTGCTCGGCACTGGGCGACTCCGGGGTGGCCGGTATCCAGTCGTGCCGGTCATGGGGCGCGATGAACACCAGTGGCGAGCGGGTCAGCGACTTGAAGGCCAGCGCCTCCGGGGCCTGGCGGGGGCGGGGCGTGATCGCCATGTCCTCGTCGCCGGCGAGCACCCGTGCCATGGCCTCGGCGGGGTCGCCGGTGTGCAGCTTGAGCTCGATGCCCGGGTGGCGGGTGCGGAACTCGCTGAGCAGCTCGTAGAGGAAGCTGTAGCTGGCGGTCACCGAGCAGTAGACGCTGATCTCGCCGGTCAGGAGCTGGGCCTCGCTGTTCAGGGACAGGCGCAGCTGTTCCCACTGGGCCAGGGTCTCCCGGGCGAAGCGCTGGAAGGTCTCGCCGTGCCGGGTCAGCGCCACATGGCGGTTGTCGCGCTCGAACAGGCGGGCGCCGCCCAGGCTCTCCTCCAGCTGGCGGATCGAGCGGGACAGCGTCGAGGGGCTGACATGACAGGCATCGCTGGCGCGCCCGAAGTGCAGGGTATCGGCCAGGGCCAGGAAGTGTCGGAGGGGGCGCATGTCCATCCGGACAGTATTGCATATTTCGGCATGTATTGTTGCAAATATCGCGTTTTACGCAACGGGGCGACTGGCGTAAGGTGTCGGCATCGGTCAACGCAATCCCAGCGCCGCGACAGACGGTGCGGGTGGCCATCAACGCTGATTCCCTTACCCACCCCTTCCTCACAGGAGCACATCATGCGCGTCTACTACGACAAGGACTGCGACCTCTCCCTCATCCAGGGCAAGAAGGTCACCATCGTGGGCTACGGTTCCCAGGGTCATGCCCACGCCAACAACCTCAAGGAGTCCGGCGTCGACGTCACCGTCGCCCTGCGCGCCGGTTCCTCCTCCGCCGCCAAGGCCGAGGCCGCCGGCCTGAAGGTCGCCTCCGTCGAGGAGGCCAGCAAGAGCGCCGACATGGTGATGATCCTGGCGCCGGACGAGAACCAGAAGGCGATCTACGAGAACCAGGTCGAGCCGAACCTCAGGGAGGGCGCGACCCTGGCCTTCGCTCACGGCTTCAACATCCACTACAACCAGATCGAGCCGCGCAGGGATCTGGACGTGGTGATGATCGCCCCCAAGGCGCCGGGGCACACCGTGCGCTCCGAGTTCGTGCGTGGCGGCGGCATCCCCGACCTGATCGCCATCCACCAGGATGCCTCCGGCACCGCCAAGGAGCTCTCGCTCTCCTACGCGGCGGCCATCGGCGGCGGTCGCAGCGGCATCATCGAGACCACCTTCAAGGACGAGACCGAGACCGACCTCTTCGGCGAGCAGGCCGTGCTGTGCGGCGGTGCCGTCGAGCTGGTCAAGGCCGGCTTCGAGACCCTGACCGAGGCGGGCTATGCGCCGGAGATGGCCTACTTCGAGTGTCTCCACGAGCTCAAGCTGATCGTCGACCTGATGTACGAAGGCGGCATCGCCAACATGAACTACTCCATCTCCAACAATGCCGAGTATGGCGAGTACGTGACCGGCCCGGAGGTGATCAATGAGCAGTCACGCGAGGCGATGCGCCATGCGCTCAAGCGTATCCAGACCGGCGAGTACGCCAAGATGTTCATCAACGAGGGGAACACCAACTACCCGTCGATGACGGCGCGCCGCCGCCTGAACGCCGAGCACGAGATCGAGCAGGTCGGCGCCAAGCTGCGCGGCATGATGCCGTGGATCGCTGCCAACCAGCTGGTCGACAAGTCCAAGAACTGATCGCCATCGGCGGCGTTGCCGGCAACGAGGGCGCGGATATCCGCGCCCTCGTGTCGTTGTGGGGGCGACTGGCCATGACGCCAGACATGGTCGAGCCGGCACCACCGTGTAGAATGGGGCCATCACCCGAGAGCGAACCCCTTCAGGCAACGGACGAGGCGAATGAGTCAGGACCCCCGCAATACCGAGCATGACGCCCACCGGTCTGGTGCAGAACAGGGACGGACCGCCCCCGGCGCTGCGGAGCCGCCGCCCGCCGAGGAGGACCTTGCCGCGACCTTCGTTCGCGAGACCGAGGTCATCGAGGAGTCCATCGAGGATGGCAGGAAGGTCCGGCGCAAGGGGATCTACCTGCTGCCCAACCTCTTCACCACCTCGGCGCTTTTCGCCGGCTTCTTCGCCGTGGTGGCAGGTATCAACGGCGATTTCACCGCGGCGGCGGTGGCCATCTTCATCGCCATGGTGCTCGATGGCCTGGATGGGCGAGTGGCGCGGATGACCAATACCCAGAGCGCCTTCGGGGCCGAGTATGACAGTCTTTCCGACATGCTCTCCTTCGGCGTGGCGCCGGCCCTGGTATCCTTCACCTGGATCCTGCAGGACATCGGCAAGACCGGCTGGGTGGTGGCCTTCCTCTACGTGGCCTGTGCCGCGCTGCGCCTGGCGCGCTTCAACGTGCAGATCGGCAGCGTCGACAAGAAGTGGTTCATCGGCCTGCCGAGCCCGTCGGCCGCGGCCTTCGTCGCCGCCAGCGTCTGGACCTTCCACAGCTTCGATGCCGAGGCCTTCGGCTTCAAGTTGCTGATGTTGATGGTGGTGGCCGCCGCCGGGGTGCTGATGGTCAGCAACATTCGCTACTACAGCTTCAAGGATATCGACCTCAAGGGGCCGGTGCCCTTCGTGGTGCTGCTGGCCATCGTGCTGGGTTTCGTGGTGATCTCGGTGGAACCCTCGGTGATGCTGCTGCTGCTCTTCGGTACCTACGTGGCCTCGGGGCCAGTGATGGCGATGATGCGCAAGATGAAGCACTCGCCGCCCGCCGATTGAGCCGCCACTGCGACGCCCGCCCTGCGCGGGCGTTGTCGTCCTCGAGGCAAGGGAATCCATCCACAGGCGGTGGTCGTCTGCCGGGCCTGTGGATAGTGGGTTTCACAGGCTCTTCGCCTTTCCGCCATGCGTTCGAAACTTTTCTCCACGT
>NZ_JBMHFZ010000002.1:0-387038 GCF_049166755.1 Halomonas terrestris | reverse complement strand
AAGCTGGAAGCTGGAAGCTGGAAGCTGGAAGCTGGAAGCTGGAAGCTGGAAATCAGCATGTTGCCACCAGCCCTGGCGTCAAGGGTTTTTCTTCCAGCTTCAAGCTCAAGCCCGCGAAGCGGGCGCTCTTCCAGCTCCAGCGCTAGGCGAAGCCTAGCGCTGGAAGTTGAGCATCCGCTCCAGCGGCTTGAGCGCAGCGGTACGCAGCGCGTCGTCGACGAAGATCTCGCCGCTGCCGTGGCGCAGGGCGCCGGCCAGGTTGTCCAGGGCGTTCATCGCCATCCAGGGGCAGTGGGCGCAGCTCTTGCAGGTCGCGCCGTTGCCGGCGGTGGGCGCCTCGAACAGGGTCTTGTCCGGGACCGCCTGCTGCATCTTGAAGAAGATGCCGCGGTCGGTGGCCACGATCAGCTTGTCGTTGGGCAGCTCCTTCGCGGCCTTGATCAGCTGCGAGGTGGAGCCCGCCACGTCGGCCAGATCGATCACCGTGGCCGGTGACTCCGGGTGCACCAACACCGCCGCCTCCGGATAGAGGGCCTTGAGGTCCTCGACGCCCTTGGCCTTGAACTCCTCGTGGACGATGCAGGCGCCGTCCCACAGCAGCATGTCGGCGCCGGTCTTCTTCTGGATGTAGCCGCCCAGGTGCTTGTCCGGCGCCCAGAGAATCTTCTCGCCACGGGCCTGGAGGTGCTCGATCACCTCCACGGCGATCGACGAGGTCACCACCCAGTCGGCGCGCGCCTTCACCGCCGCCGAGGTGTTGGCATAGACCACCACGGTACGATCGGGATGCTGGTCGCAGAAGGCGCTGAACTCGTCGGCCGGACAGCCCAGGTCCAGGGAACAGGTCGCCTCGAGCGTCGGCATCAGCACGCGCTTCTCCGGGGAGAGGATCTTGGCGGTCTCGCCCATGAAGCGAACGCCGGCCACCACCAGGGTATCGGCCTCGTGGCGGGCGCCGAAGCGGGCCATCTCCAGGGAGTCGGCCACGCAGCCGCCGGTCTCCTCGGCCAGCTGCTGTATGGCATCGTCGGTATAGTAGTGCGCCACCAGGACGGCATTGTTGGCCTCGAGCAGACGCTTGATCTCCTCGATGCGTGCCTCGTCCTCGACGGGAATGCGGGTGGGGCAGTAGGTGCGTGCGAGCTGCTCACGCAGATCGGCACGGGAAGTCATGATCGTCATCGTGTCTACCACTGTGACTGGCAGGGGCTCCCCCTGCATGATCGGGTGCATCTCGGCTCGCGCGCTCCGCGCGGACGATGCGCCTGGGGCCAACCCTTGCGTCTCTCGCCGTGGTCGACCCGAGCCCCTATTCTAGACCAAAACGGTGGCATGTTTACCAGTCCCAGCCAGAAAAGGGTCATGCACATGATGTGGGGGCTCCGCCCGGCAGGGTCAAGGGCACTCGAGGTTCCCGGCGGTTTCGGTGGCGTTCGTGTGCTAGCGCACCGACGGCGGCCTGCCGTTCCGCCATAGTCGTGCTACCGATGCTTCACGACATCGTGAAGGCCGGACAGTGACACGAGGTCGCCATGCCATCCCCCATCCAGCACAGCCCCCCTCCCACGACTGCATTCAAGACATTCACGCGCCTGCCCGACCGCGCGCCAGGCGAACAACAGCACGGCTATCCCTTCAAGCCGCAACGCTTGCCCGAAGCACCACGCGAGACGCCCCCCGAAGAGGCACTCGGCGAGCCAGAGAGGCGCTCTGCCGGAGGCGACGATGACCCGATGAGCCAGGATATCAATGCGCTCGCCCCCAAGATGCCGTCATGACGTCCCGGCTGGCGCACCCTTCCCAGGGCGCACCAGCCGATTTCATGGTGCCTCCCCTTCGATGATGACCTGACGGTAGATGCATTGATCGGAGGCATAGCAGCCACAAGCGGCCTCGATCAGACCGGGCCGGTCCAGCACCGTGATATTTCCACGGTGATAGCGGATCAACCGGCGCGTCTGCAGTGCCATGGCGGCCAGGGTGATGCCGGCACGACGCACCCCCAGCATCATGGCCAGGAACTCGTGGGTGAGATGCAGCTGATCCGAGTGCGCACGATCCTGGGTCATCAACAGCCAGCGAGCCAGACGGGCCTCGACCTGATGAAAGTGGGTACATGCCGCCACCCGGGACAGCTGGTGTATCAGCACATAGAGATAGCGCCTCAGCAGCGCCTGAAGCGCGGGGCTCTGCTCCAGGTGACGGCCAAAGACAGCCGCCGGCATGCGCAGTGCCGGCCCGGCGCCCTGCACCAGGGCGTGCCAGGGCGACTCTTCGACCCCCAGGATCAAGGGCATCCCGTACATGCCTTCACTGCCGATCATTGCCACTTCCAGCCGGTCCCCGTCACTCAGATTGGCAATCAGGGAAATGAAGCTCATGAGGGGAAAATAGACATGCGAGATCGGTCCGCCTGGCTCGGCGAGCACCTCACCGAACACCAGGTCGACGACCTCGCAGCCGTTGAGGAGATGTACCTTGTCCTGGCGCGGCAAGCTGTCGAGAAGCCGATTGCCGGCGGGGCCAAAATCAACGAGTCCCATGCGCACGCTCCTGCTCGAGATAACTGGAATCGTCACATGGAAAATAGCCATGAAAAATCGATGTCCGCTGCTAGACAGGAAACGGGCAGCGCTCCTCGCGCAGCAAGGTTTCAAATTAGCATGGCATCGATGGTCCATCTGTACGGCAGGATACATATCACCGGAAAGCCTCGCCTCCTCAAGCGAGGGGGATGCAGCAAGGATGTGCCTCGTTCACGACTCGTGATGATCGCCCAGCAGTCGTTGATACTCCTTCTTGACGACCGCATAGCATTCACAGACCCGCGCTTCCAGGCCAGGCCTGTCGAGGATGCTGATATGCCCGCGATGGTAGGCAATCAGGCCGGCCCTCTGCAGCTTGCCGGCCGACTCGGTGACGCCCTCGCGACGAACGCCAAGCATATTGGCGATCAGTTCCTGGGTCATGACCAGCTCGTTGGTCGGCAGGCGGTCGAGGCTCAGCAACAGCCAGCGACACAGCTGCTGATCCAGGCTGTGATGCCGGTTGCATACCGCCGTCTGCGCCATCTGGGTGATCAGGGCCTGGGTGTAACGCAACAATAGGTGCTGAAGGGTCGACGCGCGATCGAATTCGTCCTTCAGCAGCTGCCCCTTGAGGCGATAGGCACTGCCGGCACTCTGCACGATGGCACGGCTCGGCGTGGTTTCACCGCCCATGAACAGCGAGATGCCGACGATACCCTCGGCGCCGACGACGGCAATTTCTGTCGAATCACCATCCTCCATGACGCACAGTAGCGAGACAATGGAATCCGTCGGAAAATAGACATGATGCATCACCTTTCCCGACTCGACCAGCGAATCCCCCAGCTTCAGCTCGACCCGTTCGAGGTGAGGCGCCAGGCGCTGGTATTCATCCCTCGGCAGGACCGCCAGCAAGTGATTCTGACGAGGGTCATGTTGCAAGGCCATGACGGACACTCCCGCTTCAGGCAAGCCACCCCCGTACAGGGTACGAAAAGTGGACTCGTCCAATGGTTCTCGCTGTTCTCCCCCACCCGCCGACTCAGGCGCAGGAACCGCAGCACATGCTGTGTACGCTAGCGCACGGAAGCGACTCCGTCACGCCACTACGCTCGCTGGATACCGGCCAAGCCCCAAGGCTCGGGTCAGGCAATGCCGTCCTGCCGGGGCTCACACGCAGGCGGAACAGGAAACCAGCTCATGGTAGTGCCCACGTTTCGGATGATGACGTCTCTTGTCTCATGGTCTCCAGCGCCGCACCGGGCCACACCGCTCTTGCCTCTCCCTTGGGCGTGCGGCCCATGGGTAAGGCGCGTTGCCAGGCCGAGTGCATGAAGGATGACTCGATGCACCAGGGCACCGCCTGGACGCCGCTGCCTTCATCCTCCTTACGCGCAGAGGAACCGGTACGGCAAGGACACCCCCAGATCCACGCCTCGAGACGGGAAGTCGCAGCGGCCGTGGATGCCGAGACGGCATGGGCTCGGGTGGCTCTCGACACAATCAGCGATGCCGTCCTGACCATCGATCTTCACGGTACGGTCACCTACATGAACCGAGTGGCTGAGACCCTGACAGGCTGGTCGGAACCGGAGGCGATCGGCAAGCCACTTTCCCGAGTGTTCCATCGCGTCGATGGCAAGACACAGCAAACGAGCATTCCCCCTGGGCAGCGGGCCATCGAGGAGAACAGAACGGTAGGCCTCGCCCTGGATGGTGTGCTCGTCCGACAGGATGGCAGCAAGCTCGAGATCGAGGATTCAGCGGCGCCCACCCGTGACCGGGAAGGTCGAGTCACCGGCGCCGTGATCGTGTTCCACGACGCCACTCGCTCACAGGTCATGCTGGCGAGGATGGCCTATCTGGCGCAGCATGATGCGCTCACCGGCCTGCCCAATCGTGCCCTGCTGACGGAACGGCTTTCCCGGGCCATTGGCCTGGCCCGACGACACCGACACCTGGTCGCCCTGCTCTATCTTGACCTTGACGCCTTCAAGCCCATCAATGATTCGTTCGGCCATGCTCTGGGGGACAGTCTGCTCCAGGCGGTTGCGAGTCGCCTTCAGGACTGCATGCGCGACATCGACACCGTCTGCCGTCAGGGTGGCGACGAATTCGTGATCCTGCTCGCCGAGATCATGAAGCCTGAGGATGCCACCAGGGTCGCGGAAAAACTACTTGCCGTCCTGGGCAGACCGTATCGTATCCATGGTCATGAACTCCTCATCACGCTCAGCATCGGCATCAGTCTCTACCCGGATGATGCCGACGATGCCGATACCCTCATGCACAACGCCGACACGGCCATGTACCACACCAAGCGAAATGGCCGAAATGGGCATCAGTGCTTCACGGCCGGGATGAATACCCTGCTCATTCAACGAAGGCGGCTCGAACCAGGTCTGGATCGCTCCCTCCGGCCGTCGCAACTCTTTTTCGACTTCTAGCCGAAGAGCGTTCCACCAGGCATCAGGATGGCCATGTACGCCAGCGCACAGACGGGGGGGCGCCGTTGGCATAGCCTCAACATGGGTGTGGCAAGGGAACAGCCGGTACAGGGAGTTGCGCCACGCGTCGCACGGACTGCGACGCCATCATGACACGAACCATCCCGCAGCATCCTGAAACAGGATAATGCGCCGCAGAGGAAAGCTTCATGAACAATATCGTCTATATCGTCGGCGCAGTCGTCATCGTGCTGGTGGTTCTTTCCGTTCTCGGTCTTCGTTGAGACAAGCGACGAGAGAGTCGAGTGGCAAGGCAGCACGGTGAAGCCGGGAGGCTGCAGGCCGAAGATGCCGCCCCGTTCACTGGAGATGCCCCGTGATCATCCTCAAAGGATTCGTGTTCCTGCTCTTTCTGTTCGGTCACATCGCGCTGACCAGTGCCGATGACGGCTACACCGACGCCCTGCAGACCTACGAGCGGCAGGAGTACCGCCCGGCCTTGCAGATGTTCGACCGGCTTGCCGCCATCGGCAACGCCGAGGCCCAGTACATGCTGGGGCAGATGCACGAGGCCGGCCAAGGGACGCTCCAGGACTTCGTGGAGGCGCACAAGTGGTACAACCTGGCCGCGGCTCGCGGCCACCGCCATGCCGCCACTGCGCGGGATGCAGTGGCGGCGCGGATGACCGCGCAACAGATCAGCGAGGCCCAACAGGCAGCCCGCGCCTGGCAGCCGAGGGCGACATCGTCGGGGAGAGCGCACGAACCAGCGCCACCTGTCGAGACCCTGTCGGACCGACAGCTGGTGACCGAAGTCCAGCGCGAACTCAACCGACTCGGCTACGAGGCCGGTCCGGTGGACGGTCTGATGGGAACTCGCAGCCGTAATGCGATTCGCGATTACCAGGGCACGGTGGGCCTGGCCCAGGATGGTCAACCGACGACGGCACTGCTGGCTCGATTACGGCAGACGGGCCGGGAGCCGGTGGCCACGGCGCCACCCGAGCCGGAGCCGACACCGGCAAGACGGGTCGCCCTGGACGACGCCTTCAGCGACGGTGATTTCCGGCGCAACCCACCCTGGACCGTGCTCAGCGGACGCTTCGCAATCGATGATGGCGGGTTGCGCAGCATCGTTGAGAAGCCACAGGTGGCCACCCCCGCCTCAACGACGCTCCGCCCGGAGCGACCGGAGGAGATCGGCCTGGCGATGCTCCAGTTGATCCTCGGACAGGCGGGCGGGCTGACGCCAGACGCGGCACCGCCGGAGGCGGCAGAGGTCGAATTCGGGGACGCGGCCCGAATTTTCGTCCATGCACCGGTCGACAACGCCTTCAGACTGGAGCTGGAACTGGCCTCCCACCAGCGACCGGGCAGCCTGGAAGTGGGGCTGTTCCAGGGCAATCAGCCCGGCGGAGGCTACCGCCTGGTCTACAACCCGGGCTCGCGGCCCGGGCTCAGCCTGGTACGGATGACGACCGATGGGGGCGAGGTGATCGCCAGCACCGCGGGCGCGCTCGACCTCGAGGATGGCCGCTTCCATATGCTGAGCTGGACCCGCGACGAGAGCGGGAACATGCAAGTCTGGATGGATGGCCGGCGTGTGCTGCAGGCACAGGATCAGCGTCTTCGCCAAGGCTTCCAGGGCTTCACGCTGGTGAATCATGGAGGCGATTACAACCTGCGTCGGGTACGGCTGGAGCATTAGGGGATCAATCCGCGGATCCCATAACGACAAAGCCCCCTCGCTTTCTGGAAGCGAGGGGGCTTTGTCGGCAATCTGGTGGGTCGTGTAGGATTCGAACCTACGACCAATTGGTTAAAAGCCAACTGCTCTACCAACTGAGCTAACGACCCGGTGCTTGCGGACAAGCATACAGGCTCGGATGGTGGGTCGTGTAGGATTCGAACCTACGACCAATTGGTTAAAAGCCAACTGCTCTACCAACTGAGCTAACGACCCGTCCGAACGGGGGCAGATATTACTGATCCAGCTGCCTGAAAGCAAGCGCTTTATTGCCTTTGGTCGCAGGCAGCACGCTCAGCGGCTGCGCCCCCCCTTCGGCTTGCGCATGGCCTGCACCGGACGACGCTTGTTCTTGTCACGGCTCCAGCGGTTCTTCTCGTCCGGCGTCAGCTCCGGCACCTTGCGCGGTGCCAGCCCCGCCTGGGCGGCCAGGTCGTCGACCTCGTCCTGGGTCAGCTCGGTCCACTCGCCGGCACGGGCCCGCTTGTCGAGGAAGATGTTGCCGTAGCGCACCCGCTTGAGGCGGCTGACGGTGAGCCCCTGGGACTCCCACAGGCGACGCACCTCGCGGTTGCGGCCCTCCATGATCACCACATGGAACCAGGTGTTGATGCCCTCGCCGCCGAACTCCTGGACATCGGTGAAGCGCGCCGGGCCATCGTCGAGCATCACGCCCTCGACCATGGCCACGATCTGCTCCTTCTTCACCTCGCCCATGACCCGCACGGCGTATTCGCGCTCCACCTGGGTAGAGGGATGCATCAGCCGGTTGGCCAGTTCGCCATCGGTGGTAAACAGCAGCAGGCCGCTGGTGTTGATATCGAGACGACCGATGGCGATCCAGCGCTCGCCCTTGAGCCGCGGCAGGCGGTCGAAGACGGTGCGGCGCCCTTCCGGGTCCTTGCGAGTGCAGAGCTCGCCCTCGGGCTTGTTGTACATGATCACCCGGCGCGGCACTTCCTCGGCGCCGCGCAGGGTCACCGGGCGCTCGTCGAAGCTGACCCTGTCGCGCATCTCGATACGGTCGCCCAGGGTCGCCACCTTGCCGTTGACCTTGACCCGGCCATCGGCGATGGCGGCCTCCATCTCGCGACGCGAGCCCAGCCCGGCGCGGGCCAGGACCTTCTGCAGTTTCTCGGTGGTGTTGCTCATCAGTCGTCTGTCTCACTGGGTGTGGATTCCGCCCCCGGGGCAGCGTCATCGTCGACGCGGCCGCGGGCACGTTCGGACAGGCGGGCCTCCAGATCGGCGAAGCTCAGCCCTGCCCGTTCGGACGCCATCCCGGCGTGGTCATCGTCGGCCATCCCGGCCGTCGGCTCGACGGCCCCTGTGGCGATGTCACCCGCCTCGAGGCCCTCGTGATTCGTGTCGTCGTCCCCCTCGCCCTCGTCGAGGGGGGCATCGGCCTGGGCCAGCAGCGCCTCCTGGGGCGGCGGGGGCGCGCTCTCCTCGAAGGCCGGCTCGTCGAAGGTCTTGAGCTCGTGCATCGGCGGCAGCTCGTCGAGGGTCTTCAGGCCGAAGTCATCGAGGAAGCTGCGCGTGGTGGCATAGACCGCCGGGCGCCCCGGGACATCACGATGCCCCACCACGCGGATCCAGCCACGCTCGAGCAGGGTGCGCATGATCGAGCCGCTCACCGTGACCCCGCGCACCTCCTCGATGTCACCACGGGTCACCGGCTGGCGATAGGCGATCAGCGCCAGGGTCTCGAGCAGCGCCCGGGAGTAGCGCTGGGGGCGCTCGTCCCACAGCCGCGACACCCAGGAGGAGAGCCGCGGCCTGATGCGCAGCTGGTAGCCCGAGGCGGTCTCGATCAGCTCCATGGCACCGCGCTCGTGGCGGATCCCGAGCCGCTCCAGGGCCTCGCGCAGGGCGCGTCGCGGCGGGCGCTCGTGATCGTCGAACAGGCCCTCCAGGCGATCCAGCCCCAGCGGCTCCCCGGCCGCCAGCAGGGCCGCCTCGAGGATCTCGTCCAGCGCGTCGGGAAATTCCATGGCGGTCATGCCGGGGCACTCCCTTCCGGATCAGTGGCGGGACGCTCGTCGAAGGGGCTCTCGCCGCCCTCCTCCAGGGCCTCCACCTCGAAGGCCTCCTGCTCCTCCAGGCGAGCCCGTACGTGGATCGGCGAGAGCGGTGCATTCTGCACGATCTCGATCATCGCCTCCTTGGCCAGCTCGAGGATCGCCATGAAGGTCACCACCACGCCAGCCCGCCCCTCCTCGAGGGTGAACAGTGCCTCGAACGGGGTGAACTGCTCGTGATTCAGCCGCTCCATGATCCTGAGCATCCGCTCCCGCGTCGAGAGCACCTCGCGGCTGATCTGGTGCGCCTGGTTGAGTTCGGCACGACGCAGGATGCCGGCGAGCGCCCCGAGCAACTCGTCGAGTTCCACCTCGGGGTGGATCACCCGGGCTTCCAGCGGCGGCAGCACCGCCCGCGCCGGGAACCAGTCACGTCCCAGTCGCGGCAGCTCGGCCAGCGCCTCGGCGGCACTCTTGAGCTGTTCGTACTCCTGCAGCCGGCGGATCAGCTCGGCGCGCGGGTCCTCCTCCTCGTCGTCACCGCCCTCCTTCGGCGGGCGCGGCAACAGGGTGCGCGACTTGATCTCGGCCAGCATGGCCGCCATCAGCAGGTACTCCCCGGCCAGCTCGATCTCCAGGGCCTTCATCAGCTCCACGTACTCGATGTACTGGCGGGTGATGGCGGCCACGTCGATGGCCAGGATATCCAGGTTCTGGCGACGGATCAGGTAGAGCAGCAGGTCCAGTGGCCCCTCGAAGGCCTCGAGGAAGACCCGCAGTGCCTCCGGCGGGATGTAGAGGTCCTCCGGCAGCTCGGTGATCGGCTCGTCGAACAGCCGCCCCAGCGCCACGGCCTGCTCGGCTGCCGGTGGCACGGCACTCCGGGGTGCTGCTGTCTGGGACGTTTCGCTCACGCGGGGCCTGGCCTCTCGACGAATCGACGGATGATCGATCCGTCAGTCTACCAACTCCTCGCCATCGGGGGTAATTCAGCCGGCATCGGCCGCCTTCCTGTGGCGCCCGGTGTAGTCGAACAGCTTCTCGCGCACCTGCCAGTGGCGGCCCACCCGGCGCCCCACCACGAAGTCCGGGGCGCGCAGGCGACGCTGCTCGGCAATGACCTCCTCGGGGGTGGCGGGACGGAAGGGCACGCCCGGTGCGCGCAGGTGGTCACGCAGGAAGGCCGCGGCGAAGGCGCCGCGCTGGGCCGGTGTCTCCAGGGCGAACCACTCCGACAGCGTCGCGCCATCCTCGTCATGGTAGGTCACCTTGAGGCGCGGTAGCCCCCGGCCGTTGAGGGTGGCCTCCAGCTGCATGCCGGAAACGCGCAGCACCCGGGCGTCGCGCAGGCGCAGCGCTTCCTTCAGCTTGTCGTCGGCGTCGACCAAAAGCGTCTGGCAGCCGTGGCAGCGACGGGCGGCGATATCGTTCTCGGCGCCGCAGTCGCCACACACCTTGAAGCGAAAGCGAAACGAACATTGCTCCATCGCCGTCGTTGGTGGTTTTGGCCCAGCGCCTTGCGTGCGGGTCGGGTCGCGATAGTCGGCGGTTGAATTTACGCTTTTCGCGCGGGGTCGGGCGCGACTGGAAAGAACCAGCCCCTGGCAGCGGCGGCCGAAGTGCTCGATGACGAGCTCCCCGTCGCGCCGCCCCCAGAAGAGGTTGGCATGGCCGCAGGCCGGGCACTCGACCTGCACCGGCTCGGTGTCACCGGCGGGCCTGGGGCTGCCCACCTCGGGGGCGTAGAGGTCCCAGGGGTTGCCGGCGTAGTCGAGGATCAGGCAGTCGCGCTTGCCCGGCGAGAGGCGCAGGCCGCGGCCGACGATCTGCTGGTAGAGGCTCACCGACTCGGTGGGACGCAGGATGGCGATCAGGTCCACGTGGGGGGCATCGAAGCCGGTGGTCAGCACCGCCACGTTGACCAGGTACTTGAGCTCCCGGGCCTTGAAGGCACGGATGAGCCGCTCGCGCTCGGCGGAGGGGGTCTCGCCGGTGACCAGCGCCGCCTCCCCGGCGGGCAGGTAGCCGAGGATCTCCTCGGCGTGGGCCACGGTGGCGGCGAACAACATCACCCCCCGGCGCTCCCGGGCGCGCTCGACGACCTCGGCGATGATCCCCGGGGTGGCGCGATTACCCGCCGCCACCCGGTTGAGCTCCTCCTCGCGGAAGCGTCCGCTCGAGGAGGGGGCGAGCGCAGAGAAGTCGTAACGCTCCACCGCGGCATCGATGCGCCGCGGCTCGGCGAGGTAGCCCTGCCTGACCATCAGCCGCAGCGGCTGCTCGAAGACGCAGTCGCGGAAGAAGCAGCCGGCATCGCCGCGCACCATGCCGTGATGGTGGCGATGATAGATGAAGCCCTGCCCCAGCCGGTAGGGGGTGGCGGTCAGCCCCAGCACCTTGAGGCGCGGGTTGGCCGCACGCAGATGATCGATCACCCGGCGGTAGCTCGCGTCCTCGTCCAGGGAGACCCGGTGGCACTCGTCGATCACCAGCAGGGTGAAGTTGCCGTCGTCGAAGTTCCCGAGGTTACGCACCACCGACTGCACCGAGCCGAAGACCACCTGGCGGGCCGCCTCCTTGCGGCCGAGCCCGGCACTGAAGATATCGGCCTCGAGCCCGTAATCGAGGTACTTGGCGTGGTTCTGCTCCACCAGTTCCCGCACATGGGCCAGCACCAGCACGCGTCCCCGCGCCAGCCGCGCCAGCTCGGCGATCACCAGCGACTTGCCGCTGCCGGTGGGCAGTACCACCACCGCCGGGTCGTCCGCGGCGCGGAAGTGCTCGACCACCCGGCTGACCGCCTCCCGTTGGTAGGGGCGCAGCGATGGGGGCACGGGGACGGGCGCGACGGGCATGGGCAGACCGCAGTGGCGACGGAACGCCGCCATCTTACCCGCCACCACCGCCCGCGTCAGGGGTCAGAAGCGCGGCTGACGCCCTGCCAGCCTCGCCGCCACCGCCTCGAGCTGCTCCTCCCCTCCCAGCAGGCCATGCTGCAGGCGGGCCTCCAGCGCCAGCCGCTCGCGGGGCGGCATGTCCGGCGCCAGGGTGAAGAGCTCGCGGGCCGCGGCCACCGCCCTGGGCGAGCGTTCGGCCACGGCGGTGGCGATATCCCGGGCCGTGCGCCACGGGTCGTCGGCCAGCCGCGTGACCAGCCCCAGCGCCAGCGCCTCCTCGCCCGTGACCTTGCGGCCGGTCCAGGCCAGTTCGCGCAGCACGTCCCCGCGGATGTCGCTCGCCGTGACGCTGATGCCCATGTCGGGGATGATGCCCCAGACGATCTCCAGCAACGCCAGCCGAGCCTCGGGGTGGCTGACTCGGATGTCGGCGCCCAGGGCGATCTGCAGCCCGCCCCCGTAGACATGGCCATGGAGGGCGGCGATCACCGGCACCCCGACCTCGCGCCAGCCCAGCGCCAGGCGCTGCACCGTGTTGACGCCGGCCGCGTCGGCCTCGAGCAGGGTCGGCAGCCGCGTCGGCTCGCCCATGATGGCGCCCATGTCGAGTCCGGCACAGAAGCTGTCCCCCTCTCCCCCGAGGATCACGGCACGCAACCCTTCATCGCCCTCCTTCGCGAGCTCGACCAGCCGATGCTGCGCCGTCAGCAGGCCATCGATCATCGGCCAGTCGAGGCCGTTGTGCTGCTTCGGCCGCGCCAGGCGCACTTCGGCCACATGGTCCTCGACGACCACGGCCACTCGATCATGAAAGCGTTCCGTCACTGCCATGCCACTCTCCTGTATGGGTGTCACCGACAGAGTGTGACCAGTCCCGCCCAAGCATTCAAACAGCCGTTTCATGCCCCGCATGGGCAAGGTGCCGGTGGGGGACGCTCGCCATGAAGAACTTTCATCCGGAATCCTCCTGGCCTGGACTATAGTGAGCTGACCACCGGGTATCAGACCAATGTCCAAGGCGTGATGGCGACACTCATCACGAGTGTACGGCTCTTCCCATCATGCGGGCATCGGGTCACGGATCAACAGCGTAACGCGCCACGACAAACGAAGGGCATCAACTGCCGAGCGGTCGCCCTCGTACCTCACGCGGCTGTCGGACTCCCCGATGTCACTCCCCCACCACGAGAGGACACCGCCATGCCGACGACACCCACCCGACGTCCCACGCCTGCCCCGCGGTCTCCCTGCCGGAACAGCTGGCGAGTCGACCAGCTGCTGGCCCTCGCCGGCACCCACGAGCTGGCCGAACTCACCCGCTACCGTCGCCTCGCCTTCAGCTTCCTCACCTACAACACGGGCATCAGCCGCATGATGGCCGGGCTGGGTATCGAATGCGAGATGCGCCTGAAGAAGCTTGGTCACATCGCCCAGCAGATGGAGCTGCTGTACCCGCTGTCGAGCAGCGACCGCTACGGCGCCATGCTGCACGCCAAGCGGCATGGCAAGCAGGCCGACCCCTGCCATTTCATCGACTGCGAAGGCATGGCCATGGACGCCTTGACCCAGGCCCTCATGGACGCCGAGGCATCACGGCGCTTCTACGAGCAGTTGCGCGAGGCCAGCTCCGCCGCACTTCACCCCCTGCTGGACACCATCGTCCAGCAGAAGCGCTCTGAGCTCGGCGTGCTCGGCAGGCGCTTGACCGACGGCGAACACCTCGCCCGCCCCATCGCCCTGTGCTAGGCAGCGCTGCCCAGGCACCCCGAACGACGCGAGGCGGCCACCGGCCGCCTCGCGTCGTTCGGACCATTCAACGCCGAGGGATCACCCCAGCCAGACCCGGGCGTTGCGGAACAGCCGCATCCAGGGACCCTCGCGGGTCCACTCCGCCGGGCGCCAGGAGTTGGTCACCGCCCGCACCACGCGCTCGGGGTGCGGCATCATGATGGTGACCCGGCCATCCGGGGTGGTCAGGCCCGTGATGCCGGAGGGCGAGCCGTTGGGGTTGGCCGGGTAGCGGGTGGTCACCTGGCCGTAGTTATCCACGTAGCGCAGGGCGACCTGGCTGCTGCCCTGCATGCGACGCAGGTGGGCGCTGTCGCGGAACTCGCTGCGTCCCTCGCCGTGGGCCACGGCAATGGGCAGCCGCGAGCCCTCCATGCCGGCCAGCAGGATCGACGGGCTCTGCTCCACCTGCACCATGGCCACCCGAGCCTCGAACTGCTCGGACTCGTTGCGCACGAAACGCGGCCAGTTCTCGGCACCGGGAATCAGCTCCTTGAGCTGGGCCAGCATCTGGCAGCCGTTGCAGACGCCCAGCGCGAAGCTGTCGTCGCGCTGGAAGAAGCCGGCGAACTGCTCGCGGGCACGGGCATTGAAGAGCACCGACTTGGCCCAGCCGCCGCCGGCCCCCAGCACGTCGCCGTAGGAGAAGCCGCCGCAGGCCACCAGCCCCTTGAATGCCTCCAGGGTCACACGCCCGGCGAGGATATCGCTCATGTGCACGTCCACCGCCTCGAAGCCGGCGCGGTCGAAGGCCCAGGCCATCTCCAGCTGGCCGTTGACGCCCTGCTCGCGCAGCACCGCCACGGCCGGCCGGGTCGTGTTCAGGTAGGGGGCGGCGATGTCCTCGTCCACGTCGAAGGTCGGCGTGGCGGAGAGGCCCGGGTCACGGTCGTCGAGCAGGCCGTCGAACTCGCTCTTGGCGCAGTCGGGATTGTCGCGCAGCGCCTGCATCCGGTAGCTGGTCTCGGCCCAGGTGCGCTGGGTGAGCAGCCGGGTGGTCTCGAGCAACGGCTCCTCGAAGAGGGTCACGCGCACCTGGTCGTCGTAACGCGGCCGGGCGATGACGCCGCAGGTCTCGAGGCCGGCGGCGGCGAACTGCGCCAGCACCTCCTCGGTGTACTGGCGGTTCACCTGGATCACCGCGCCGAGCTCCTCGGCAAACAGCGCGTTCACCGCCTCGGCCGGCTCGTCGATCAGCCAGTCGAGCTTGATCTCCAGGCCGGCATGGGCGGCGAAGGCCATCTCCAGCAGGGTCACCAGCAGGCCACCATCGCTGCGGTCATGGTAGGCGAGCAGCTTGCCGTCACGATTGAGGCCCTGGATGACGGCGAAGAACGCCTTGAGGTCCTCCGGGTCGTCGAGGTCCGGGCACTCGCAGCCCACCTGGCCGTAGACCTGGGCCAGCGCCGAGCCGCCCAGGCGGTTGCGGCCGCCGCCCAGGTCGACGAGGATCAGGTCGGACTCGTCCTGTTCCAGGTTGATCTGCGGGGTGAGGGTCCGCATGGCATCGCGCACCGGGGCGAAGCCGGTGACCACCAGGGAGAGCGGCGAGGTGACGCTCTTCTCCTCGACCTCGCCCCGGTCGTTCTCCTCCTGCCAGGCGGTGCGCATGGACATCGAGTCCTTGCCCACCGGGATGGCGATGCCGAGTGCGGGACAGAGCTCCATGCCCACCGCGTGCACGGCGTCATACAGCGCCTGGTTCTCGCCGGGATGGTCGGCGGCGCTCATCCAGTTGGCGGAGAGCTTGATGTCGCCGAGCCCGTCGATGGCGGCCGCGGCCAGGTTGGTGATCGCCTCGGCCACCGCCAGCCGTGCGCTGGCGGCGGGGTCGATCAATGCCACCGGCGGGCGCTCGCCCACCGCCATGGCCTCGCCGGCATGGGTGTCGAAGCCGGCCGTGGTCACGGCGACATCGGCCACCGGCACCTGCCAGGGGCCGACCATCTGGTCGCGAGCCACCTGGCCGGTGATGGAGCGGTCGCCGATGGTGATCAGGAAGCTCTTGGAGGCCACGGTAGGCAGCCGCAGCACCCGGTCCATGGCCTCGCGCAGGTCGAGGTTGTCGAGCATCACCCCCGGCAGCTCGTTCTCCTCGCGGGTGAACTCGCGCTGCATCTTCGGCGGCTTGCCGAACAGCACGCTCATGGGCAGGTCGACGGGCTTGCTCTCGAAGTGGCCGTCGCGCACCTCCAGGTGGTGCGCCTCGAGGGCCTCGCCGACCACCGCATAGGGGCAGCGCTCGCGCCGGCACAGGGCGTCGAAGGTCTCGAGATCCTCCGGCGCCACCGCCAGCACGTAGCGCTCCTGGGCCTCGTTGCACCAGATCTCCAGCGGGCTCATCCCCGGCTCGGCGTTGGGCACGGCACGCAGGTCGAAGCGGCCGCCGCGCTCGCCGTCCTTGACCAGTTCCGGCAGGGCGTTGGAGAGGCCGCCGGCGCCCACGTCGTGGATGAAGCGGATGGGGTTCTGCTCCCCCAGGGCCCAGCAGCGATCGATCACCTCCTGGGCGCGGCGCTCGATCTCGGGGTTCTCGCGCTGCACCGAGGCGAAGTCCAGGTCGGCACTCGATGCCCCGGAGGCCATGCTCGAGGCCGCGCCGCCGCCCAGGCCGATGAGCATGGCCGGGCCGCCCATCACGATCAGCTTGCCCCCCACGGGGATCTCGCCCTTCTGGACGTGGCCGTCGCGGATGTTGCCGTAGCCGCCGGCGATCATGATCGGCTTGTGGAAGCCGCGGCGTTCGATACCGTCCCGGCCCAGCGCCTCCTGCTCGTAGCTGCGGAAATAGCCGGCGAGGTTGGGCCGGCCAAACTCGTTGTTGAAGGCGGCACCGCCGATGGGGCCATCCAGCATGATCTCCAGCGCCGACTGCATGCGCTCCGGCTTGCCGTAGTCGAAGGCCTCCCAGGGCTGCACGAACTCGGGGATACGCAGGTTGGAGACGGTGAAGCCGGTCAGGCCCGCCTTGGGCTTGCCGCCGATGCCGGTGGCACCCTCGTCGCGGATCTCGCCGCCGGCGCCGGTGGCGGCGCCGGGATAGGGCGCGATCGCGGTCGGGTGGTTGTGGGTCTCCACCTTCATCAGGATGTGGATCGGCTCCTCGACGCTCGAGTAGACGGCGCGCTCGCCCGCCTGGCCGGTGAGGGGGGCCGGAAAGAAGCGCGGTGCCGTCGTGCCACGGATCACCGCGGCATTGTCGCTGTAGGCCGAAAGTATGCCCTCGGGCGACACCGCATGGGTGTTCTTGATCATCCGGAACAGCGAGTGCGATTGCGCCTCGCCGTCGATCAGCCAGTCGGCGTTGAAGATCTTGTGACGGCAGTGCTCGGAGTTGGCCTGGGCGAACATCATCAGTTCGACATCCGCGGGATTGCGACCCAGTTCCCGGAAGGCCTCCAGAAGATAGTCGATCTCGTCCTCGGCCAGTGCCAGGCCCAGCTCGACGTTGGCGGTGGCCAGCGCTTCCCGCCCCCCCTCGAGGATGTCGACGCTGCCCAGTGGCGCCGGCTCATGGTGGGCGAACAGCTTCGCCGCGTCGCTGGCGTTGGCCAGCACCGTCTCGGTCATGCGGTCGTGCAGGGCGGCGACGATCCTGTCGAAGGCCTTCTCGGAGAGCATGCCCTTGAGCCTGACCCGGTAGGCGATGCCGCGCTCGATGCGCCGGACCTGGTCCAGGCCGCAGTTGCGGGCGATATCGGTGGCCTTGGAGGACCAGGGCGACTGGGTGCCGATACGCGGCACCACCAGAAACAGCTGGCCATCGGTCGGGCCGGTGCGCTCCCCCTCGTCCCTGGTGCCATAGTCCAGCAGTCGCTCCAGCACGGTCATGTCATCACCGGCCAGCTCGCCGTCATGGTCGACGAAGTGCACGTACTCGGCATGCAGCGACTCGACGTCGGCAACGGTGTCGCGCAGGGCGGCCAGCAGCTTGGCATGACGGAAAGCGGAAAGGGCGGGCGCGCCTCGCAGTTCGAGCATGTCTTGGAGCCTCTGAAGCAGATAAATCCGGGGCCGCGGCCTGCGGCAACGAGCGAACATGATACTGGAAAGCGCGGGGCGCGAGAAATCACGGAGATGACAGCTCGCCGTCCGCTGGTTATGGTGACGAGTCCCGTCGTCATCCAGTGCCCGAATGCCCACAGCCCTTCCCGACCATTTCCGGCGCGTCCGGCGCGGCCATGCCGCCCTGGTGGTCGCGCTGCTCCTGAGCCTCGTGCCGGAACGGCCCGAGGTGCCCAATGGCCGGCATCTCGAGGACGTGCTGGCGCGCGACTTCATCAGCGTGCACACCCGCAACACCCCCACCACCTACTACGAGGGTCGGCAGGGTCCCACCGGCTTCGAGTACGAGTTGATGCGACGCTTCGCCGCCCATCTCGATGTCAGCCTGACCCTGGATGCCAGCCACCATATCTCCGGCGTGCTCGACGCGGTCCGCCGCGAGGGCGACCTGGGGGCGGCCGCCCTGCCGCTGGACCCGACCCTGGAGGGCGTCATCTTCAGCCGGCCGATCCTCGACCTGCAGCCGCTGCTGGTCTACCGCCGGGGGCTGCCACCGGTGAAGGCGCTCGACGACCTGGACGACCTCGCCATCGCCACCCTGGGGGGCTCAGGCACCGACCTGGTGTTGCGGGAACTGCAGGCCGAGCACCCCGAGCTGAGCTGGCGGGAGTCCGCCGACCTGGAGGTCGCCGAGCTGCTCGGCCTGGTCGAGGACGGCACCCTGGACGCCGCCGTGATCTTCGAGCACCAGTTCCGCCTCAACCGGCTGTTCTTCCCCGCCGTCGAGCGGGGTTTCGTGCTGGGCGAGCCGCTCTCCATGGCCTGGGCCTTCCCCGCCGGGCGCGGCCTGGGGCTGGTGGAGGAGGCCAACCGCTTCCTCGAGTCCCTGCGGATGGAGGGCGAGCTGGAGCGACTCGTGGCCCGCTATTTCGGCCACGACGACTACCTGGAATATGTCGGGGCTCGCACCTTCATCGACCACGTGCACAAGCGCCTTCCGGAGTACGCCGAGCTGTTTCGCGAGGCCGCGCGGAACACCCACTTCGACTGGAAGCTGCTGGCCGCGCTGGGCTACCAGGAGTCCCACTGGGATCCGCAGGCCACCTCGCCCACCGGGGTGCGCGGCCTGATGATGCTGACCCTGCCCACCGCCGGCGACCTGGACGTCGACGACCGCCTCGACCCGGAGCAGAGCATCGACGGCGGCGCTCGCTACCTGCGCAGCCTGAAGGATCGCCTGCCGGAGTCGATCACCGGGGAGGACCGGCTGTTCATGGCCATGGCGGCCTACAACGTGGGGCTGGGGCACCTGTATGACGCACGCCGGATCACCGAACGGCGCGGAGGGGACCCGGACCTCTGGCGCGACGTGCGCGAGTCGCTGCCGCTGCTGCAGGAACGCGAATGGCACAGCCAGACCCGGCACGGCTATGCCCGGGGTGGCGAGCCGGTGATCTACGTGCGCAACATTCGCCGTTACCACGAGATCCTCTCCTATGTGGATCGCAGCCAGCAGCAGTTCCACCGGCTCGATGTCCGGCTGCCCGCCGAGCATGAGCGGGAGGCGTTCGAAGTCGTTCCCTCGGTGAGGCAGTAAGGGTCAACCGGGCTCGCCCTCCTCCCGCCGCGCGGCGAAGAACTCACGCAGCAGCCGAGCCGCCCGGGCGGCCAGCACCCCGCCCTCCACCTCGACACGGTGATTGTGCCAGGGCTGGGCGAAGAGGTTGGCCTTCGACTCCACCATCCCGGTGCGGGGCTCGGCGGCCCCGTAGACCACCCTGGCGAGGCGGGCATGGATGATGGCCCCGGTACACATCAGGCAGGGCTCCAGGGTCACGTAGAGGGTGCAGCCGTCCAGCCGGTAGTTGCCGAGCCGCTCGCCGGCGTCGCGCAGGGCCCGGATCTCGGCATGGGCACTGGGGTCATGCCCCGAGACCGGGGCATTGAAGCCGCCGCCGACGATCTCGCCGGCGGCATCCACCACCACCGCCCCCACCGGCACCTCGCCGGCGGCCAGCCCCTCCCGGGCCTGATCGAGCGCCCGGTGCATGTAGAATTCGTCACTGCGCATCGGCATCGACTCCGGTAGACTGAACACCATGAAACGATCGTATGACACCGCCGGCGCTCCTCCGCCGGCGGCCCCCGGAGGATAGCGACGATGCCTGACGCCCTGAATGCCCTGGTGGACCTGCTCGGCCTGGAAGCCCTCGAGGAGAACCTGTTCCGCGGCACCAGCCAGGATCTCGGCCTGCCCCAGCTGTTCGGCGGCCAGGTGCTGGGCCAGGCCCTGTCGGCCGCCAGCCAGACCGTCGACCCCTCGCGGCGCGCCCACTCGCTGCACGGCTACTTCCTGCGCCCGGGCGATGCCCATCGCCCGGTAGTCTATCAGGTCGATGCGGTACGCGACGGCGGCAGCTTCACCACCCGCCGGGTCACCGCCATCCAGAAGGGGCGGCCGATCTTCTTCTGCAGCGCCTCCTTCCACGGCGAGGAGGCGGGGTTCACCCACCAGCCGACAATGCCCGAGGTGGCCCTGCCCGAGACGCTGGAGCGTACCGACGCCCGGGTGGAGCGCTTCCCCGGCCACCCCATCGAGTTCCTGCACCTCGGCGACGAGGCAGCGCCCGGCCAGCCCGCACGCAAGCGGCTCTGGTTCCGCCTCGCCGGCAGACTGCCCGACGACCCGGCACTCAACCGCTACCTGCTCGCCTACAGCTCCGACTTCAACCTGCTGACCACGGCACTGGTGCCCCACGGCATCACCTTCCGGGACCCGACACTGCAGATCGCCAGCCTCGACCACGCGCTCTGGTTCCATCATGACGTCAAGCTCGACGACTGGCTGCTCTACGACATGGACAGCCCCTGGGCCGGCGCTTCCCGTGGCTTCGCCCGCGGCAGCATCTACGACCGCCGGGGCCGGCTGGTCGCCTCCACGGCCCAGGAGGGACTGACGCGGCTGCGCTGACGCCCCCGCCGATCGCGCCCCGCCGCTGGCAATGCCCCGAGGTTGTCACTATCATCGCCAACGGAGCCGGTGTAGCTCAGTCGGTAGAGCAACGCACTCGTAATGCGTAGGTCGTAGGTTCGACTCCTATCACCGGCACCATGAAGACACCGCGAGACAGCCGCCCGGTCATCACCCGGCGGCTGTCGGCGTTTCAGGAGGGAGAGACGTCGGCGCTCAGGTCTCGATACTCGGGGTCGCCGGTTCGCGGCGCCGCGGCCGGGGGGCGGGCACATCGGTGGAGAGGTCGAGACCATGGACCTCGCCCTGCTGCCAGTAGCGCAGATGGGCATCCTCGCCCTCGGCGGTACCGCGCACCAGTTCGAGGAAGTGCATCGGGCTCTCGGGCGCCTCGCCGTTCACCTCGAGCAGCATCGATCCCGGGGCCATGCCGGCCTCCTCGGCCGGGCCGCTGACATCGCTGACCAGCAGGCCGGTTTCGTCCGGCAGCCCGAGTGCCTCGCGCAGGTCGTCGTCGATGGGAGTGACCGTGATGCCGAGTGCCACCACCGCCTGGTCCTCGAACCCTTCGTACTCGATCTGCCGCGCGGCCTCCAGCACCCGCGGTGCCACGTGGATGCTCGCCCCGGCGGTGAGGGCCAGGGCGATGGCATCGCTGGCCCGGCTGTCGATGTGCAGCGGGTCATCGCGCCCCGCCAGGCGCAGCTCGAGCATCCCCAGGAAGGTGTTGTCGACGATGGCGTCGACATAGACCCGTTCCAGGCGCACCTCGATGCCGTCGAGCACGTCGCCCAGCAGGTCATGGGTCATGGGCCGACGCGGCCGGTCCCCGTGCAACCCTCGCAGGATGGCACCGGCCTCCACCGGGCCGATGAAGATCGGGATCACCTCCCTGGCGCCAGGCTCTCGCAGCAGCACCACGGGGGGGCCGCCCATGCCGGCCATGCCGACGGTGGCAACCTCCACCTCGACCATGTCATCGGGTTCGGCAGCGAGCTCGCGAGCGGCAGCCTGGCTCCAGGCGACCAGCAGCAGGATGAGACACAGTGGCGCCAGCAGGCGCCGGGATGCTGACAGCAGGGTGGGTGTCATGGGCTCCTCGGCATCCGCCCCCATCCTGGCAGGATCGGCGGCTGAGTGAATGCCCTTTCAGCATGGCAGTCCGGTCGGCACTGCGCCATCCGGGAGTCCGGCACGCCACCGGGGCCGTCTCACGACTTGCCGGCGGTGAAGCCCCCGTCGACCATCAGGTTGGCCCCGGTGATGAAGCTCGCCTCGTCGCTGGCCAGGAACAGGAAGGCGTTGGCGATCTCCTCCGGGCGCCCCAGGCGGCCGAGGGGGTGCAGGCTGATCAATCCCTGCAGCATGTCGTCATCCAGCGCCTCGAGCAGCGGCGTATCGATATAGCCCGGGCCGATGGCATTGACCCGCACGCCCTTCGGTGCCGCCTCGATGGCCAGGGTACGGGTGAGGTTGACCACGCCGCCCTTGGCGGCGGTGTAGGCGGCGGTCTGGGACTGACCGAACACCCCGAGGATGGAGGCGCAGTTGACGATGCTGCCGCTGCCCTGCGGGTACATCACCCGCAGGGCAGCCCGGGCCACCCGGAAGACGCCGTTGAGGTTGACGTCGATGACCCGGAGATACGCCTCGTCGCTCACCTCGTCGGAAGGGCAGATGCCGCCGATGCCGGCGTTGTTGAACACCGCATCCACGCTGCCCAGCTCGGCCACCGCATGCTCGAACAGGTGGTCGACCTGGTCGGTGTCGGTGACGTCGGCCGCCTTGAACAGGCAGCGTCCCGCGTGCTTGCCGTCCAGCGCTGCCGCGCGCGAGGCACCGTCACCGTCCTCGATATCGGCGATGATCACACTGGCGCCCTCCTCCAGGCAGCGCTCCACGGAGGAGAGGCCGATGCCACTGGCTCCGCCGGTGACGATGATGTTCTTTCCTTGCAGACGCATTGATGATGCTCCTTGACGACGCTCGCCTCGACCGGGCAAGGCGGTTCTCGATGAGACGGCCGGGCAGGCGGACCACCCGGCGCGCCCTCAGTGTAGCCAATCATCCCGCAGGCGACCCGCCGACCTCCCCGTCTCACAAGGCCTTTATCAACTGGCCTTGACCTTCATCAACACGCCTCCCGCCTCATCCGGCAGACCATGGCGCCTGACCGGGCTCTCGCACGCCGGCCTTGCGTTGCATCAGGCGGCCACCCCCAGGGGCTGTGCTAATGTAACGAGACAGTACCCGTCCATGACAACGAGACGCCATCGACACAGGGGAGCCACGCCATGGAACGCCGCACCCACCCGTTGCTCTCCCGCCGCCCCTTCACCGAGAAGGGCAAGGTGGTCTCGGCCCGCGAGGCGATCGAGCTGATCCGCGACGGCGATGCCGTGGCCACCGGCGGCTTCGTCGGCATCGGCTTCGCCGAGCACCTGGCGGTGGCCCTGGAGGCGCGCTTCCTGGAGACAGGCACGCCCCGCGACCTGACCCTGATGTATGCGGCCGGCCAGGGTGACGGCAAGATGCGCGGCCTCAACCACCTGGGCCATGAGGGGCTGGTGGCAAGGGTGATCGGCGGCCACTGGGGGCTGGTGCCCCGGCTGCAGAAGCTCGCCATCGAGGGGCGCATCCAGGCCTGGAACCTGCCCCAGGGGGTGATCTCCCACCTGTTCCGCGACATCGCCGCCGGCAAGCCCGGCACCCTCACCCGGGTGGGCCTTGGCACCTTCGTCGACCCGCGGCTGGGCGGCGGGCGGATCAACGACGTGACCCCCGACGAACGGGTGCGGCTGCTGCCCATCGACGGCGAGGAGTACCTGTTCTACCCGGCCCTGCCGCTGCAGGTGGCGCTGCTGCGCGGCACCACCGCCGACACCCTGGGCAACGTGACCATGGAGCGCGAGGCGCTGGTGCTGGAGGCGCTGGCCATCGCCACCGCGGTGCGCAACTCCGGCGGCCTGGTCATCGTGCAGGTGGAACGCCTCGCCGAGCGCGGCACCCTGCACCCCAAGGACGTGCGCATCCCCGGGGTGCTGGTGGACTGCGTGGTGGTGTGCGACGAACCGGAGCACCACTGGCAGACCTTCCGCACCCCCTACAACCCGGCCTATTCCGGCGAGATCAAGGCGCCCATGGCCGCCCCCGAGGTTCTGCCCCTGTCGATACGCAAGGTCATCGCCCGACGCGCCGCCTTCGAGCTGGCCCCCAACAGCGTGGTGAACCTGGGGATCGGCATGCCGGAAGGGGTCGGCGCGGTGGCCAGCGAAGAGCGGGTGCTGGAGCTGGTGACCCTCACCGCCGAGCCCGGGGTGATCGGCGGCCTGCCCGCCGGCGGGCTCGACTTCGGCGCGGCGCTCAACACCCAGGCGATCATCGACCAGCCGGCCCAGTTCGACTTCTACGACGGCGGCGGGCTGGATATCGCCTTCCTCGGCATGGCCCAGGTCGACGCCGCCGGCAACGTCAACGTCTCGAAGTTCGGCCCGCGCCTGGCCGGTGCCGGCGGGTTCATCAACATCAGCCAGAATGCCCGCAAGGTGGTGTTCATGGGCACCTTCACGGCCACGAAGCAGGAGCTGGCCCTCGTCGACGGCCAGCTGCGCCTGCCCGAGGGCGGCCACCCCAAGTTCGTCACCGCGGTGGAACACCGCACCTTCAGCGGCGAACTGGCCGCCGGGGATGGCAAGCCGGTGCTCTATGTGACCGAGCGCGGCGTCTTCGAGCTCACGCCGGCGGGCATCGCCCTCACCGAGATCGCCCCGGGGGTGGACCTCGAGCGCGATATCCTCGCGCAGATGGATTTCACCCCGCTGATGCCCGAGCCGCCAAGGCCGATGGACGAGCGCATCTTCCGCGAGTCCCCCATGGGCCTGCGTGGGGATCTGCTCGCCCTGCCACTCGCCCGGCGCTTCAGTTTCGACGAGGCCGAGGACATCCTCTTCATCAACTTCGAGAACCTCAGCATCGCCTCGCAGGCAGACATCGACGCCATCGAGCGCGAGGTGCAGACACGGCTGGCCCCGCTGGGACGGCGTGTCTATGCCGTGGTCAACTATGACCACTGCCGCATCGACGAGGCACTGCTCGACGCCTATACCGACATGGTGCGCGGCCTGGAGGAGCGCTTCTATTCACGGGTGACTCGCTACACCACCAGCGGCTTCATGCGCAAGAAGCTCGGCCATGCCCTGGAGGCCCGGGCCGTGGCGCCGCACATCTTCGAGAGTGCCGAGGAGGCGCAGGCGCACCTCAAGGAAGCCGGGGCATGAGCGATGCCGTTTCGCTCGACGCCCCCATCCCTCACGATCACGGCCCCTCGCGAGGCCGTGATCGTGGTGACAGACATGGCAGGAAGCCCGCGGGGTCGCGCTAGTTGCGTCCCTGGCCCGCCCCCCTGCCTCTACCGGCACCGCTGCCCGGCTCCTGCTGACGCTGTTGCTGCCGTTGCCGCTGCTCGGCGCCACGCTGCTCGAGAATGCGGTGGCGCATCTGCTGGCGATGCTCGGCCTGCAGCCGCTGGCGCTCCTCGAGGGAACGGGCGCCCTGCATGCGCTCGGCGAAGTCCCGGCGCTCCTGCTGGTTCATCATCTGGCGACCATAGATGCCGTCGGGCTCGAACCCGCGCTCCATGGCGCGCTGGCGGATCATCTGCTGGTACTCGTTGTGGATCTGCTGGCGCTCCTCGAAGGAGCGGGTGCTCTGCAGGCGCTGGCGGATCTGGTCGCGCTCCTGCTGGGTGGTCATCTGCCGGCCGTAGAGGGACTCCTCAAGGTCGGCGTCCTGGGCCTGGGCCAGGCCCACGGAGAGGCTCAGCACGGCCACCGGCAGCAGGGTGGCGCAGCGCTGGAAGAGTGACTGGCGTTTCATGGCGGTAACCTCGTGCAAAGTGATAAGGGACCATGGCGGTCCCTTGCTTCTTCACTATCTAGCTGGCTTGACGGCCCCCGTCCATGGACCAGCACCCCACAACCGTTCGATCCGTGGACTTGTTGATGCAGGACAGGAAAAACCAGGCATCCGGAACAGGCACCGTCCATGGCATGGAAATCATGCAGCCTGCCCTCCACTCTGAAGGCGTACCAACCATCACATCAGTTCTGGAAACATTGCCCCATGGACGACGTCGCCAGCCAGTTCATCGCCGCCAACGAGACCGCCATCCAGCTGGCGGTGGCGCTACTGCTGGGGGCGCTGATCGGTATCGAGCGGGGCTGGGTGGCACGGGAGCAGAAGTCCGGCGAGCGTATCGCCGGTATTCGCACCCATGCCCTGGTGGGGCTGCTTGGTGGCATCGCCGCGCTGCTCGCCGAGCGGCTCATCGCCTGGGCCTTCCCGCTGCTGTTCCTGGCCGTGGCAGCCATCGGCCTGGTGGCCTGGCGGGCCCGGGTGAGCGAACACCGCGACTACAGCATCACCGGCCTGGTCGGGCTGCTGCTCACCTTCTGCTTCGGCGCCATCGCGGTGGCCATCGACCTGGCCCTGGCCACCGCCTGCGCCGTGGTCACCGCGGTGATCCTCGACAACAAGCGCGAGATCCACGCCCTGCTGGGCAAGCTGCAGGCCCACGAGCTCGACGCCGGCCTCAAGCTGCTGCTGATCACCGTGGTGATGCTGCCGCTGCTGCCCAACCAGGGCATGGGGCCGGGCGAGGCCCTCAACCCCTACCAGATCTGGTGGATGGTGGTGCTGATCGCCTCGATCTCCTTCGTCGGCTACTTCGCCATCCGGGTCGGCGGCCCCGAGAAGGGCATCCTCTTCACCGGCCTGTTCGCCGGACTCAGCTCCTCCACCGCCCTGACCCTGCACTTCGCCCGCCAGTCGCGCCACAACCAGGAGGTCCAGGAAATGCTGGCCGCCGGCATCCTGCTCGCCTGCGGCACCATGTTCCCGCGCATCCTGATCTACGCCGCGGTGGTCAGCCCCGGCCTGTTGCCCCGGCTGCTGCTGCCGGTCACGATGATGGGGTTGCTGCTCTATGCCCCGGCCCTCTACCTCTGGCGCACCCGGTACCGGGCGCTCAAGCTCGACCGACCCGCGCTGATCCAGAACCCGCTGGAACTGCGCACGGCGCTGCTGTTCGGTGCCCTGCTGGCACTGATCATGCTGCTCGGCGAGTGGCTCAGGGAGTGGCTGGGCGACGCCGGCATCTACCTGCTGGCCGCCACCTCCGGGCTGGCCGACGTCGATGCCATCACCCTCTCGCTGACCCGCATGTCGCTGGAGCGCATTGACCCCTCCACCGCGGTGCTGGGGATCGTCATCGCCGCCGCGGTGAACAACCTGGTGAAGGCCGGCCTGGCGGCCGGCTTCGGCACCCGCCGACTCGGCCAGCGGGTCGCCCTGCCGATGCTCGCCTCCCTGATGGCAGGGCTCGGGGTGGCGTGGCTGGTCTGAGCCGGCACGCGCGCTCAATCCCGCAGGCGTTCGACCTCGGCCAGACGCCGCTCGAGGAAGCGCCGCTCCGCCGCCTGGGACACCAGGCGCAGGGCCTCGCGATACTGCACGGCGGCCTCGCCGTAGCGGCCCAGCCGGCGCAGCAGGTCGGCCCGGGTGGCCGGTAGCAGGTGATAGCCGGGCAGGTGGATCTTCTCGAGCAGGTCAAGCCCCGTCTCCAGGCCGTCCGCCATGGCGATGGCCACGGCGCGATTGAGCGCCACCACGGGGGTGGGCTGGAGGCCGTGGAGCAGGCTGTAGAGCGCCGCGATGCGCCGCCAGTCGGTCTCGGCCGCCGTGGGTGCCTGGGCATGCAGGGCCGCGATCGCGGCCTGGATCGTGTAGGGGCCGACCGATCGGCCGCGCAACGCCAGCTCGACCTGGGCGCTCCCCTCCTCGATCGCCTCGCGATCCCAGCGCGTGCGATCCTGGTCCTCGAGCAGCACGATATCGTCGGCGGCATCGGTACGCGTCTCGCGCCGGGCGTCATGCAGCAGCATCAGCGCCAGCAGGCCCCGGGCCTCGTGCTCGGCGGGCATCAGGCCGACCAGCAGGCGGCCGAGACGAATCGCCTCATGGCACAGCTCGACGCGTATCAGCCGATGGCCATAGCTGGCGACATACCCTTCGTTGAAGATCAGGTAGATCACCGCCAGCACCGCCTCCAGGCGCTCGGCCAGGTCGTCGTCACCCGGCACCTCGAAGGGGATGCCGGCATCGCGGATCTTGGCCTTGGCGCGCACCAGCCGCTGGGCCAGGGTGGGTACCGGCACCATGAAGGCCCGGGCGATCTCCTCGGTGGTGAGCCCGCCCAGGGTGCGCAGGGTCAGTGCCACCTGGGCGGCGCGGGACAGGGCGGGATGGCAGCAGGTGAAGATCAGCCGCAGGCTGTCCAGTGGCTCGGGGTCGTCCGGGCCCGCCGCGGACTCGAGCAGCAGTGTCAGGTGGGTCGCGAGCTCGCCCTGCTTGCGCTCGCGCATCTGCCGGTGCCGCAGCTGGTCGACGGCCTTGTGTCGGGCGGTGGCCGCCAGCCAGGAGACCGGATTCGGCGGTGCGCCCTCGGCCGGCCACTGCTCCATGGCGGCCTCGAAGGCGGCCTGGAGGGCGTCCTCGGCCAGGGCGAAATCGCCGTAGCGGCGAATCAGGCCGGCGAGCAGACGGCCATACTCACGGCGGTAGAGGGCGGCCAGGTCCACCTGCATGCCCATCACATGCGATAGGCCGGATCCACCGGCCGCACCTCGACCGAGCCCCCCACCCGCAGCGGCGGAATGCGCCGGGCCAGGGCCAGGGCCTCGTCCAGGTCGCGGCACTCCACCACATGGAAGCCCCCCAGCTGCTCGCGAGCCTCGGCGAAGGGGCCGTCGAGCATCACCACCTTGCCGTCCTGTTCGCGCAGGGTGGTGGAGGTGGCCACCGGCTGCAGCCTCGCGCCGCCCCGATAGTGGCCGCTGGTGACCATCTCCTGGATCAGTGCATGGTAGTCGTCCATCACCTCGTCGCGCGATGCCTCGGGCAGTGCCTCCCACAGCGCCTCGTCGATACAGCACATCAGCATGTATTGCATGTCGAAATCTCCTCGGTTGCCCAGCAGCCTAGGCGCTGCCTGCTCAAGGGTCGAGCGACGGCGCCGCGAATCGACAACGCAGCGAGCGCGCGGGCGATGTCGATGGCCACCTCACTCGCGGGTGGTCCGGAGCAGCCGCACGCCGAGCCACCGGGCGAGCCCGGTGGCACCGTCCTCCATCACGGCATGATGATTCCAGGCGAACAGCGGCCCCGCGACGGGGGCGACCAGGGTCATCCAGCGCCGGGCAGGACGCACCCGCCATTCGTAGCGCACCCGGGTGACGCCCCCCTCGTCGATCAGCAGCCAGCGGCCTGTCCCCTGCACGTCGCCACTGGCGCTGCCCTCGATCGATCGGCCCGGCAGGACCCGGGTGACACGGATCTCGAAACACAGCCGATAGCCCAGGCGGCTCTTCCAGGTATAGCGATATCGCCGGCCGATGCCGTCGGCATCACCCGGCGCCAGCTCCTCCACCGAACGGAGGCTCTTCCACCAGGCCGGCCAGCACGGCGAGTCACCGATCGCCCGATACACCGCGTCGATCGGCGCCTCGAGCTCCCAGGTGGTGACGAACCGGAATTCCGCCATGCTCGGGGTCCCTGCGTGGACTCGCGACCGGCGCTCAGGGGGAGAAGACGTTGGCCGGCAGGTCGGGGTCGATGACGATATCCTCCAGCCACACGGTCTCGATCACGCTCCCCAGTCGATCCGAGCTGATGACCTTGAGCGGGAAGAGGGTCTCGTCGTCGAGCCAGAGCTCGTAGCGGGCGACCTCCCCCACCCGATGCCCCTCCTCGCCCTGCACGACCAGATGCTGGCTGTGTCGGCCATCGACCACGGCGCCGCCCAGGTGATGCAGTTCCCCCTGCTGCTGCAGTCGCTGCACGTTGCGCAGCAGGGTGCCCACGTCCGACTCGTCCACCCGGTGCCCCCGGGCGCTGCGCACCAGGGGATTGAGCGGGCTCAGGGAGAGGCCGGCACGCCGCTCGGGGGAGCCGAAGGGCCACAGCCGGACCCTCCGGGTCTCGGGGCTGTAGATCAGCACGGCCCCGCGGTAGGGCGTGACCATGTCCATGCGGATGAAGCCGGGACGACGGTAGGTGTAGCGGATGACCTCTTCGCCACGCCGGCCCTCGCTGCGCACGGTCAGCTGGTAGGCGGGTACCTGCTCGAACCGCGACAGGGCCGCCGACAAGGGGTCGGGTTCCAGCCCGAGTGCGACCACCATCAGCAGTTCCGGCAGCATGCTTCCCTCCCCCCGACAGGCAGAGCCAGGCCTGGTATCAGCTTAGCAGCGCGGCGCCCGTGAGAATGGCAAGGGTCTCCCCCTGGTGGACGGTCGCCCCCGTGGTGGCCGCACCGGCATGCCACAGGTCCATCGCCGCATTGGCGCGCCAGGGCCGCCAGGCCTCGGCTCGCGCCAGCAGGCCAAGTGCGGTCGGCAACAGGCCTTCGTCAGAGCAGCCTCTCCACCAGGCCCGCCAGACCGGCCTCGACCGACGCCCCCGGCGCACGCGTCTCATCGCCGTCGCGATACTTGCCGGTCCGGACCAGCGCAGCGCACATGCCGATCTCCATGGCCGCGGCCACATCGGCCTCGACATCGTCGCCGACCATCAGCGCATCCTCGGCCCCCACGCCGACATCCTCGAGCACGGCCCGGAAGAAGCCCGACGCCGGCTTGCCCAGCACCACGGCTTCGGTGTCGGCGGCATACTCGAGTGCCTTGACGAAGGGGCCCACGTCCAGGTGCAGTCCGCCGTGCTGGCGGAAATAGCGATTGGTGCCCACGGTCAGCAGCGGCGCCCCCTGCAGGAGCAGCTGGAAGGCCTCATCGAGATGCCGATAGTCCAGTCGATGCTCGGCATCGCACAGCACCACGGCATCGGGGTCGGCGACGTCCAATCCCTCGAACTCCGGCTCCAGGGCCTGGTGAACCAGCAGGTAGGGACGCAGCCGGTGCTGTTCGAGATGGCGCCGGACGGCGGCCGGCGCCGTGAAAACCTGCTGCCGCTCCAGGTCGAAGCCCATCTCCAGCAGCTCGGCATAGACGGTAGCGCTGGTCTTGCGGGACGTATTGGTGACGAAGCGCAGCGCCAGGCGGGAGGCCTGCAGCCGCGCCACCGCCTCCACGGCACCGGGCAGCGGTACCCCATCCTCGTGAAGCACCCCGCTGATATCGAGTAGTACGGCCTGAAGCATCTCGCCTCTCCTGCTCGTCCCTGTCCAACCTCCAGCCTAGCAGGCAGCCGTGCTACACGACCGGACGCCAGCAGACCCCGGCGGGCCATCATCCCGGCGAGCCGGGCTACTCCTCCTCGGTGGGCCGATAGGCCTGCATCAGCCGGCGCTGAACATTGTCGGGAGCGGGCTCGTAGTGGCTGAACTGCAGGGTGTAGCTGCCGGCCCCTCCGGTCAGGGCATTGAGGCGATTGGAGTAGTCGGCGATCTCCGCGAGCGGCACGATCGCCTGGATACCGACCTGGTCGCCGTGATTGCGGGTGTCCTGGATGCGCCCGCGACTCGCGGCGAGATCCGCCGTGAGATCGCCCATGGCGCTGCTCGGGCCCTCCACCACCAGTTCCGCCACCGGCTCGAGGACCATCGGGTTCGCCCGGCGCACCGCATCGAGGAATGCCTTGCGACCGGCGATGACGAAGGCGATCTCCTTGGAGTCCACCGGATGGGTCTTGCCGTCGTGCACGGTGACCCGAATGTCCTGCATGGGGTAGCCGGCCACCGCGCCGCTGGCCATGGCCTGGCGCACCCCCTTCTCCACCGCCGGCAGCAGCGATCCCGGAATCACGCCGCCGCGGATGGTGTCCACGAACTCGAAGCCGGCCCCGCGCGGCAACGGCTCGACGCGCAGGAACACCTCGCCGAACTGCCCCGCCCCGCCGGTCTGCTTCTTGTGCCGGCAGTGCCCCTCGGCGGAGGCACCGATGGTCTCCCGATAGGCAATGGAGGGCGTGCTGGTCTCGACCTCCAGCCGGAAGCGTTCGCGAAGCCGCTCCAGGGCCGTGCGCAGGTGCAGCTCGCCCAGCCCGCGCAGCACGATCTCCTGGGTGGTGGCGTCCTGCTCCACCCTGAGCCCCTGATCCTCCTCGACGATCCTGGCCAGGGCTTCCCAGAGCTTCTGTTCGTCACCATGGCGGGTCGCCTGGATCGCCAGGCCGAACACCGGGGCCGGCAGCGCCACGGGGCGCAGGTGGATATCGTCCTCGTCGTGGGAGTCGTGCAGCACGCTGTCGAAGGTCACCTCGTCGACCTTGGTCAGGGCGCCGATCTCGCCGGGGCCCAGGCGCTCCACGTCCAGGTGTTCGCGCCCCTGCAGGCGAAAGAGGGTGCCGACCCGGAACGGCTTGCGGGCCTCCCCGGCGAACAGCCGGGTGTCACGGGTGACAGTGCCCTGGTGGACACGAAATACCCCCATCTTGCCGAGGAAGGGGTCGTGCTCGACCTTGACCACATGGGCCAGGACATGGGCCTGAGGATCCGGCCGCGCGTGGAACTCGCGGCGGCCCTCCTCGTCTTCACGCAGGAAGGGCGGCGGATTGCCCTCCAGGGGATTGGGCATCAGCCGCACGAAGACCTCGAGCAGCTCACGGACCCCGGCACCGCTGGCCGCCGAGACGAAACAGACGGGCACCAGGTGCCCGTCGCGCAGTGCGGCTTCGAAGGGGTCATGGAGCTGCGCGGGATCGAGTTCCTCGCCCTGCTCCAGATAGAGCGCCATCAGTTCCTCGTCGAGCTCCACCACCTGGTCGACCAGCATCTCGTGGGTCTCGGCCACCGAGGAGAAGTCGGCCTCGCCGGCCGGCGTGAAGAAGCAGTCCGCCACCTGCTCGGCACCCTGCGCCGGCAGGTTGAGCGGCAGGCACTCGGCCCCGAAGGTGGCACGGATCTCCTCGAGCAGGGCGGGCAGCGCGGAGGGCGCAGCATCGATCTGGTTGACGATGATCAGCCGACACAGCCCGCGCTCTGCGGCCCACTGCATCATGCGCCGAGCGCCGGCCTCGATGCCGCGACCGGCATTCATCACCACCGCGACGGTCTCGACGGCGGGCAGGATGGAGAGCGCCGTGCCCTGGAAGTCGGCCATGCCGGGGGTGTCGATCAGGTTGATCCAGGTATCGCCCCATTCGACGCCCATCACCGAGGCGGCGATGGAGTGCTGCAACGCCTTCTCCTGGGACATGGTGTCGCTTACCGTGGTGCCCGTTTCCACGCTGCCGGGAGTGGAGTTTCCGACGGCGGCCGCCAGCAGCGCCTCGGCCAGGGACGTCTTTCCCGCGCCGGCCGGGCCGGCCAGCGCGATATTGCGGATACGTTCGGGGCTTCGTTCGGGCATCTCCTACAACTCCGCTGCGGATCCATGCCAAGGCTACTCGACTGTTCTAGACAGGTTAGCAGGCGACGGGGAAATCGGTGGTTCGAACCCCGCACCGGCATGCCCCCCGCCTGCTGGCCCAGTTTCGCTGCGACCTGGCCGCCGCCCCCGAAGACCCCGCCATGCAGGAACTGACCGAAGCGCTCGCCAAGCTGTCGCCGGATTTTCGCCGCTGGTGGGAACAGCCCGATCATGAAGCCTACCGCTACGGCATCGGCACGCTGCTCGACGCCGACTCGAATCCGAAAGCATACGAACACGCCACACTGCTGGTGGACGAGCATCGGCATCTCAGGATGGTGGTTTATTTCGCTTGCTCCGACTCATCCGGATAGACGACAAACGCCAGTTTATTGCCATCGCAATCCCCTACATAGGCCGCATAGAAACCTTCGGCGTATTGAGGCCGATAACCGGGAGCGCCCTCGTCACTGCCCCCGTTGCCGATAGCCATTTCGTATAGCTTGTCGACCCGCTCAGGGTCAGCGAACTGGAAGGCCGTCATGGTGCCATTTCCCACACTGACATCCTGGCCATCGAAGGGATAACCGACAAATAACCCGGGAATACCGGCAGCACCAGCGTCACCGACGCGCTGGAAGAGCCGCCCCTGGAGGAAACTCCGCGATGAATCATCTTCACTCATGCTCCTGCTCCCGCATGGCGGCCTCTGCTCGCGCCGCCTCGCGCTCGAGCAGCGTGCGCTTTCTCTCCACGCCCCAACGATAGCCCGAGAGCGCCCCGTCGCTGCGCACGACCCGGTGGCAGGGAATGGCAAGCGCGATGGGATTGGAGGCGCAGGCCCCGGCCACGGCGCGTACAGCCCTGGGAGAGCCGATCCGCTCCGCCAACTCCGCATAGCTGATCGTGGTGCCCACGGGAATCTCGGTCAGCGCCTGCCAGACGCGCTGCTGAAAGGCGGTACCACGAATATCCAGCGGCAGTGACAGCCGACACCAGGCGCCTCGACGAAGGCCACCACCTTGGCCACCCAGGCGTCGAAGCGCTTGCCCCCCGGAAGCAGGTTGGCGTTGGCGAATCGCTCCTGGAACTCCTGCAACAGCTGCTCCGGATCGCTCCCCAGGGAAATGGCGCAGATGCCCTTTTCGCTGGTCGCGACTAGAATGTTGCCCAGCGAACATTCTCCCAGGGCGAAGTGAATCTCCATGCCCTTCCCTCCCTCACGGTAGCGCCCGGGTGTCATGCCAAGCATGCGATCGGCACCGGCATAGAAGCGCCCGCTGGAATTGAAGCCCGCCTCATAGATCGCCTCGGTGATCGTCTCTCGCTGCGTCAGTGTCCGGCGCGCACGTTCCGCCCGGCAAGCGACCGCATAGGCCCTGGGCGTGAGCCCGGTGACCGACTTGAAGACACGATGGAAGTGGAAGCGACTCAGCCCCGCCACCTGCGCCAGTTCGTCGAGCGATGGCAGGTCCTGGGATTCTTCGATGAGACGGCAGGCCCTGGCGACGCTCCGGGCGTGCCGCTGGGTCAACGAAGGCTCCTGGGGACGACAGCGCTGGCACGGCCGGTAACCGGCCCGCTCGGCGGCTGCCGCATCGGCATGGAACTCGGCGTTCTCGCGGCGCGGCCGGCGTGACGGGCAGGTAGGACGGCAATAGATCCCGGTGGTGCGCACCGCATAGACGAAGGCGTCGTCCGCCGCGGGATCGCGGGCCAGTACCGCCGCCCATTTCGCCTCATCGGTATCGAAGGTGGCAAGTGAATCGGAGGGCGTCTCGTTCATGGCGGGCTCCTGCAGTGTCTTCGGCGTGCCTTGTGAGTCGAGGATGAGCCCGGTACACGCCTGGCACACTCCGTCCCTTGCTTTCAAAGTGAGCCCGCCTCTTCACAGTATTTCGCAACATCCGCAGCATAGCACCGCCGGAACCGCCAGGTTTTTCGACGGCAAGAGCGCAGCGAGTGCCCGCCCGGGCATCGGTCCAGCACGCCCGAGTCTGCAACCCCGGCGCTACCGCGTTCGGCACGGCAGCGACCCCAACGTCCTGCTACCTTGTCAGGCACAGCCCCGGCAAGCACTTGCTGACCTGGCGACGCCTACGGCTCCACTTCGGTTGGAGTCCGGCCTGATTCAGTGGCAGGAGGCGACATGGATTTTCTCGTCAACCTGGACGTGGACGACCTGGAACGTGGCATCGACTTCTACGTGCAGGCTTTCGGCCTCGAGATCGGGCGTCGCTTCGGCAATGACGGGGTCGAGCTGGTCGGTGGCCCGGCGCCGATCTACTTGCTCGAGAAAGCGACCGGCTCCCCGGCCTATGCCGCGGGACAGCCCGTGCCCGGTGAGCAGCGCCACTACACGCGCCACTGGACCCCGGTGCACCTGGACGTGGTGGTGGAGGAAATCGAGGCCGCGGTGGAGCGTGCCAGGGCGGCCGGTGCCACCCAGGAGCAGCCCATTGTCACCCACGACTGGGGCAAGCTTGCGCTGATGGCCGACCCCTTCGGCCACGGCTTCTGCTTCGTGCAGTTCCTGAATCGCGGCTACGATGAGATCGCGACCTGAAACGCTGGCGCAATGCGACACCACATCAGCCATCACCGAGTCAGGAACTCCCATGATCGCCGTCATCTTCGAAGTCATCCCCAGATCCGGCCGCCGCGACCACTACCTCGACATCGCCGCCAGCCTGCGCCCGCTGCTCGACGAGATCGACGGATTCATCTCCATCGAACGCTTCGAGAGTCTCACCCAGCCGGGCAAGATCCTCTCGCTCTCCTTCTGGCGCGACGAGCAGGCCGTGGCCCAGTGGCGCCGGCTCGAACGCCACCGCGCGGCCCAGGCCCAGGGCCGCGAAGGGGTCTTCGACGACTACCGGCTGCGCGTGGCCGGGGTGATGCGCGACTACGGCATGCACGACCGCGAACAGGCACCCGCCGACAGCCGCGAGTGCCACGACTGAGCTCCACTTTTCGAGTGAAGGGATAGCGCCCCGGTAAGGACTTACTTACCGGCAAGGCTCGACCTGGAGCTCCTCCACCTACGGCTCGCGCTGCACGTGCTCGACCCGGCTCCATTCACCGCTGTTGCGATACCGCCACTTGCCACGGCTCGGATACTTGCCACGGCTCGGATAGTTGGAAACGTCCCGCACCAGCGGCTGGCCTCCAGAAAATGCGCGAATGCGTGTCGAAATCGACCACGGTGAATCGACGAAAGGAAGCAGCACCGACAACACACCGCCTGGAGGTCCCCCATGCAACTTTCCACCTACCTGATCTTCGACGGCAACTGCCGTGATGCCTTCGCGTTCTACCAGCGCTGCTTCGGCGCCGAGCTCGAGGCCATGGCCACCTACGCCGAGATGCCCGACAGCGAAGGCATGGAAATCCCCGCGGAAGCCCACGACCTGATCATGCATGCCCGCCTGCGCATCGGCGACCAGTTGTTGATGGCCTCGGACAATGCCCCCATGTGCCCCGTGCCCTACGAAGGCATCAAGGGGGCGAGCATTGCGGTCGGCGTCGACTCGGTGGAAGAGGCCGAACGGCTCTTCAACGCCCTGGCCGACAACGGCACCGTGCAGATGCCGCTCGAGGAGACCTTCTGGGCATATCGTTTCGGCATGCTGGTGGATCGATTCGGCGTTGCCTGGATGATCAACCACGAAAAGGAAGAGCAGGACTCGACCTAGCCGCAGCATCGCGCCCTGCCTCGGCCGCTCGGCGAGCAGACCGATGAAGCGCGAACCTTGGCCGCCGGGCGGCCCCCTTCCCGGTGCAGGCCACCCGTCTGCCCTGACCTTCCCGCCAGTGAGCACCCCCGACAGCAATAAACGGAGTGTGGCCTCTCGACCGGAGCGGGAAAGTGGCAGGGAAACGCCACTTTCGGAGAGAAGAACATGGATCTGCGCAAGCTCATGACTTGGCTGAAGCGTAGCCGCCGAGGTACTGCCAACTATCGGGACCATGTCGCATTGAGAGAGTGTGACGCACGAATGCTGCGCGACATCGGCCTCTATCGCGAGCAGGGGCGACTGCTGCCTCTTCATCCGGAGCGAGGGGAGGCGATCGACCAGTTCCCCTCCCGGCTGGAACGGTAGCAACGCCGTCACCCATGTCACACGACGCCTTCCTGAATCGTCATCACTGTGACGGCCACTCGGCCTTCATCACCCGATCTTCCCCCAACGATTCAGGAATCCTGTCATGAGCCAGGGCACTCCCTTCATCGCCCGCAAGGCACTGCCCGACAAGCTGGCACGGCGGATGTCATGAATGGCGCTCGACTATCGCACGGCAACCACTCTCACTGGACTGAGGGTCCAGCAACCCGATGATCCACTCGCGCACGGCGGCGATGGCCGGCTCCTCGAGCCGCTCGGGTGGGTAGACGAGTTGGAAGGGAGCGGCCTTGATCTCGGGACCGAAAGGCTGGACCAGGCGTCCCTGGCGCAGCTCCTCCTCGATCAGGTAGCGGCTCATCAGGGCCACCCCCTGGCCATCCAGGGCGGCCGCGATACCGTGCGTCTCGTCGGAGAACAGCAGCCTGGCGCTGACGTCGAGCCCCGGCACCTGGACCTGGCGCTGCCAGGCCGCCCAGTCCACCGGCGTGGGCGAGGAGAAGTGCAGCAGCGTATGGCGGACCAGCTCGCCGGGCTCCTTCAGCCCCAGCGCAGGGCTGCAGGCCGGTATGAAGACATTGTCGAACAGCTTCTCGGCCACCAGTCCGGGCCAGGGGCCCTCGCCATAGCGGATCGCCATGTCGGCGACGACACCATCCAGGGCGACCGCTTCGTGGGAGACCTGGATGCTCAGGTCGATCTGCGGATGGGCGTCGCGCAGCAGGCAGACCCAGGGCAGCAGCCAGCGTGCGGCCACCGCCGGCGTGGTGGAGAGCGTTACCGACTGCCGAGCCGGTGGCCGGCGCAGCTTGGCCACCGTCTCGGCGATGGCATCGAAGGAGTCGCTCAGCACGCCAAGCAGCGCCTGCCCCTGGGCGGTCAGCACCAGCTGCCGCGGCTTGCGCACGAACAGCGCCACGCCGAGGGCCTCCTCGAGCTGGCGAATCTGATGGCTGATCGCCGTCGGCGTCACCGAAAGCTCCTCGGCGGCCCGCTTGGCACTGAGGTGGCGCGCCGCCGCCTCGAAGGCGCGCAGGGCGGAAAGGGAGGGGAGTCGTCGCGGCATCATGGATGAATTCTATTTTCCGTTGGCGGAAAAGAATCGTCGTTTGTCGCCCCATAGGGCTTCTGGCTTGATGACACGAGCTGCCGATCACAGCTGAAAGCAGCTCATGCAAAAGATCCTACACCCAACGAAGGAGAAAGCCCATGACGCGCCTGCTGCACCTCGACGCCAGCCCGCGCCCCGGACGCGCCGGCACACACGAACACGGTTCGCACACCCGCCGCCTGACCCACCACTTCGTTTCCCGCTGGCGCACCCTGGAGCCGGACACCGAGGTCGTCTATCGCGATCTCGGCGCCACCCCGCCGCAGTTGACCAGTGTCGAATGGATCGAGGCCGCCTTCACGCCCGCCGAACAGCAAAGCGTATCGATGCGAGCGGTACTCGCCGAGAGCGATGCGCTGGTCGACGAGGTCGAACGGGCCGACATCCTGGTGCTCGGCGTGCCCATGTACAACTTCGGTCCCCCGGCCGCGTTCAAGGCGTGGATCGACAATATCGTCCGCGTAGGCCGCACTGTCGATTTCGATCCTCAGCAGGCCTCCCACCCCTTCATGCCATTGGCGCAATACGTGCCGCTGCTGGCCGATCATGAACGGCATGCCGTGCTGCTCTCCTCCCGCGGTGGTTACGACTTCGACCCGGGACGTACCCTCGCCGCCTTCAACCACCTCGAGCCCAGCGCACGCACCGCCCTGCAGTTCATCGGCATCGGCGGCTTCCACGACATCGCCATCGAGCACCAGGAGGAAGGCGGCGAGGCGCTGGCGGCCTCGACCAAGAGCGCCCTGGCGCGCATCGATCGACTGGTCGAGCGGTTGCATCGCGAGTTGGCAACACCACGCCTGACGCAGCCGGCATGATGACGGCCCTTCGAGACGCGAACACGGGCGCTTGGCGCCCCGCCTTGCGTCTCTCCGCTATGAGGCCTGACTCACCGCCGCCCTGTCGGTCACCGGGTCGGCCTTGGCGCCGGCCGCCTCGCGGCGCTCCGAGTAGCGATCCACCAGCGTCTCGGCGTAGGGCCGCAGCAGCAGGGTGAAACGCACCAGTTCCTCCATCACGTCGACGATGCGATCGTAGAGTGGCGAGGGGCGCATGCGGCCGGCCTCGTCGAACTCCTGGTAGGCCCTGGGCACGCTGGACTGGTTGGGGATGGTGGTCATGCGCATCCAGCGACCCAGCAGGCGCAGGGTATTCACCGCATTGAACGACTGCGAGCCGCCGCTGACCTGCATCACCGCCAGCGTGCGCCCCTGGGTGGGCCGCACCGCCCCCATGCTCAGCGGCAGGTGGTCGATCTGGGTCTTCATCACGCCGGTGATCTGGCCGTGCCGCTCGGGGCTGCACCACACCTGCCCCTCGGACCAGATGGCGAGTTCGCGCAGCTCCTGCACCGCCGGGTGATCATCGCCGGCCACCTGGTCCGGCAGCGGCAGGTCCGACGGGTCGAAGATGCGCGTCTCGGCGCCGAAGAAGCGCAGCAGCCGTGCGGCCTCCTCCACCGCCAGGCGCGAACAGGAGCGCTCGCGCAGCGAACCGTAGAGCAGCAGGAAGCGCGGCGGATGGCCCAGCGGATCGGGCAAGTTCTCGCCGGGCCGCTGACGGGCGAAACGCTCGTCGAGGGCCGGCAGATAGTCGGGGTCGGACAGCGTGCGAAGCCTCATGTCGCCTCCTTCATGGCGTGTGTTTGCAGGACGAACAGCGCCCCCAGGCCGGCGAGCCCCAGGGCGGCGGAGAACAGCAGCGCCTGGGTGCCGAAGCGCTCGATCAGCAGGGCGAAGGCCAGCGGTGCCAGCGCCTGGCCGAAGCGCGCCGGCACCACCAGCGCCGAGGAGAACGCCGCGAACACCGTGCCGGTGGAAAGGTCGAGGTCCCGCGCCATGGGCACGGCGAGGATCGCCGGCAGGTAGTAGGTCGAGCCCCAGGCCAGGGTCTGGGACACGCCCAGGGCGATGACCACGCGGGTGCGAGCGTTCACCTGACACCTCGACCATCGAGGTATCGAGACCTGAAAAGACGCCTTGCCCTCATCCTTCCCGCTCCTCCCGATCCGCCGTCGCCCTCCCCGCCATGCGGCGGCTCTCGACGATGCAGTCCGTGGCTTCCAGCCAGGCATCCACCGCCACCTGGAAGGCCTCCCGGCCCTTCTCCGTGAGCGCGTAGACCTTGCGCGTGCGCCCCTGCACCACCTCGGCGGTCGCGCTCAGGTAGCCCCCCGCCTCGAACTCGTTGAGCATCGGGTAGACCGTTCCCTCCGAGGGGCTGCAGCAACCCCTGGTGCTCTTCTCCACCGCCTGCACCACCTCGTAGCCGTGCATCGGCTTGCGGTGCAACACGCTGAGCACGAAGAACTTCGACAGCGACATCTTGATGGTGCCGCGCCAGTAGGCAGGGTCGCTGTAGTCCGGGACCTTGCGGCCGCCGGCAGGTGTCGATCCGGGCGTTGTCATGGGTCGAAGCCTATACCTCGATGTTCGAGGTGTCAACGTCCCCGCAAGCCGCCGCTACCCGTAGCGTCGCCGCACATGGGCGAGATAGCCGCCCGGGGTGACGCCGGTCACCGCCTTGAAGTCGTGGATGAAGTGCGCCTGGTCGAAATAGCCCGCCTCGTGGGCGATATCGGTGAGCGGCGTGCGTGCCCTGCCCCGCTTGATCAGCTCGCGGCTGTGGGCGACGCGCAGCAGCCGCGCGTAGCGCTTGGGCGAGAGCCCCACATGGCGCTGGAACAGCCGTTCCAGGCGACGCTGGCCGAACGGCAGCTCGTCTACCAGCGCGGCGATGCTGGCCTGGCCTTGTTGACGCTGGAGCCAGCCAAGCGATGTCACCAGGGCCGATGGCGTCCGTTCCGCGTGGCGCAGCCTGGCTCGCAGGTACTCCTCCAGCAGTGCCAGGCGTCCGGCCAGGTCGGGTGCCTGCCACAGCCGCTCGTGCAGTGCTTCGAGTTCCAGCTGGCGCAGGGCATCCCCCGACGTCAGGCCTTCACCGGCCAGGGCCGAGAGTGCCTCGCCGACGAAGGGAAACGCCATGCCCGGCAGGAAGCGCACGCCGAGCAGATCGAGCGAGGCACCCACCGCCAGCCTTGCCGTGCGCCGCTTGGGACCGTCGATCCAGCAGTCACCCAGCACTCGTTCGCCGTCGCGCTCCAGCGCACCGCCGAAGTTGAACAGCAGCCCCGAGGCGCCATCCGGATGCAGCAGCTCCGTGCCCGCCGGCGCGCCGCCCCCTCCCCTCGCCTGCCAGTAGCACTGCACGTAGGGGCGCAGCGCCGCACCGGGGGCGACGCGCTCGAGTGTCAGGCCGGTCATTACCGCCTGGGGTGCAGGACGGAAATCTCCAATGCCGCTGCTGCCAGCCAGGTCAGGCTGGGAAACTTCACTCATGTTCAACGTCTTCCAGCGAAAGGGAGGCCACCCGAAGCGAGACAGTCACCGCCTGGGAGCGCTGGCTATCTAAGCAAAAAGTAGAACGACTCACTAATGCAAGATGTAGAGTAGAGGGCACCCATTTCTCGATTTCACACACTCTCATTCTAGCGGAGCCCTACATGGACAGAACGCGAATCGTGGTCGTCGGCGGTGGCGCCGGCGGACTGGAGCTGGTCACCCGCCTCGGCCGGCGCCTGGGCCGACGCGGCAAGGCCGAGATCACCCTGATAGATCGCAATGCGACCCACATCTGGAAGCCCCTGCTGCATGAGGTCGCCACCGGGGCGCTCGATTCCAGCATCGACGAGATCTCCTACCAGAACCATGCCAGCCTCAATGGCTACCGCTTCCAGCGCGGTACGCTCGAGGGTCTCGACCGCGACGCCCGCCGGCTGCGCCTGGCGGCGGTGCTCGACGACCACGGCGAGGAGGTACTGCCGGCGCGCAGCCTGGACTACGACCTGCTGGTGCTGTCACTGGGTAGCGTGAGCAACGACTTCGGCACGACCGGTGTCGCCGAGCACTGCCACTTCCTCGACAGTCCGGCCCAGGCGGAAGCCTTCCGCCACGACATGCTCAACACCTTCCTGCGCTACAGCGCCCCCGAGCGGCGCCACCATCCGCGGCTCACCGTGGGCATCGTCGGCGCCGGCGCCACCGGCGTGGAGCTTTCGGCGGAGCTCTACGACGCCTCGCGCATGCTGCACAGCTACGGCTTCACCGAGATGGACAGCCGCCATCTGGAAGTTCACCTGATCGAGGCGGCGTCGGATGTACTGCCGGCCCTGCCCGAGCGCATTCGCGGTGCCGTGCGCACCGAGCTGGAACGCCTGGGCGTGCAGGTGCATACCGGCACCCGGGTGGTGAGCGTCGAGGAGGGTGCCATCGTCACTGCCGACGAGCAGCGCATCGAGACGGACCTCAACGTCTGGGCCGCCGGCATCAAGGCCCCCGAGGTGCTGAGCAAGCTGGGGCTCACCCTGGACCGCAACCAGCGCATCAAGGTGGAGCCGACGCTGCAGAGTGTCGACGACCCCAACATCTTCGTCTTCGGCGACTGTGCCAGCTGCCCGCAGCCGGACGGCTCCATGGTGCCGCCGCGGGCCCAGGCCGCCCACCAGCAGGCCCAGCGGCTCTACAAGAACCTGGTTGCCCGGCTCGACAACCGCACGCTCAAGACCTTCCTCTATCGCGACCGCGGCTCGCTCATCTCGCTGGCCCATTTCGAGGCGATCGGCAGCCTGATGCGCGGGGCCTCGGCACGCAGCCTGTTCATCGAGGGGCGGCTGGCCAAGTTCTTCTACGCCTCGCTCTACCGCATGCACCAGCGTGCCATCCACGGCACGGCCAAGACGGCACTCATCCTGCTCTCGGACGGGCTCAACCGCTTCATTCGCCCGCGCATGAAGCTGCACTGAGGCCGAAAATCTACAATCGAGGCGGTAACCGCCGTGTCAGGGTGGGGCTTCCAATACCTTATGGAGTCCCACCCATGCGCATGAACCACTTTTCCGCCAGCCCAGCCGGCCTCAAGGCCATGCTCGACCTGCAAGGCCATGTCCAGAAGGCCGCCGAAAACGGCGAACTGGGCGACGGCCTGGTGGCGCTGGTCTATACCCGCGTCTCCCAGATCAACGGCTGCGCCTACTGCATCGACATGCACACCCAGGACGCGCGCAAGGCCGGCGAAAGCGAGCAGCGGCTCTACGCCCTGAGCGCCTGGCGCGAGACGCCCTTCTTCACCCCGCGCGAGCGGGCCGCCCTGGCCTGGGCCGAGGCCCACACCCTGATCGCCGGCCGCGGCATCGACGACGCCCTGTTCGACGCCACCCGTGCCCACTTCTCGGAGCAGGGCCTGGTCGACCTGACCCTGGCGATCTGCACCATCAACGCCTGGAACCGCCTGGCGATCGGCTTCGCGGCGGACGCCGGCAGCTACCGCCCCGACTGATCCGACTGCCTCAGGTGCCGCGGCCATGGCTCGGCCGCGCGAACGGGTGAGGACAGCCCGCTGCCCTCACCCTGCCAGGGCCTGGCGCAGCCCCCCGAAGCGGCGCCGGTACTGGGCCGGCGTCAGGCCGACCTTGCGCCGGAACAGCCGCCCGAAGAAGGTGCCATCCTCGTAGCCCACGGCCTCGGCGATGGCATCCACGGGCGTCTTCTCGGTCTCCAGCATCTGCTTGGCCTCTTCCAGGCGCAGGGTGTGCACGTACTCCATGGGCGTCAGGCCGGTGGCCTTGCGGAAGCGACGATGAAAGCTGCGCTCGCTCAGCCCCGAGACCTCGATCAAGGCGGCCACGGGCGACGGCTCGTCGTAGTGCTCGGCGATCCACGCCTGGCAGCGGGCGATCACGGCATCCTCGGACTGGCGGGTGCGCGCGAGCATGGCGAAGGGCAGCTGACCGGCAGCATGCCAGTCGATAAGGAACAGCCTGGCGAGATGCATCGCCTCGTCGATGTCGGCCAGGCGCGCGACGAGGTACAGCGCCAGATCGGTCCAGGAGGTGCCGCCCCCCGCCATGACCAGGCGACTTCCGGTTCCCCCGATCACCAGCGCGCGATGGGGATGCACCCGAACCTCCGGATAGCGACCCAGCACATCGCAGTAGGCCCAGTGCGTGGTGGCGTCCTCGCCCCGCAGCAGCCCCGCCTCGGCCAGCAACAGGGCGCCCGAGCAGGCGGTGGCCAGGATCGCGCCGGCGGCATGGCAGCGCTTGATCCACTCGACCTCCTCGGTATAGCGGCCCTCGAGCACCGCTTCGGGCGGCAGCATGATCTCGGGGATGCACACCACGTCGGGCACCCAATCCAGGCCGGTGTCGGGAACGATGCGCACGCCGTTGGCGATGGTCAGTTCACGCGTGCCGCTGCGAGCGACCACCCTGGGCACGAATAGCGGCTCGCCGGCCTTGCCCTCGATCAGGGCGGGCCAGTCGCGCCCCGCAGCGGCGAAGACGTCGTAGACCCCGTAGAGGGTGGACGCGGCCACTTCCGGGATGGCCAGCAGGGCAATGGAGGGCTTGTGTCTCGACATGGCGGAAACCGCCGGTTTGTGTCCGTGGGGACTTCAGTGTAACCCAGCCGGGAGCGCCAGAATGCAGTCTCAGAGGCTTCAACGACTGGCGAGGACACGCCCATGAGAGAGACAGGATCGACGTTCCCCGAGATGATCGAGCGGCGGGTGCTCGAGGACATGCACCGCGTCGCGGATGCCGACACGCGCGCCGCGCTCGGCCTGCGCACGACAGTGATCGGCGACGCCCTGGTGTCGATCGCCGAGCATGACCCGACGAACATCCTCCTCAATCGAGCCCTGGGCCTGGGCGAGCAGGAGGCAGTATCGCCCGGGAACGTCGCCGCGATCGTGACCGAGTATCGCCGGGCGGGTATCGAGCAGTTCTTCATTCACGTGAACGACGGCATTCGCCCGCCAGCGATCCGTGATTGGCTGGCGGATAACGGGCTGGTCAAGCGACGCGGCTGGGTCAAGTTCACCCGCCAGCTGCCCCCGACGGCGGGGACCGACTCGGAGACGCCTTCCTTCACCGTCCGCAGAGTCGAGAGCGCGGCCGACGCCGACGCCTTTGCTCGTATCGTCTGCGCCGGCTTCGACATGGCGGACGCGTTCCGCGGCGTGGTGCGTGGTCTCGCGAAGGAGCCGAACTGGCATCTCTTCATGACCTGCGAGGGCGACACGCCGATCGGCACCGGCGGGCTCCATGTCCACGGCAACCTCGGCTGGTTCGACTTCGGTGCGACCGACCCCGACCATCGCAGGCGAGGCAGCCAGCGCACCCTGATGGCTGCCCGCCTGCGCCACGCCGCCGCACTGGGCTGCCGCACCCTGGTCACGGCCACGGGGGAAGCGGCCGAAGGAGACCCGCAGCACTCCCAGGAACATCACCCGAGCAGGATTCCGGCCGGTCTACACACGCGAGAACTACGGCCCGCCGAAGCGCTGATCGCACCTGCCTCAGGTGCCGAGCTGCTCGCCCTCGGACGACGCCCCGGCGAGGGACTCGGCACGCCGCAGCAGGATCGCCTCCTGCTCGGGCGAGAGCACCAGCCCGAACCGCTCGCGCAGCACGCCGGGCAGCGCTTCGACACCGATCCGCCGCAGTTCCGGTGCCTCGCCGGGGCGAAAGGTCTTGAGCTCCAGGTCGGTGAGTGCCAGGCGCTCCGCGTCCCCGTTGCGCTGGGCCACGATCCGCCGCACGAAGGGCGAGCCCGGGTGATGGGAGGCGAGATAGTTGTGCTCTTCGAAGTCAGCGCGAAAGTGGCGCTCGTCGCCGAACTGGTAGAGATTGAACCAGCCATCGTGGCGCCGATGGCGCAGCAGCCAGTACCCCAGCGGCGAGCGTTCCAGGCGGTATTCCCAGCGGCCATGGCGCACCTCGACGCCCTCCTCGAGCGGGACCGGCTCACGCGGGCCGACGTTGCCGACGCCGACATCGACCAGCCACTGCCGCCCCTCCACCGTCACATCGAGGATCGTGTGCCCGATGGCGGTGATCCTGCCCGCGTCGACGCCCATCAGCATCCGCGCGCTGCGCCCCGCGACGGCGAAGCCGAGCCGATCCAGCACCGTGGCGAACAGGGTGTTCTGCTCGTGGCAGTAACCACCGCGCCGCCGCCGTACCAGCTTGTCCTGCAGGCTCTCCAGATCGAGCCGGATCTCGCCACCGGTGACGATCTCCAGGTTCTCGAAGGGCACCGCCTGGAGATGCGCCCGCTGCAGGGCGCGCAGCGTCGCCAGGGTCGGCGTCAACGGGCCCCGGTAATCGATGCGTGCCAGGTAGGCCTCGAGATCGAGAAGCGGCGTCTCCCAACGGGCCGATTCCTGGGGCGAAAGCGGGGACACGGAAGCATTCATGGTGGGGACTCCTTCGCTCGGCGGCACCCTGCCGCGGTGAGTGAGACGGCCGCCGAGGGCGACCTTGCAGCGCAAGGCTAGGACCTCAAGCTCGCTTGAGGTAAAGCACAAGAAGTCCTATCGACCCCATAGTCACCGCCAAGTCCAGACCTGCCCTCGCCTTGCTGCCCCTTGCCGATACGACCTGCGCCAAGGGGTCGCGATGCTCCATGCGGTCAGCGTTGACTCGACTGACAGCAGGCAAAACATGATCTGCTAAGATGAATTAGCCATATGCTTCTGAGACTATGGATGCGGGGATGAATGATCGCCTTCTCAATGGCAGGTGAAAGACAGCAATCGACCCTTAGCGGACATTGCGTGATTACCTAACAATGATGCTACTTACTCACACGAAACACGTTGTTGAAGCAGAAAGCAGAGAGAGAACCGAATGACTGATAAAATTAAAAATGTGTTTGTGAGTCATCACCACAAGGATGATGCGAGCGTTGATGGTCTGACATCCATGGTTTCTGGGAAAGGATATCAACTTAGAAATAGTTCTATCAGAGTGAAACCGGAAAACCAGAAGCGCATAGACAACAAGCAGATTAGTGACAAAACGATAGCTCGGTTACTTCGAATGAAAATGCGTTGGGCAAGTCAGGTAATAGTGGTTATTGGTAAAGAAACTCACCAAAGAGACTGGGTTAACTGGGAAATAAAAGCCGCCCATCAACTTGGGAAGCCCATAATCGGTGTTTATGAAAATGGCCTGAAAGATCAAGTTGAAATACCGGAGAATCTTAAGAAGTATGCGACATCTATTGTCGGATGGAAATCAGATTCAGTCGTCGATGCTTTAGAAGGTAAAACTCAGTTCCAGAATCCGGATGGCTCTCCTTCTCCTAAAATCGACGGTGGGAACGTGACATGTTGATTGATGATAAATCGACTCTATTTGCATATGCGATAACAAGAGATTTTGGCTTTGCGCCAAATCCATTCCACGGTATTTGCACTCTGGCCACATGTAAGCCAGATGTACGTAAATCTGCGAAAGTCGGTGATTGGGTTATGGGTGTGGGAGGAAGTCTACTCAGGCCTGTAAAGGGAAAATGTATTTGTTTGATGAGAGTATCAGAAAAATTGAGCTTCCAGGACTATTGGGATGATGAGCGTTTTTCAATAAAAAAACCCTCAAGAAATGGCAGCAGAGTTCAGATGCTTGGCGATAACATTTATCACAAAGATGATGAGGGCCATTGGCTGCAAGAGGATTCACATCACAGTAATCCTGATGGATCACCAAATCTTGTGAACTTAAGGCGGGACACAGGAAAGACCAATCAAGTTTTGATCTCCGATTGTTTCCTCTATTTTGGAAGTCAGGCAATAGCTATTGACTTGGAGTCAATAGGCTATAGAAGAATTAGAAACTTCAGAAAAATTAAGCTTTCTGAATCTGTTGAAGCGCAAAATTTAATAGCTTCAATTGTTAATCAGAATAAGAGTAATTTAAATCGCGTCATATCAGATCCATGTCAATTTATGGATTCACACCAGCGTGTAGATCAAGGTAGTGGAAAAATTGTGTAATAAGGGACATTAAATGAATTCGCCACGTCGAAAAGTTTTTATTTCTCACTATGGTGCTGATCGTGATGAAGCAGATGCATTTATCCGAAATTTTTCCAATGTATTTATTCCCAAGGTTCTTGGTGCGAATAACAATGATAACTTTATTAATAGCTCAGATACAAATTACGTAATGCAGCGTATTCGAGAAATGTACCTTCAAGATAGCACTGTAACTATTGTGCTTCTTGGAGCATGTACACACAGCAGAAGGTATATCGATTGGGAAATTAAAAGCTCATTGAGACAGGGTAACTTCACACCGAATGGTCTTATGGGGATAGTACTACCAAGCAGAGAAAACAATGCATTTTTGCCAGATAGACTCCAAAGTAATTGGAACTCAAATCATGTTAATTGCTATGCGAGATATTGGTCATATCCGGCTTCTTCACAGCAACTATCTATCTGGATAGAAGATGCTCATCAAGCGCGCACTACACGAGCAAACCTGATTAATAATTCACAAGATATGATGAAGTATAATTCCAGATGCAGAATATGCGGGGTAACACACTAATGAGCACGCTATACACGCCACCACTTTCTGTGAGCTTTGTCTGGAATTTCGCAGATTCCGAAGCTGTTAATCCCGTTATTGAAGTTGTAAAAAAGAGCTTTGCAAGAGACAAAGATAAACCCTTCTCAAGGGGGCTGAACATACCGCTATTTTTCTACAGTTCCCAGAATGCCAATAAGATTCCTCATGACATCCCCGCTGCGCAGGCAAAAAAGAATGTGATTTTTGTATTCACAAGCGTGAATACAAATGGGAGAGACAACTGGCGAGAATACGTGGAAGGGCTTTCAGTATCACCCTCTACTATTATTGTGCCCATTGCCTTGGACAAGGGTGGTTTGGCGCATCATGGGCCTCTTTCAGGAACGAACTGTATTCGACTATATGATTGGCCTCCTGAAAATAGAGAGTTTTACGCAATCGTATCACTAGCACATGAAATTTATCGTCACGGATGCAATGAATTCTCTCCTGATGATCCAAGCAAAGAATCCTCAATAACAATTTTCTTAAGTCATGCCAAAGCCGGAGATACAGGTAGGTTACATTCAGAGGAAATAAAGAAATTTATAGACAATACAAATCTCAATCGATTTTTTGATTCTACAGAAATATCACCTGGATTTCAGTTTGACCAAGAAATCGAGAAATGCGTTAAGAAGTCAACTCTTGTCGCAATCGAAAGTGATGCGTATTCATCTCGATATTGGTGCCAGAGAGAAATATTATGCGCAAAAGAAAACGGGCGCCCCATTGTTGTAGTAAACAGCCTCAATGACTACGAAGACCGTATTTTCCCTGCCGCATCAAACGTTCCATGTGTCCATGTTTCGTCGGAAACCCCATTAAGTCAGCGGGACATATTGCGCATTTTATCAGCCGCAATGCTTGAAACTATTCGTTACACCCATTCTATTCAGTGCCTTAAATTATATAAACATGTTGGATGGATCGAAAATGATTGTGAATTGTCTGCTCGACCGCCGGAAATTAGGCAGGTATTAAAGGTAAAGAGTAGTAAACAGAAAAAGATTTGTTATCCAGAACCGCCAATATATTCGGATGAAGCCGACTGGCACAATCATCTAGATATAGAAGCGTTTACGCCCCTGTGGAACTTGGCTGAACAAGATAACTTGCTTCAGCAGCGAATTGGTATTTCCATTTCTGATGTGCAGGGAGACGGCTTTTCAAGTAATCACATTCATCCTGACCATTTAATTCGATTGGCTCAGGACATTGCCAGACATTTATTGGCACGTTCTGCCACCCTGATCTATGGAGGTGATTTGCGCCCAGATGGATTTACTGAGTTTATTCTTGATGAAGCTTCCATTTTGAAAGAACGCATTGGTGGAGACTTGCCCAAGGTAGAAAATCATTTGGCATGGCCGATATATACAGAGTCCGAGCCGAGGGTTGTGTCATGGCGAGCTAAATATAGTCAAGTAATGAAAACGGAGGAATACGAAATAGCTAGCGATGTTGCGAGCGGGCTTGCGCGGGATGTCTTTTTGCCACCGACTACACCGGACAATTCATATGTTTGGTCGAGATGTTTGACAGAGATGCGGGAAAAGTCTATAGCGTCCTCGACGGCAAGAATTTGTGCTGGTGGAAAGCTATCCGGTTACAAAGGAAAAATGCCGGGGGTATTAGAAGAGATCGTTTTGGCTTTAAACTCCCAAAAGCCGACATTTCTACTTGGGGCATTTGGCGGCGTAGTTGGAGGTGTCTGTAACCTGTTACTCACTAAAGCTGTACCAGAAGAGCTGACTGAGGATTGGCAGAATTCCCACAATTCTGGATATAGCGAGCTGCAAGCTATAGCGAAAAGTCATGGGAAAGCGTGTGATTACAGCGCGATAATCGAATTTCTTCAGAAGCAAAATGTATCAGATTTAGCAACGCGCTGTGGGCTATCTGAGGATGAATACATTAGAATAATGAACTCCCCATTCGTAGATGAATGTCTTTATTTAATCCTTAAAGGATTAAATAAATTGAGTGGCAGAAATTCGTGAATTATGTTTCTGAGACCCAAAAGAGACAGCTAGGAAGGCTGAAAAATGGACGATGATACCAGCATATCTTTTCTTCGACAGTATGAACTGTCCATAGAAAAGACCGACAGATTTTCGAAGGATGAAATCACGCCAATCCTTATGGGGCTATACGGCGAAGTTGGCAGCATTATGGCTACCTCGAAAAAGTATTATCGTGAAAAAAAGGCATATGTTGGCCATAAAGCCGCTGTCGAAGAAGAATTTGGTGATGCTTTCTGGTATTTGTCGGCTTTGTGTCGTCGGTTAGATATCAATATAGAGCGCATTGTCGGAGACTTAGCTGATGATAAGCCAAGCATAAAAAAAACTTCAAGCACTTTGGAATCCAAATCAACTGTTTCAAAAGAGCTTGACGCTGCCTTGATTGATCTCGGCTGTGCCGTTACTGATCTGCTTATAGCGAAAGAAAATGAAGGTCTTTTAAAGAATGAGGTACTAAAAGTTGCCTGTTTATACGGTTCTGCTCTTCGATTAACTGGCCTAGAATTTCGCAAAGTAGTTGAAGATAATTTAATTAAGACGCTTGGTAGATTTTCTGAGCCTGATCTAAGAGAACTTGATGATTTTGACGAAGCATTTCCAAAAGATGAACAGCTACCAAGATATTTTGAAATTCACATTACTCAGAGAAAAAGTGGATTTAGCTATCTTAAGTGGAATGGTGTCTTTATCGGCGATCCTTTGACTGACAATATAAGCAAACCTGATGGTTATCGTTTTCATGATGTTTTTCATATGGCTCACGCCGCAGTTCTTCACTGGTCACCCACTTTAAGAGCACTTATCAAGCAAAAAAGAAAAAGTGATCCTACGACAGATAGAGATCAGGATGGTGGGCGTGCAATAGTTGTTGAAGAAGGCTTAACCGCATGGCTATTTTCCTATGCGCAAGGGCTGGATAATTTTGAGGGACATGATGGCGTATCCTTCGATGTTCTAAAGACAATTCAAAAATTTGTTCAAGGCTATGAGGTGGAAAGATGCCCTCTAAAGCTATGGGAAAATGCTATTCTTCAGGGTTATGCAGTATTTAGAGAATTGAAAAAAAATAATGGCGGAATAGTAGTTGGAAATCGAGACAATCGAACTCTCGAATACCGACCGATAGGAGAGAGTCATGAAAGCTGAAGGCTTTGTAAAAGATCTAGCTAATCTAAAGTTCGAAAATGTATTTAATCCATATTCTGAGCGTTGTGAAATATATGATTATTTTGATGCCCCCAAAAAACGACGAGCGATCTTAAAGAAAATGCTAGAGGCCGCGAGCCAAGTAGAAATCGATGCAATTTGGATAGGTCGAGATTTGGGGTATAGAGGTGGAAGACGAACTGGATTAGCATTAACAGATGATGTTCATTTTTGCCACCATGTTGATAGATGGCAGCTTGATTTTGGCCGACTTACAAAAGGAGATGCTGTTCCAGAACGAACAGCAGCAGTGATCTGGAGTATTCTTTCTCAAGTTTCTTCTCCCGTCTTTCTATGGAATGTATTTCCTCTTCATCCGTTTGAATCTGGTTCTCCGTTTAGCAATCGTGCTCATAATTCCAGAGAGCGGAAAGCAGGAGAAGAGTTGCTAGATAATCTCATTGGTTTTCTCAGACCAAAAAGGTTAATTGCTGTAGGAAATGATGCAGAAAATGCAGCAAACAAATTCGAGGATCGCTGTAAGGTATTTAAGGTTCGTCATCCGAGTTACGGTGGTCAGAACATCTTTCTAGATCAGATTCAATCGCTTTACGACATTGATACAACTATTTCACGAAAAATGACCCTATTTGAATAGGGTCAAAAATAGTTAATGTCCGCTATTGGCCGAGTGAAGACCCCAATTGGATAACCGGGAAGAAATTCACATTTCCCCTTCTCAAAGGCTGCTCTTTGCTCCCGCCATCGCGGCCCCATACAGCGGGGCCGCTGATGAAAGCGGGAGGGTCCCGTTACAGCGTCTCTTCCAGGAGCATGGCGAGCCGCTTGTGATGCAGGGCATCGGCGGTCGCATCGTAGGAGGGAGCGTCCTTGGCCGTGAAGCCGTGGGCGGCGCCCTTGTAGAGCTCGGTGGTGAAGTGCACGCCGGCTGTGGCCAGTGCCTCGTCCATGCGGGCGATCTGCTCGGGGGGCAGCAGCTCGTCCTTGTCGGCGTGGCCGAGGTAGACGCGCCCCTCGATGCTGCCGACCAGGTGCACGGAACTGTCCGGGTCGCCGGCCTCCGCCAGCCGGGCCGAATGAAAGCCGGCTGCGGCGGCGACGCGGTCGGGGTGTTCGGCCGCCATGCGCAGCGCGAAGGCCCCGGTCATGCAGTAGCCGACCACGCCTATCCTGCCGTGTGCGAATTCGGCCTCATTATCGATGCAGTCCAACAGGGCGGCGAAATCGCGGGATTGCGCCTCGGGCGTCAGGCGGCCGGCATACTCGAACAGCGTCGGACGCACGTCCGGGTCGCGGAAGGACTTGCCCTCCGGCACGACGGGGCCGCTCGCATCGCGGTAGTAGACGTTGGGCATCAATACGGCATAGCCGTTGTCCGCGATCTGCTGGGCCTTCTCGTGATAGCAGGGGCGCAGGCCGCCGATATCGGTGAACAGCACTACGGCTGGCAGGGGGCCTTTGGCGCTCCCCGGCGTGAAGACATGGGCGTCGATGATGCCGTCGGCGGCAGGGATTTCGATGGCGCGAGACATGAGCGGGCTCCGGGGTATCGATGGGATGAATCTCGTCGGGGACGCATGTCACCAAAGAGGCATCTAACCAGAGACAGGGCAGGTTGACGAGGTCGTTGCCTTGCCACCCTGTCGATTCCGCCGCATCCCGTTCGATTACCGGGTACATGAATGAACCTGGAGGATGAGCACATGCGGAAAGTGATCGTTGGCGCGATGGTGTCACTGGACGGCGTCATGCAGGCACCCGGCGGGCCTCAGGAAGACCCGACCGGCGGTTTCCACCACGGCGGCTGGGTCGCACCGCTGGCGGATGAGGTGTTCGGGGAGGAGATGGGCAAGCTGTTCGAACATCCCTTCGATCTGCTGCTCGGGCGCAAGACGTACGAGATCTTCGCCGCGCACTGGCCCCATGCCGAGAATGGCCCGGATGACGCCATCGCCAGAACCTTCAACTCGATTACCAAGTACGTGGCGACCCGCAAGGGACTGGAACTGACCTGGCAGGGCTCGGTGGCCCTCGGCGATGCGGCGTCCGATGTCGCCAGGCTGAAACAGGGAGACGGGCCGACGCTGCTCACCCAGGGCAGTACCGAGCTGATCCACACGCTGCTTGCCGGCGACCTCGTCGATGAGATTCATACGTTCACCTTTCCCGTGGTGCTGGGGAACGGCAAGAAGCTGTTCGACGACGGCGGCAAGGCGGCAGCGTTCAAGCTCACCGGCAGTCGCGTGTCGCCCAACGGCATCGTGATCGCCAGGTATGAGCGCGAAGGCTCGGTGAAGACCGGCGACTTTGCCATGGAGCCGCCGTCTGCGGCGGAAGTAGCAAGGCGCGAGAAGATGCAGCGGGAAGCCCAGGAGTGATCTCTCGACAGGTTGTTCATCCGGAGCCTACCCGGAAACTGGGGGTGCGAACCAAACCAACCTCCAGGGGGCCCGGATGAACACCCATAAGAATGCCCGTCTCACTCCGCAGGGTCGATCCCTGCTGGCAGCCCGTGTCATCGATGAAGGCTGGCGGCCATCGACGGCAGGCCGTTGTGGTGGTTTCGAAGAATGGCTTACGCTTTCTGGAAAACCAGGCGAGAGGGAACGAGCCGATGACGCTGTGTGCCGTGCAGGACGCCTCCGCGACGGCGATATCGAAGGGAACGTGGCACGCCACGCCGAGTGCCGCCCGCCTCGATGCCTCCCCCCGGCCGACGAGCGGACCGGCTCCTGGGCCCCCCTTGCCGCAGGCGAACGAATGAAGCTGATCCTCAGCCGCAAGGGCTTCGACTCTTCCGCCGGCGGCGTGCCGAGCCCCATCTTTCCCGACGGCCGGATGGTCACCCTGCCGATTCCGGATGCCGCTTCGACGATTCGCTACCGGGATATCGCCCACGACGGCGCCTCGCTCGGCGATCTGGTCGGCCAGCTCACCCGGGGCAAGGTGACCCCCGAGGACGGCGCCCATCTCGACCCCGACCTGATCTCCGACATGCTGCCTCGCATGCCCGGCTGGCGGCCGCTCTTCGGGCAGGCCGGCCAGGCCCAGGGGCACCTGCGCAACCAGGGGGTCGGGCCGGGCGACCTGTTCCTCTTCTTCGGGCTCTTCCGGCGCGTCGAGCCCCACGACGGTGCCTGGCGCTGGGCCCCCGATTCCCGCCCCTGCCATGTCGTCTGGGGCTGGCTGCAGGTCGGCTCGGTGGTGGCGGTGGACGAGGCACGCTCGGGGGACTTCGCCTGGGCGGCCTATCACCCCCACTTCCGACGCGGGGCCGATCCCGGCAACGTGCTCTACCTGGCCGCTCGCCGGCTCGGCCTGCCGGGGCTCGGCGAGACACTGCCCGGTGCCGGCGTCTTCCCGCGCTTCGCAGCGGAGCGCCAGCTGACCGCCCCCCATGCCGCCAACACCTCCACCTGGCGGCTGCCCGCGTGGTGCTATCCGGAAGCGGGCCGCCGGCCCCTGACCTACCACGCGAACCGCCAACGGTGGCGCAAGCGCGACGCTCACGCCGAGCTGACCGCGGCGGCACGCGGCCAGGAGTTCGTCCTCGACGGCGACGACTACCCGCAAGCCCTGCCCTGGGCAGGCGACCTGATCCGCAATCTCGATCGGTAGGCGACGCCACCGGTGTCGCCACGCCGGCTGCTAGCCGTGCATGTCGCGAAATGCCTCGATCACATGCCCCACCAGGGCCTCGCTGGCCTCGCCCGCGCCGCCCCGCTTGACCAGTTCCAGCTGGTAGTCGCCGAGGGGCGGCAGCAGGGCCCTGTCGATCCGGCGCAGCGGCGGCCGGACCAGGGTCAGCGGGAAGGGGGAAACCGCCAGGTCGGCGAGCATGGCGGCCTCCTGCCCGGCGGAGTGCTCGCAGGTGTAGGCGATGCGGTAGCTCACCCCGGCCCGGTCGAGGGCGTCGAGGGCCATCCCCCGCCAGGCACAGCCATGGTGGGCCAACGCCACCGGCAGCGGCGAGCGCTGGGCGGCGATCCCGCCTTCGCGCCCGGCCCACACCAGTGGCTCGCTGTGCACGATCTCGCCCCGTACCGGCTGCCCCGGGTTGCCGGAGGTGACCAGCACCAGGTCGAGTTCGCCGGCGTCCAGGCGCGCCAGTATCCCCGTGCTGCCGCCCACCACCACCTCGACCTGCACCGCCGGGTGCGAGCGGGCGAACCGCGCCAGCACCCCGGGCAGGATGCGCGTGCCCACGTCATCGGTGGTCCCGATGCTCACCCGCCCCTCCAGCGACGGCGCCAGGAACTGGGTCACCGCCTCCTCGTTGAGCTTGAGCAACCGGCGCCCATAGCCCAGCAGCACCTCGCCCTCCGGCGTGAGCCGCACCTGGCGCGCCTCGCGCACGAACAGCGTCTGGCCCAGGGTCTCTTCCAGGCGCTTGATCTGCATGCTCAGGGCCGAGGGGGTGCGAAACACCTGCCGGGCAGCGCGGGTGAAGCTGCCGCTCTCGGCGATGGCGACGAAGGTGCGCAGCACGTCGGTATCCAGCAGCGGCAACGGTGCGCACCCGGTGGATGGCATCTGGGTCATGGCCCTAACCTTTCAGAAATTCTTAAAGGTCAATGTAAGCCTTTTCGCTGGATTGATCAAAAGACCCGGGCCATGCTGTCCCCCAGAGGTCGCGACCCTCCACCCACCCGCAAGCAGACACCGGCAGCCGCCCGCCTGGCGGCCGCCTGGATGGAGGTGCGAGATGAGCCAGTACGAACCGATTCGCCGCCCGAGAGTCGCCGACAAGCCGGCGCCACCGCCAGTACCGGACTTCTATATGCCGGCCATGCCGCCCCTGGGGCTGATCACCGCCGTGGAGCACTGGTGCCACGCCTTTCGCCGCCGGTGGCAGTTCCGGCGGCGCTTCCTGCCGCTGCTCGCCCATGACGACCATATCCTCGACGACATGGGCCACCGCCGCGACGACATCCTGTGGGCATCGCGCCTGCCGCTGCGGGTCGATGCGCTGAAGGCCATCGAGGAGCGCCGGGCGCTGCGCAAGGCCCGGCAGGGCGATTCCCCCCCGCCGGCCCCCAAGTCACCCTGAGGCACCCGGGCTCCTGGCGAACTCCCGCCAGGAGCCCTGGCCCATGCCACTGCCCCGCCGATTGCGATCGCCTCCGCCGCGGCCCGGCCGCTACTCCCCTTCCAGGCCGTCGAGCAGCTTGCCGAGCAGCCGGCCCAGTGTCTCCTGCTCCTCCCGGCTGAGGCCGGCGAGCAGGCCCGCCTCGTTCTCGACATGCAGCGGGACGAGCCTGTCCATCATCTCCCGCCCCTCGTCCGTCAGCGAGACCAGGGTGCCACGACGATCCTCGGGGTTGGGGGTGCGCACGATCAGTCCGGCCCGCTCCAGGCGATCCAGCCGGTTGGTCATGCCCCCGGACGAGACCATCAGGGTGCCGAACAACTGGGTCGGCGTCAGCGCATAGGGGGCGCCGGAACGGCGCAGGGTGGCCAGCACGTCGAACTCGCCCAGCTGCAGGCCATGGGCCTTGAAGAAGGCCTCCAACTGGTTCCGGGTGATCACCTGGCTGGTCTTCAGGTAGCCGACCACCTCCATCGGGAGCAGGTCGAGGCCGGGCATCTCGCGCTGCCACTGGGCGATCGCCGATTTCACTCTGTTCATTGCCAACCATTTATCTCGATGCTAAGGTGCTTTTATCTTGATGAAAAGATACTTTGTGTGGAGATACTTTCCGCCAAGCTACGGGAGGAGGGATGATGTCGAACGCAACGCTGTCGCGCAAGGGGACGGATCGGGCCGGGTTCCACGCCCTGGGCTGCCTGCTGCTGGTCGGCACCTTCCTGGCACTGTCGCTGGTGGTGGCCAAGCTGGCGGACGGCGCGGGGGCGCCGCGGCTGACCTTCCTGATGACGGCCATGGCCGGGGCCGGGATCGTGCTGGCCACCATCGGGGCGCTGCAACGGCGGTCGATGGCACTCAACCGCCGCACCCTGGAGTACGCCGCCGTGGCCGGGGCCCTGTTCGCCGTGCCCAACGCCCTGGCCTTCCTCGCGGTACGCCATGTCGGCGCGGGCTTCATCTCGCTCAGCTTCGCCTTCCCGATCCTCGTCACCTGGTTGCTGGCCGTCTGGCTGAGCCTGGAGCGGCTGCGCGCGCTGCGCCTGCTGGGCGTGCTGCTGGGGCTCGCCGGGGGGCTGGTGCTGGCCGCGGCCAAGGCCGGCGGCGCCGGCGGTGGCCAGGGGTGGGTCCTGCTGGTGCTGGCCATGCCGCTGGTGATCGCGCTGGGCAACATCTACCGCACCCTGCGCTGGCCCGACGGCACCGCGCCGGTGTTCCTGGCGGCGCTGATGATGTTCGGCGGCGCCGCGACGCTGGTGCCCTTCGTGCTGCTGCTCGAACCCGGCCAGTCCCTGGCGCTGTTCACCAGCGGTGCCGTTCTGCGGTTGCTGCTGGTGGAGGTCGCCGTGTTCTCGGTGCTCTACCTCGTCTACTTCGTGCTGCAGAAAATCGCCGGCCCCGTCTACCTGAGCCAGATCGGCACGGTGGCGGCGCTGGTCGGCACGCTGATCGCGGTGCTGGCACTCGGCGAGGCCCCGCCCCCCAACCTGGGCCTGGCCGCGTTGCTGGTGGCGCTCGGCACCGTGCTCTTCCATCGCGGCGCCCGCGCCGCGTCCGTCCCGAGTGGCGCCCGGACCACCTGATGGCGTCACGTTTCCCCGACAAGGAGTCATCATGAGCCTCATCGAAGCCCTGAACTGGCGTTACGCCACCAAGCGCATGAACGGCGAGCGTGTGCCCCGGGCACAGGTCGACCGGATCCTGGAGGCGGTGCGCCTGGCCCCCTCCTCCTACGGCCTGCAGCCCTACTCCGTGCTGGTGATCGAGGACCGGGCGCTGCGCGAGCGGATCAGCCCGGTGGCCTTCGACCAGCCGCAGATCACCCAGTCCTCGCACCTGCTGGTGTTCGCCGCCTGGGATCCCGTCGAGGAGGCCCAGGTCGACGACCTGATCCGGCTCACCGCCGAGACACGCGGCCAGCACCCGGACGAGCTGGCGGCATACGGGAACACCATCAAGGGCGCCGTCGGCGGCTTCGCCTCGGCCCGGGAGAAATTCCAGTGGGCGGCCAAGCAGGCCTACCTGGCGCTGGGCACGGCACTCGCCGCGGCGGCCGCGGAGCGCGTGGACGCCTCGCCCATGGAGGGCTTCGACCCGGCGGGGCTGGATGACCTGCTGGGGCTCAGGGCGCAGAACCTGCGCAGCGTGGTGCTGATGGCGCTGGGCTATCGCGACGGCGAGGCCGACCGGCACGCCGGCCTCGAGAAGGTACGCTGGCCCCGGGAGAAGCTGTTCGTCCACCTGCCGTCGGCATAGCGACGGCGGGCCGCCGGCGACGTCGAGCACGCGATTCCCCTCGGCTCACCGCCGAGCCCGGCAGGCGAGACCCGGCGCCAGGCAGCAGCAACCGGGTGCGCACCGTGACGGGCTGATGCCGGCCCGTCACGGTGCTATCGTAAGCCCTTCCCCGAGCCGTGATGGAAGGAAACGCCGCATGAAATATCTCGGAGCCCACGTCAGTGCCGCCGGCGGCCCCGACCAGGCCGTGTTGCGCGCCGTGGAGATCGGCGCCGACGCCTTCGCGCTGTTCACCAAGAACCAGCGCCAGTGGCACGCCAAGCCGCTGACCGACGAGGCCATCGAGGCCTTCCGCACGGCCTGCCACGAGCACGGCTTCGGCCCGGGGCAGATCCTTCCCCACGACAGCTACCTGATCAACCTCGGCCACCCGGATGCCGCCGGGCTCGAGAAGTCCCGCGCGGCCTTCCTCGACGAGTTCCAGCGCTGCGAGCAGCTCGGGCTCACCCTGCTCAACTTCCACCCCGGCAGCCACCTGAAGAAGATCAGCGAACGCGAGTGCCTGACCCGTATCGCCGACTCGATCAACCATGTGCTCGCCGAGACCCGGGGCGTCACTGCGGTGATCGAGAACACCGCCGGCCAGGGCACCAACCTGGGCTGGCGCTTCGAGCACCTCGCCGAGATCATCGACCAGGTCGACGACCGGTCGCGGGTCGGGGTGTGCATCGACACCTGCCACGCCTTCGCCGCCGGCTATGACCTGCGCACGCCGGAGGCCTGCACCGCGACGCTGGACGAGTTCGACAAGGTGGTCGGCTTCGAGTATCTGCGCGGCATGCACCTGAACGACGCCAAGAGCGAATTCGCCAGCCGCGTCGACCGCCACCACAGCCTGGGCCAGGGCAACATCGGGCTCGACGCCTTCACCACCCTCATGCGCGACCCGCGCATCGACGAGATCCCCATGATACTGGAGACCATCGAGCCGGCGATCTGGGCCGAGGAGATCGCCTGGTTGCGCGCCCAGGCCGCGGGCGACTGACACCTTCCGCCCGGCGCCGCCGGGAACGGCTAGGCGGTCTCCCGTTCGGCGGCCACGGCGCGCTCGAGCACGGCGCGCCAGCCCTCCGCCACGGGCAGGCCGAAGGTCTCGCGCAACACCGTCTCCAGTTCGCCCACCCCGAGCTCCCGCCGGGTCTGTTCGCCCGCGGGCGTCCGCACCGTCAGCCGGGCATTCCTCAGCGCGTAGCGCGCTTCAGGGGTGGTGCGCGCCACGCTGAGCTGATGGCGAAAGTGCGACGAGGGGTGCGTGGCGGTGTACCAGTTGGGCAGCTCGTAATCCACCGGCAACTGCGGTTGCAGCGAGAGGTCGTAGAGCGGGGCCCACTCCCCGTCCAGCCGCGCCTGCAGCAGCAGGCCCTCCTCGCTCGGCGTCACCCGGTAGGTTTCATGCCGGGTCGCTTGCACTTCCCGGACATCCATCGCCAGCGGCGCCACGGGTGCATTGCCGCCGAAGCCGACATCGGCGAGCCAGGGCCGTCCCTCGACCACCACCCGCAGCGCCATGTGCGTACGCGGCCGGGGCGGCGCATCGCTCGGCGCCATCCACAGCACCCGTGCGAGCAGCCCCTCCACCTGGAAGCCGATGGCCTCCAGCACCCGCTTGAACAGGGCATTCTGCTCGAAGCAGTAGCCGCCACGGCGGGCGCCGATCAGCTTGGCGTCCACGGCCCGGGGCGAGATGTCGATGCCGCGACCCAGCAGGATGTCGAGATTCTCGAAGGGAATGGCGGCCACATGCCGTGCCTGCAGGCGGCGCAGCGTCTCGAGGGTCGGGCCGAGTTCGCCGTCATGGCCGATCCGGGCGCAATAGGCGGCGAGGTCGATCGCGTCGCATGATTCCTTCATGGTATTCCTCCTCGTCCACCCCTCAATCCAGCATGACCGCCTGGGCGTAGTCGCGGGCGGCACGCCCCTGGCGCAGTGTCTCGGCCCACCAGGCGAGTCGCGCCAGCAGGGTCTGCATGCCGCGCTCGGCGCGCGGTGCCTGAAGCGGCTGCCCATGCTCGTCGAACTGCTCCCAGGCGTTGGGGAACATCACTCCGTCGCGGATGCCCACCGCGTGCAGCTCAGCAAGGACATGGCGCAGGTGCTCCACCGCCCGCAGCCCGCCCGAGGCGCCGCCGTAGGAGACGAAGGCCACCGGCTTGGCCTGCCACTCCACCTTGTAGGCGTCGATCAGCGCCTTGAGGGCAGCCGGGTAGGAGTGATTGTACTCGGGCGTGACCACCACGAAGGCATCCGCCTCGTCGAGGCGCCCGGCGAAGGCCTCCACCGGCTCGGCGGCGGGATCGATCACCACAGGCGCGAACGCCTCCCGGCGCTGGATCTGTTCCACGACCCACTGCCCCACGGTATCGCCGAAGCGCCCTTCCCGCACGCTGCCATAGATCACGGCCACCTTGATCGTATCGCTCATCGCACTCTCTCCTGTCGGGTGATGAATACGCTGCACGATACGACCTCAAGCAAAGTTGAGGTCAAAGGTCATCGTGGCAATGGCTTCGATAGGGCTTGGCTATCGGTGAGAAGAGGTTGACCGTTGCCGACACGGCGTCTAACTAAACCCTAGAGATGGTATCTAGGGTTGAATAACAGTCGACATCCCTGGACCAGGCCTTCCATGCCCTGGCCGACCCACTTCGCCCTGCTGAAGCGGCTGAGTGCGGGTAAACTCAAGCGGGAGGAACCAGCAGTGAACGATGCCCCCCATCCGCTTCCTCCCATCGTCTCGATGGACGAGTGGCAGGCTGCGCTCGAGCGCCAGATCGCCCGGGAGAAGGCCCATACCCGGGAGCGCGACCGGCTCAATGCCGCGCGCCGCCGGCTGCCCATGGTCGAGGTGACGAAGGCGTACGCCTTCGAGGGGCCCGATGGCCCGGCGAGCCTGCTCGACCTCTTCGAAGGGCGTCGCCAGCTGATCGTCTACCACTTCATGTTCGGCCCCGATTGGGAGGCCGGCTGCGACGGCTGCTCCTGGGTCGTCGACGCCATGAGCCACCCCGCCCACCTGCACGCCCGCGACACCTCGCTGGTGCTGGTGTCGCGGGCGCCGCTGGAAAAACTGGAACGCTACCGGGCGCGCATGGGCTGGCAGCACCCGCCCTGGGTCTCCTCCCTGGGCAGCGACTTCAACCGCGACATGGGCGTGACGAGCGAGGACTGCTGCGCCCCGGACACCGACCGCGGCGAGCGCCACGGGGTCAGCGTCTTCCTGCGCGACGGCGAACGGGTCTTCCGGACCTACTTCACCGGCAGGCGTGGCGTCGAGCACCTGGGCAGCCACTGGACCTATCTGGACCTGACGCCCTACGGCCGCCAGGAGACCTGGGAGGACTCGCCGGCGGGCTGGCCCCAGACGCCGCCATACGCATGGAACCGCCGCCACGACGAGTACGAGTCGTGAACGAACGCCCCCGGCTCCACCCGCGGAGATAACTTGATCTACCCTGAATGCCACCTCACCGGGTTTTCCCGGCAATGATGTGCCACGAACGGGGGTAGCATCACATGCAACCGCGTATCACGCTGATCACCCTGGGCGTCGACGACCTGGAGCGCGCCCTGCACTTCTATCGTGACGGCCTCGGCCTGGAAACGCCCGGCATCGTCGGCGAGGAGTTCCAGGAAGGCGACGGGGCCGTGGTGTTCTTCGAGCTGCAGGGCGGGCTGAAGCTCGGGCTCTGGCCGCGTCGCTGCATCGCCAATGATGCCGACCTGCCGATGGACGCACCGAGCGCGACCGAGTTCACCCTGGCGCACAATGTCGCCTCCCGGGAAGAGGTCGATGGCGTCATGGAGCAGGCAAAGGAGGCCGGCGCCACGATCACCAAGCCCGCCCACGAGACCTTCTGGGGCGGCTATGCCGGTTACTTCCAGGACCCCGACGGCCACCTGTGGGAAGTGGCCTGGAACCCCGTCTGGGAACTCGAGGAATGATGAGGAGCAAGGAATCGCCATGAAGACCATCGGCCTGCTGGGCGGCATGAGCTGGGAGTCCACCGTCAGCTACTACCGGGCGCTCAACGAGGGGGTCAAGGCCGCCCTGGGCGGGCTGCACTCGGCGAAGCTGTGCCTGTACAGCGTGGACTTCGCCGACATCGAGCGGCTGCAGCACGAGGGCGACTGGCCGGCGACGGCGGAGATCCTCTGCACGGCGGCACGCGCGGTGGAGGCCGGTGGCGCCGACTTCCTGATGATCGGCACCAACACCATGCACAAGGTCGCCCCCGAGATCGAGGCATCGATCTCCATTCCCCTGCTGCATATCGCCGATGCCACGGCGCAGCGCCTGGCCGCCGACGGCATCGGGCGGGTCGGCCTGCTCGGCACCCGCTTCACCATGGAGCAGGACTTCTACAAGGGCAGGATCGCCGACGGGTACGGCATCGACGTCATCGTGCCCGATGCCCGGGAACAGGCCCTGGTGCACGAGGTGATCTACTCCGAGCTGTGTCTCGGCCGGGTCCGCGACGCATCGCGGCAGCACTATCTCGAGATCATCGCCGCCCTGCGCGCACGGGGCGCCGAGGCGGTGATCCTGGGCTGCACGGAGATCGCCCTGCTGGTGCAACAGGAACACACCCCGGTACCGCTCTACGACACCACGGCCATCCACGCCGAGGAGGCCGTCCATTGGGCCCTCGCGAAGCCCCACGCATGACGGACACGGAATCCCTCGAGCGCGCCATCCACGAGCGGGTGATGCTGGTGCCCTCCGACCCGTCCTGGCCGGCACGCTTCGACGCCGAGCGCCGTCGCCTGCTGGAGCGGTTCCCCGCCGAGCTGCTCGACGTGCGACACATCGGCAGTACCGCCATTCCCGGCATGCCGGCCAAGCCCATCATCGATGTCATGGCCGGGGTCGTTTCCATGGCCGTCGCCGACACCCTGTTCGATCCGCTGCTCGATTTCGGCTACGTGACCTCGCTCGAGTTCAACGCCGGCCTGACCGACCGCCGCTGGTTCATGCGCCACGCCAACGGCCGGCGTACCCATCACCTGCACGTGGTGGTCCACGACGGCGACCTGTGGCGCCAGCGGCTGGCCTTTCGCGATGCCCTGCGCGGTGACCCGGTACTGGCCGCGCGCTACGCCGCGCTCAAGCGCGAGCTGGCTTCCCGCCATCACCGGGACCGCGAGGCCTACACCCGGGCCAAGGGGGACTTCATACGCTCCCTCTGCGCTTCATGAGCCGAGACCTGCGCCAGCGATACAGCGATCCCGGCCCGGGCAGCAGCATGGGGGTCGATGCCTGGTAGGCGCGGTAACGATCGCCAAAGGCCTCGACCAGGCTTCGCTCCTCGAAGTGGACACCGACGAGGATGTAGAGCGTCATGCCCGCCGCGAACACCAGATGGCCCACGGTCATGTGCGGCGTGGCCCAGAAGGCCAGCAGGAGCCCCAGCATCAGGGGATGGCGCACCATGCGGTGCAGCCCGGGCGTGCGGAAACCGGTCTCGCGGGAGGCCCTGCCGCAAAGGTGTCGATAGGCCTGGCTGACACCCAGCAGTTCGCCATGGCTGATCAGGAAGGTGGCATATACGACCAGGCCCCAGCCCAGGCCGAACAGGGCCCACACGGCCAGGGCCCAGCCGCCCTCCAGCTGCCACAGTATCCTGGGGATGGGGCGCCAGCCCCAGTACAGCAGGCCCAGCATCAGCGCCGACGCCAGCACGAAGGTACTGCGCTCCATCGGTTCCGGCAGCCAGCGTCGGCACCAGCGCTTGAAGCCTTGCCGCGCCATGAGCGAATGCTGCACGCCGAACAGCAGCATGAGGCCGGCATTGACCAGCAGTGCCGGCCCCGTCTCGCCGACGGGGCCGCGATTCATCGTTCGAGGCACCAGGGAGTCGGCCGTGAAGCCGATCAGATAGGCGGAGCACAACCAGAACAACAGATAGGCCATGGCCGCATAGAGCATCGTTACCCAACGCATCGTCATCTCCTGGGTTGGTATGGGTTGGCATCCTGGGAGGATGGGGGGGCCAGATCGCGGCAGGGCCGTTTACTGGTTAGACTCGAGGTAGGCCGTCGCGCCCCCTGCCACGCCAGGCTCGGCATCAGCTTGCCCGGCGGGCGTCGCCTGTGCGTCCCCTGGCCCATGCCGCACCGGCCGCCAGCGTGAGAGGAAGAAAGCGTGCCGCTGAACCTGTTCCTGTTTGGCTACCCCCGGTTGGAACACCAGGGTCAGCCCCTGCCCATCAAGTTGCGCAAGGGTCTGGCGCTGTTGGCTTATCTGGCCATGGCCGGCAGCCCCCTCGGTCGCGACCGGCTGGCGGAACTGCTGTGGCCGGAGTCACCTGCCGGTGACGGTCGTGCCTGCCTGCGTCGCACCCTCCACCGCATGCAGCAGCGGCTCGGCGCCGGCGTGTTCCTCGCCACCCCCGACACCATCGCCCTGGCCCCCCAGGTGGTGGCCAGTGATGCGGTCACCTTCGGCACACTCCTCGAGCAGTCACGACGCGAGGTCGACCCCCAGGCCTCCCGCGCCCTGCTTCGCCAGGCCGTGGCCCTCTACCGGGACGACTTTCTCGCGGGTTTCGGTCTCCCCGAGTGCCCCGACTTCGAGGATTGGCAGGTCCAGCAGAGCGAGGGGCTGCGCCAGGCATTCGGCGAGACGCTGACGCATCTGGCACATGCCGCAGCCGCTGCAGACGACCGCGAGGCGGCACTCGCCCATGCCCATCGCAGGCTGTCGCTCGATCCCCTGCACGAGCCCACCCACCAACTGCTGATGCGGCTCCATGCAGAGTCAGGTGAGCCGGCGGCCGCCCTTCGGCGGTACGAGGAGTGTCGCGACATGCTCATGCGGGAACTCGGCGTCGAGCCCCAGGCGAGCACCGAGCGCATCCGGCACGCCATCGCGCACGGCGACTACCCCCTCGCCCTCGTGCCGATGAGCACGCCGACACCGGTCAGGTACGTGGTCAGCGATGGAGTCCATGTCGCCTATCGGCTGTACGGGGAGGGTCCGCTGACCCTGGTGGCCCTGCCCGGCTTCGTGTCGCATCTCGACTTCTACTGGGATCAGCCGGAGCTTGCCGGCTTCATGCAGGCGCTCGGCCGCCTGGCCAGGGTGGTGTGCTTCGACAAGCGGGGCATGGGGCTCTCGGACCGTGTCGACCAAGCCGCGACACCGCAGCACACCGCCGAGGACCTGCTGAGAATCCTCGACGCGGAACGGATCGATCAGGCGGTGCTGCTGGGCGTCTCGGAGGGCGGCCCGGCGGCCCTGACCCTGGCGGCGGCGGCCCCGGCACGGGTCAAGGCGCTGATCCTCTATGGCACCCTGGCACGGGCCATGCGCGCGGACGACTACCCCTGGGGCTATGCGGCCGAGAGTTACGACGCCCAGGTGCGCGCCCTGATCGACGACTGGGGAGGACCCGCCGGTATCGAGCGCTTCGCCCCGGGCTGGGCTGGCGACGTCGAGCGACGCGCCTGGTGGGCACGGGCCCTGCGGCTCGCGGCCAGCCCCGGCACGGTGAGACAGGTCTTCGAAGCGCTCAAGTCGATGGATGTCCGGCCACTGCTCGCCGGCATCGCCTGCCCCACCCTGGTGCTGCATCGACGCGACGACCTGGCGGTGCCCATCGGGCATGGCCGGTATCTGGCCGAGCATATTGCCCGGGCCCGATGGATAGAGCTTCCCGGCGAGGATCACTGGTGGTGGGTCGGCGATGCCGGCCTCGTCCTGCACCACCTGGCCACCTTCCTGCACTCTCTCCGCGACACCTGAGGCTCCGCGACACCTGAGGGGACGCCCGGGAGACGCCCCGGGGCTATACCGAAGGCCCCACACCCCCGAAGCGGAGACTCCCCATGCCGTATATCGACAACGCACAGGTCAGGATCCACTATCGGCAGGCCGGCGAAGGGCCGCCGCTGGTGTTGCAGCACGGCTTCAGCGACAGCATCGCGGGCTGGTACGAAGCGGGCTGGGTGGCACGACTCGAGCGCCACTTCCGCCTGATCATGATCGATGCCCGTGGGCATGGCGACAGCGACAAGCCGCACGCCCCGGAGGCCTATGCCCTGGCCCATCGGGTGGCCGATGTCGTGGCGGTACTCGATGCCCTCGGGCTCGAACGCGTCCACTGCCTGGGCTACTCCATGGGCGGCTGGATCGGCCTGGGCCTGGCCCAGGCGGCCCCCCACAGGCTGCTCAGCCTGTCCCTCGGCGGTATCCATCCCTATGGCCAGGACATGGGCCCCTATCGCCAGGGGATCGCCGGCGGCATGGCAGCCTGGGCCGACGTCCTGCGCCAGGCCGCCGGCCCGCGCCTGACGGAGGCCGGGGTGCAGCGCTTTCTTCGCAACGACCCACTCGCCCTCGCCGCCGCCGTGGCCCACGACCGCCCACCGCTCGAGGGCCCCTGGGGCCAGCTACGCTGCCCCTGCCTGCTGTTCGCGGGTAGCAACGACCCGCTGCTGCCCCAGATCGAGCGATTCCACGACGAGCTGAACGATGCCCGCCTGGTGCGCCTTCCCCAGGCCAATCACATCCAGGCCATCCTCGACCCCGACGGGCTCGCCCCCACCCTCATCGACCTTGTAATGCAAAACAGATCGCCAGTGGATTCGGTTACATGAGTCCCTGGCCACACAGTTGCGCCGGACGCTTCCCCAACGCCTCGGCGACGAAGGCCATGAAGGCGCGGACGCGCGCCACCCGGCGCAGGTCGGGGTGGGTCAGCAGCCACAGCTCGGTGGCGAGCTCGGGGATCGGCTCGCCGAGGCGCGCAAGCGCCGGCTCGGCATCGGCCAGGTAGCAGGGCAGCACGGCGCGGCCGAGCCCGTCGCGGGCGGCGGCCAGCATGCCGAACATGGTGTCGACGCGATAACGACAGTGCTCGTTCGCTCCCTGCGCGGCCATCCAGGCGTCGAGCGCGGCATAGCCCAGGTGGCGATCCGGCCCGACCCAGGCGGCATCGTCTCCCGTCCCGTCGGCCCTGACATAGATCGCCTGGGCAATGCTGCCGACCCGCCGTCCCACCAGGTGCTCGGGAGGCGCCAGCGAGGGCCGCACCGCCACGTCGGCGTCGCGCTGGGAGAGATTGAACAGCTGGTTGGATACCGCCACCTCGAGCACGATCTCGGGATGGGTGCGCCGGAAATCGGCGAGGATCGGCGACAGCAGCCCCATCAGCAGCGTATCGGTGGTGGTCATCCGAATCACCCCGGAGAGGCGCAGGTCGCGCCCCACCAGGCGCCGTTCGGCATGCAGGACCTCGGCCTCCACCCGCGCGGCCGTCGCCGCGAGCTCCTCCCCCGCCGCGGTGGGTGAATAGCCGGTCCGTGCCCGATCGAACAGCCGGACCCCCAGGCGTTGCTCGATGGCGTTGAGGCGCCGGAACAGCGTGGCGTGGCTGGCACCCAGCCGCCGCCCCGCCCCCGACAGCGTTCCCGACTCGGCGATGGCCAGCACGACGCGCAGGTCGTCCCAGCGCAGTGCTTGTTCATTCATGCAAGGTTCATTGTCATTTTCAGGGAATACCGTTTCGTCAGCGTACATCATAGCCTGCAGGGACACTTCGAATGCTTTCCCACCGGAGACCCGACATGCATGCCCTGATCGTGTTCTGCCACCCCGAGCCCCGCTCGTTCAACGGCGCCCTGAAGGAGCTGGCAGTGGAGACCCTCGAGGGCCTCGGCCACAGCGTCGAGGTCTCGGACCTCTACGCCGAGGGATTCGACCCCGTCGAGCACCCGGCACACTTCGCCGAGCGCGCCGAGCCGGAGACGTTCCTGCCGCTGACCGAGCAGCGCCACGCCTTCGACGCCGGCACCCTGCCCGACGACGTGCAGCGCGAGATCGCCCGGATCGAACGTGCGGACCTGGTGATCCTGCAGTTTCCGCTGTGGTGGCACGCCCTGCCGGCGATGCTCAAGGGCTGGTTCGATCGGGTCATGGTCTATGGCGGCGTCTACTCGGGAAGCATGCGCTACGACCGTGGCCGTTTTCGCGGCAAGCGGGCCATCTGCTCGGTGACGACCGGCTCACCGGCAGCCGCCTTCTCGCGCCACGGTCGCGGGGGCGACATGGCAACCCTGATGTGGCCCATGCACTGCTCGCTCTATTACCTGGGCATGGACGTGCTCGCGCCCCATGTCGCCTATGGCGTTCAGGCCGGCGGGCTCAGCTATCAGGCCGAAGAGGCCTTCCGCGCCCAGCTGGAAGGCGACAAGACGCTCTGGACAAGGCGGCTGGAGGGGCTGGCTGGCGAGGCCACCCTCCCCTTCACCGGCTGGGACGACTGGGACGAGCATGGCGTGCTCCGGGACGAGCATCCGGCCCGCTGGCGCCCCTGAGCAGCGACGCCCAGCCGTCAGGTATGCAGCCAGACCCAGGGCGACGGCAGCAGTTGCGCCTGGTAGAAGCGCTGCAGTTCCTCGAGGGTCAGGTCGGTGACGGCCTGCAGCAGCTGTCGGGGCCGCTGGAAATCGGCATCGCCCGCGGCCAGGCTGGCCCAGAACTGCTCCATCTGCTGAGCGGGCTGGCGCTGCTGCGCCTGGAGGGCGTGCAGCAGGCCGTCGCGGTAGTGAGCGAAGCGCTCGGGGTCGAGCCTCGGGAGGGGAGCGTCGGGCGCCGTCAGGAAGTGGCGGATCCGCCGCTGCAGCTCGTCCACCGAGAGCGACGGCGACTGAACCAGCAGGATCAGCCCCGGGCAGTCGTGAAGGGGCAGGTAGCGGGCCAGCACCACATAGCCGAGCTGCTGTTCGATGCGCAAGCGATGAAAGAAGGCGTCGTGGAGCAGCGCGGCCAGCAGGCGATAGCGAGCCTCCTGCAGCGGCGAGCCATCGGGCCCCGGCAGGTACAGGGCCACCGCGCTGTCGGGGTGGCTCGCCTCGAGACGATAGTGATAGGCCTGGCCCGCCTGCAGCGAAACGATGGGCGGCCGGCGCCGTTCCACCGCCGACGCCTCGCCGGCCAGCAGGCGCGCTTCCAGCCCCGCGACGAGCCGCCGTGCCCGGGCCCCATCCAGCGGCCCCGCCACCAGGCAGTCGATCCCCACGCCGTGCAGCAGCTCGTCCCGAAACACCTGCAACCGCTCCAGGCTCACCGTGGCCAGCTCGGCCAGGCGCTCCTCGTCATCGAAGCCGTGGCCCAGGCGTGCCTCGGGCAGCCGCAGCAGGCGGCGAAAGGCGAGGTCGTGCTGCTGCGCCTCCCAGCACGCCTGCAGTCCCTGGCGGGCCTGATCGAAGCGCTCCGCGGTGATCCGGGTTCGGCTCAGGCAGCTCGACAGCCGCTGCAGCAGCCGGTCGAGCTGCTCGGGAAGGCCGCTGGCTCTCAGCGTGATGCCCTGGTGATGGCGGCTCGGCGTCACTTCCATGCCGGCGGCCCGTGCCTGCTGCCACTCGGCGGCCAGCTCCCGTTCCAGCCAGGCGATCAGCAGCGCCGTCAGGACGGTGGCGCCCAGGGTGTGCGTGGGACAGGCCGCCACCAGATTCAGGTGGATCCCGGTGCGCCCGCCCGGGGCCCGGGCGAGCGGCTGATGCCAGACCCGGCTCTGCCCGCTGTCGTGCAGCAGGCGGGGCACGGCGGCACTCGGTCCCCCTGGCTCGGCATGGGGTATCGTCACGAGGAAGGGGTTGGGGGGCGGCAGCGTGAAGTCGGGCGCCCCGTCCCATCGGGTGGCCCCGGGGTCGGGCGCCGCCGCGACCCGATAGGGCGCCGGGAACCAGGGGCTCGTGCGATCGCCCCGGACCGCCGGGTCGACCGTCAGCGTCAGCAGGTTGTCCGGGGTCAGGTGGGCCAGGCAATCGCGGATCACCCGGGGCTGGAACGCATCGAGCCGGTAGGGGCCGCGCAGCGCTTCCGCGACGGGATAGCGGTGGAGCTGGTCGGCCAGCGACTTGACGAACTCCAGGGTGGACGTCGTCGCCGCGAGCCGGAAGCGCTGATCGGCCAGCACCTGCCGTTCCCGGTGGCGCCAGGCGGCGATGCCGTCCGTCCCGATCCGCCGCAGGCAGGCGAACACCGCCGCCGTGATGGCCGCGGTGTGGCCCATGCCGTCGGGCGTGAGGCGCAAGCGGATCTGGAACAGGGCCTGGGGCCGGGTATCCAGCAGCACCGAGCCGTCGATGCCCGTGAGCCAGCCCCGATCCATGAGCTGGCCGTACAGGCTGCCGGGACCGCGGAACGCCAGCAGCTCTCCCAGGTACGCCCAGGGTTGCAGGTAGTCGTCCGGCCGCAGGGCGGGCACCGGAAAGCACAGGCGCAGCTCGTGGCGGCGATGTGTCGGCTGCAGCGCCAGGCCCAGAGGGAGGCTCCCCGGCGGCAGCAGGGGGGGATGGGCCGCCGGCGCCGGCATCGTCCCGGGCGGGATGTCCGCGAAACAGCGGCGCACCTGCCGCTCCAGGGTGTCCAGCGGCTCGTTCCCGACGACCGCCAGCCGCAGGTTGGCGGCCGTGTAATGGCGCTGCCGGAAGGCCATCAGGGCCCGGCGCAGCGCCTCGGGGGCCTCCCCCAGGGTGTCGCGGTTGCCGGCCAGGAAGCGGCTGGCGGGATGCGCCGGATCGAGCACCTGCTTGATGACGCCCAGGATGCGCTGCTCGTCGTCCCCTCGCCGTGCCCGGTACTCCGCGTCGATCACCTCACGCTCCTGCGCGATGGCCGATTCGGTCAGGCGCGGGGCGATGAAGAACTGGGCGAAGCGATCCAGGGCGCCACCCAGATGGGCCGGGGGGACCTCGAAGAAGTAGCAGGTCTGGTGGAGCTCCGTCGTGGCGTTGTAGCGCCCGCCGTGCCCCTGCACATAGGCCGGGAAGTCTTCCGGTGCCGGATACCTGTCCGTGCCCAGGAACAGCATGTGCTCCAGCAGGTGGGCCAGCCCGGCGCGGTCGGGCGGCTCATCGCCGCTGCCGGCGCCGACGCTCATGGCGGCCCCCGCCTGGTCGGCGTCAGGATCGCGGAGCAGCAGGACCCTCAGGCCGTTGGGCAAGGTGAGCGATCGACACCGGCGACGGTCGCCGGGAGGCGTATGGATCATCGGGGCGGTTCCGGGCGATGGGGAACGGGCGACAGCCGATCGACCGATGCTGTCGCTGCCGTCAACGGTACCACAGCGCCGGGAGGCGCTCGAAGCGGGGCTCAGCGGCGGGTGACCGCTGCCCATTCGCGCGCCAGCCAGCGCCCGGCACGCTCGATCTCGTCTTCGCTGGCACCGGCATAGCCCAGCACCAGGCCGGGGCGCCGCGGCTCCCCGACCCTATGGCACCATGCGTTCCAGCAGCGGTTCCAGCGCCACGGCGCGGGGCTCGCCGTCGAAGTCGTCCTGCACCAGGACCCGGGCCCGCTCCTCCAGGTAACGTCCCGCCCCCTCGACCCCGGCGATCCGCTGCATGTCGCCCAGGGCGTCGATGAGCCGGGGCGTCAGGCGGTCGAGCACCGGCCTGACCTCCTCGGCGAGATCCGGCGGATCGGCGAACGGCGAGCGCCCCTCCCGAAGCCATTGGAAGTGGAGGCGGCGCTGGATCTGCTTGCTGGCGTCGAACTGCTTCTGGAAGAACTCCCGGGCGAAGGCCTCGTCGACCCCGGCCTCGCCCGCCTCGTCCGCGACCCGCTCGAGGATCTGCGCCTCGCGCTCCGGGGCCTCTATCGCCGCGCCGGAATTCCATTTCGCCCGGGCCACGACAGGCGCGACGTCGAGGCGCTCATCGATCAACACCAGCATCCTGTCGATGGCCAGCTTGTCCTCGTCGGGCGGCTCCGGCGGCTGCAGCTGGCAACCGGCGAGGAGGAGCAGCACGACCAGGGCGAGGGCAGGCGGGGGACAGGACAACGAGGAAAGCCTTCCTGGGCGGTAACGGGGCATCGGGGCAACTCCCTTGCGAGTGGATTCACAGCCAGTGTGGCAAGAAATCATCGAACCGGCCTCCTGCCGTCCTGGCTGGGCGCCCGCCGGCCGCCTGCGCCAGCGCAGAGCCGACCGCCGGGGTCGCGCCTCAGAGCGAGGCGCTCTCGACGCTCGTCCTCCTGCCCTCCGGGGCGCCCTCCCAGCCGCCGGCCAGCGCCTTGTAGAGCCCGACCAGGGCCGTGGCGGAACGGGCATGGCTGCGCGCCAGGCTGTCCTCGGCCTCGAGCCGCGAGCGCTCGGCGTCGATGACCTCCAGGAAGTCGATGACCCCCACCTCGAAGCGCACCCGGGCCTGGCGCGCCGCCTCGGCGCTGGCCTCGGCGGCATCGACCAGGTGCTCGCGCTCGCGCAGCGCCTGGGCGTAGCGGGCGAGCGCGGTCTCGGTCTCCTCGAGCGCCGCCAGGACCGTCTGTTCGTAACGGGCCAGGTTGGCGTCGGCGTCGGCATCGGCGACCGCCATCCGGGCGCGGACCCGCCCCGTATCGAGGAACGACCAGTCGACGCCGAGCGCGATCAGCCGCGTCTCGCTGTCGCGAGCGAACAGGTTCCCGGCGCTGGCCGCCTGGGTCCCCAGCAGCCCGCTCAGGGTAAAGCGCGGATAGAGGTCGGCGGTGGCCACGCCGATGCGGGCGCCGGCGGCCTCCAGGCGGCGCTCGGCGGCGGCGACGTCCGGGCGTCGGCGCAGCAGCTCGCCGGGCAGGCCGGTGGCCACCCGGGTCGGCAGCGCCGGCGGGTCGGCCGGCGCCTCCAGCACCGCGACCAGGGCACCGGGCTCCTGGCCCGCCAGCACGGCGATGCGGTGCGTGGCGGCGGCGATCTCCCCCTCGAGGGCCGGAAGGCGCGACAGCGTGCTCTCCAGCTGGGCCCAGGCGCGCACGCTGTCGAACTCGGTGCCGCGGCCCGCCTCGAGGCGGGCGTCCACCAGCGCCAGCGATTCGCGCTGGTTGTCGGCGTTGGCCCGCGCGACCCGCAGCTGCTCCTGCAGCCCGCGCAGCCGGAAGTAGGTGTCCACCAGTTCGGCGACCACCACTACCTGCAGCGCGCGCAGGTCGGCGGCCGTGGCCTCGGCGTCGGCGTGCCGGGCCTCGACGCTGCGGCGCACGCGGCCGAAGAAGTCCAGCTCCCAGAAGGCCGATACCCCGGCATCGAAGCTGTCGCTGTCGCGGTCGGCGCGTGGGACGCCCGGCATCTGGTCGGCGCTCAGGCGCTGGGTCGCCACGCCGCCCTCGGCGGTGACCGTCGGCGCCAGGTCGCGACGGGATTGCCGCAGCAGGGCCCGGCTCCTGTCGTAGCGCGCCAGGCCGATGCGCAGGTCGTGGTTGGCGGCCAGGGCCTCCTCCACCAGTTGCGTCAGCAAGGGGTCCTCGAAGCGCCGCCAGAACTCGGCCTCCACCGGCTCGGCCGAATAGAGCGCCTCGTCGGCACGCACCAGCGTCTCGGGCGCCGGTGACGCCGGCGCGCGATAGTCGGGTCCCACGGCGCAGGCCGTGAGCGTCAGCAGCACGGGCATCAGCAGCAGCTTAGGCACGGTATTCATCCTCCATCGGCTGGGAGCCCTCGGGCTCCGGGCGGTCACGCGTCACCAGCTTGCGCAGGGCGACGTAGAACACCGGGGTCAGGAAGAGGCCGAACAGGGTCACGCCGAGCATGCCGGCGAACACCGCGGTGCCCAGCGCCTGGCGCACCTCGGCGCCGGCCCCGCCGGCCAGCATCAGCGGCACCACCGCCGCGGTGAAGGTGATCGAGGTCATGATGATCGGCCGCAGGCGCAGGCGGCAGGCCTCCAGCGCCGCTTCGACGATGCCCCGCCCCTGCCGCTCGAGCTCGCGGGCGAACTCGACGATCAGGATGGCGTTCTTGCACGCCAGGCCGATCAGCACCACCAGGCCGACCTGCACGAAGATGTTGTTGTCGCCGCCGGTGAGCTTCACGCCGATCAGCGCCGAGAGCATGCACATCGGCACGATCAGGATCACCGCCAGCGGCAGGGTCCAGCTCTCGTAGAGCGCGGCCAGCGCCAGGAACACCAGCAGGATCGCCAGCGGGAAGACCACCAGGGCGGCGCCGCCCTGGTTGACTTGCTGGTAGCTCAGGTCGCTCCATTCGAAGGTCATGCCGGCCGGCAGCACCGCCGGCGCCAGGCCCTCGACCACCACCAGCGCCTGGCTGGACGAGAGAACCCTCGGATCGGACTCGCCCATCAGGTCGGCGGCCGGATAGCCGTTGTAGCGGATCACCGGGTCCGGCCCGAAGGTCTCGCTGACGCGGATCATGCTGCCGATCGGCACCATCTCGCCGGCCCCGTTGCGGGTGCGCAGGCGATCGATGTTCTCGACGTCCAGGCGAAAGTCGCCATCGGCCTGGGCGATCACCTGCCAGGTGCGGCCGAAGCGGTTGAAGTCGTTGACGTAGGCCGACCCCAGGTAGACCTGCAGGGTTTCGAACAGGTCGGTCAGCGCCACGCCCTGGGCCTTGGCCTTGGTCCGGTCGACGTGCAGGTCGAGCTGCGGCACGTTGGACTGGTAGGAGGTGATGGGATAGCCCATGCCCGGCGTCTGCGCCAGGGCGCCGCTGAGGCCGTCGACGGCATCCTGCAGCTCGCCGTAGCCGAGGCCGGCGCGATCCTGCACGAACAGCGAGAACCCCGAGCCGGAGCCCAGGCCGAGGATCGCCGGCGGCAGGAAGGCGAAGCTGAAGGCCTCCTGCAGGGCGGCGAACCGGCCATTGAGCTCGGCGTTGATCGCCTCGGCACTGCGCTTGCGCTCCGCGAACGGCTCCAGGCCGAAGAACACCGTGCCGGTGTTCGGCGTATTGGTGAACTGCAGCGGGTTGAGGCCGGGGAAGGCGACCGCCGAGGTCACCCCGTCGGTCTCGAGCGCCGCCTCGGTCATGCGCCGGATCACCGCCTCGGTGCGGTCCAGCGACGCCCCCTCGGGCAGCTTGGCCCCGCCGATCAGGTACATCTTGTCCTGGGTGGGGATGAACCCGCCCGGCACCGCCTGGAACATCAGCCCGGTGCCCACCAGCAGCACGACATAGGCGCCGAACACCACCCCGCGCTTGCGCAGGCTGCGCCCCACCCCGCGCTGGTAGCGGTCGGAGCTGGCGTGGAAGAGGCGGTTGAAGGGCCGGAACAGCCAGCCGAACAGGACGTCGATCGCCCGCGACAGTCTATCCCTGGGCGCGTCGTGGGGCTTGAGCAGCAGCGCCGCCAGGGCCGGCGACAACGACAGCGAGTTGATCGCCGAGATCACCGTGGAGATGGCGATGGTCACCGCGAACTGGCGGTAGAACTGGCCGGTGACGCCCTCCAGGAACGCCATGGGCACGAACACCGCACACAGCACCACCGAGATGGCGATGATCGGCCCGCTCACCTCGCGCATCGCCTGGTGGGCCGCCGCCAGCGGCGCCAGCCCCTCGGCGATGTTGCGCTCGACGTTCTCGACCACCACGATGGCGTCGTCGACCACGATGCCGATCGCCAGCACCAGGCCGAACAGCGTCAGGGTATTGATCGAGAACCCCAGCAGGTAGAGCACCGCGAAGGTCCCGACGATCGACACCGGCACCGCCAGCAGCGGGATGATCGAGGCGCGCCAGGTCTGCAGGAACAGCGTCACCACCAGCACCACCAGCAGCACCGCCTCGAGCAGGGTCTTGATCACCGACTTGATGGAGTCGCGCACGAAGACGGTCGGGTCGTAGACCACCTCGTACTCCACCCCCTCGGGAAAGCGTTCGGCCAGCTCCTCCATCTTCTCGCGCACGCTGTCGGAGAGCGCGATGGCATTGGACCCCGGCGCCTGGAAGATGCCGATCGCCACGGCCGGATCGTTGTCGAGCAGCGAACGCAGCGAGTACTCGGCGGCACCGAGCTCGAGCCGCGCCACATCGGAGAGATAGGTGACCTGGCCGTCGCGGCCGGCCTTGACGATGATGTCGCCGAACTCCTGCTCGGTGGTCAGCCGCCCCTGGGCGTTGATCGAGATCAGGAAGTCCGCCCCCTCCGGCGTCGGCGGGGCACCGAGCTGGCCCGCCGAGACCTGGACGTTCTGCTCGCGGATCGCCGCCAGGATGTCGCCGGCGGTCAGCCCCCTCGCGGCGGCCCGGTCGGGGTCGATCCACACCCGCATGGCGTAGTCCCCGGCGCCGAACAGCATCGCCTGGCCGACGCCGGGCAGGCGCGCCAGTTCGTCACGTACGTGCAGCGCCGCGTAGTTGCGCAGGTAGGTGCTGTCGTAGCGGCCGTCCGGCGAGGTCAGCTGCGGCACCATCGTCAGGTCGGGGGACTGCTTGTCGGTGGTCACGCCCTGGCGGCGCACCGCCTCGGGCAGCCGGGCCAGCGCCTGGCTGACCCGGTTCTGCACCTGCACCTGGGCCGCGTCCGGGTCGGTGCCGGGGCGGAAGGTCAGGGTCATGGCCAGCACCCCGTCCGAGCCGGCCACCGACTTCATGTACATCAGGTCCTCGACGCCGGTGATCGCCTCCTCCAGGGGCGTGGCCACCGTCTCGGCGATCTCCTTGGGGTTCGCCCCGGGATAGACCGCCCGCACCTGCACCGTGGGCGGCACCACGTCGGGATACTCGCTGACCGGCAGCAGGGGGATGGTGATCGCCCCGGCGATGAAGATCAGGATCGACAGCACCGCGGCGAAGATCGGGCGGTCGACGAAGAATTTCGCAAAATCCATGACAGGACTCCCTCCCCGGGCGGACTTCCAAGCCCGCCCGGGGACGTCATTCAGGGGTTGTGGTGATCGCTGGAGTCGTGACGCTCAGCGCGTGGCGGCCAGTTCCTCGGCGGCGGCGTCCGGCCCGCGCATGTCGACGCTCTCGGCCGCCACCGGCATCCCCGGGAAGAAGATCCGCTGGGCACCACGCACGACCACCCGGTCACCGGGCTCGAGGCCGGATGCCACCACCCGCAGCCCCTCGGCCCTCCGCCCGAGCCGCACATCGCGGCGCTGTGCCCGGCCCTCGTCGTCGACCACGTAGACGTACTTGCGGTCCTGGTCGGTGAGCACCGCCTTGTCGTCGATCAGGATGGCGTCCTCCGAGCCACTGCCGAGCAGCTGCACTCGGGCGAACATGCCGGGCGTGAAACGGCCGTCGACGTTGTCGAGCACGGCGCGCGTCAGGATCGTTCCCGCCGTGGCGTCCAGCCGGTTGTCGACGAAGTCCACCTCGCCCTCGTACGGATAGCCTGCATCGGTGGCCAACCCGACGCGCACCGGCGTGCGCTCGTCCCGGGAGCTCGTGCGCTCGCCGTTGCGGGCCATGGCGTCGTGCTGCAGGTAGGTCCGCTCGTCGCTGAAGAAGTGCACGTGGACCTTGTCCAGGGAGACGATGCTGGTCAGCGGCGTGGCCTCCGAGACCAGGTTGCCGACGGTCACCAGGGCCCGGCCGGTACGCCCGGCGATGGGCGCGCGGACCTCGGTGAACGCCATGTGCAGGCTCGCCGTGTCGACCGCCGCCCGCGCCGCCAGGATATCGGCCTCGGCCTGGGCCGCCGCCGCCCGGCGCTGGTCCAGCTCCTCCCTTGAGATGGCGCGGGTCCGGGACAGCGCCTCGGCCCGGGCGGCCTCGCTGCGGGCGAGTTCGGCGCGGGCACGGGCACGCTCGAGATCGGCCTCGGCGCGCGCCAGCTCGGCCCGGTAGGGGCGCTGGTCGATCACGAACAGCACATCGCCCGCCTCGACGCTCTGGCCCTCGGTGTAGTGGATGCTCTCGATGTACCCGGTTACCCGCGGGCGCAGCTCCACCGTCTCCACCGCCTCGATGCGACCGGTGAACTCGTCCCAGAAGCGCACGTCCTCGACCACCACATCGGCCACGCTGACCTCGGGTGGGGGCGGCGCCTGCTGGGCGCTGTCCGCCTGACTGTCACAACCCGCCAGGAACACGAGTCCCGAAAGCATGGCGGTAACCATGACGTTTCTCACGAGACCCGAGTGATGGAACATCTTGTGGACGTTCATGAAGGTTCCCCTATCGACTCGATGTGGTGGGATACGGCGCCTCCCCATCGGCCACGCTGACCTGGGACGCAGGCGGCGCCTTATGGGCACTCTCTTCCTGGTCATCACAGCCCGTCAGCAGGGCGAGCCCTGCGAACATGGCGATCAGCACGCCGGCTCGCCCGGTACAGGGGCGATGGAATACCTGGTGGATATTCATGATGGGGCTCTATCAATCTGGAGCAGCGGTTCTTGTCACCGACCGCCCGACATGACCGTTACATTGACGAGGACTGCATATAATCGATCGACGGCATCGATAATCGACACCGCAAAGTCATGGCGCAGATAACATTAAATCTCCGGCGCCTACTTGATTAGTCGGGTCGTCAGGGAAATACTGTCCCGCTGACGGGACAGTCACCGTGCTACCGTTCCCCGCGCCTCTTGCCAAGTTGCTCCCCTGACTCTCCAGGAACGGAACAGGACAACAACATGCTGCAGGATCTCAATGATGCGTTGATATTCGCCAAGGTGGTGGAACAAGGAAGTTTCATTGCGGCGGCCAGGCAACTCCGCCTTTCCAAGACGACGGTAAGTCGCCGGGTGCAGGGCCTCGAGCAACACCTCGGCGCCCGACTGCTCAACCGCACCACCCGCAACCTGAGCCTCACCGAAGCCGGCGCCACCTATTTCGACTACTGCGACCGCATTGCCCGGGATCTGGGGGAAGCGGAGCGAGCCGTCCACCAGCTCGAGCAGAGCCCGAGGGGCTGGCTCCGGGTCACGGCCCCCTTCACCATGTGCACCGAGTTCACCGCGGCCCTGGTGCGCGATTTCCGGGCGCTGCATCCCGAGGTCAGGATCGAGCTGGTACTCTCGAACGAACGCCTGGACCTGGTGGCCAACCAGATCGACGTGGCGCTGCGCGTCGGTCCCCTGCCGGATTCCAGCCTGGTGGCCCGCCCCCTCGCCCGCTTCCGCTCCTTCGTCTATGCCAGCGAGGACTACCTCGCCCGCCATGGCGAACCCCGGGAGCCGGCGGAGCTGGCCCTTCATCCGGCCCTGGCCAAGTCCAGCGACCAGCGCGGCCAGCGCTACCTGTGGCAGCTGCGCCAGGGGGAGCGCCGGGAGGAGGTCGAGATCGACCCCATCGCCATCGCCAACGATCCCTTCGTGCTGCGCGGACTGCTGGTCGAGGGCCAGGGGGTGATGCTGGCCAGCGAGATCGTGGCCTGCCTGGGCCCGGAAGAGAGCCAGCTGAAGAGAATCCTGGACGACTGGGAGGGCCCCGAGCTCGAGCTGAACGCGGTCTTTCCGGGCGGCAGGCTCATCTCGCCCAAGGTGCGCACCTTCGTCGACTTCGTGGTCGAGAGCATGCGGATCGAGAGCCTGTCCCCCCCCCGAAGCGTGGCAACCGCCGGTCCCTCCCGAACCCCGGGTATCGCCCGAGGCCGCGGGGGAGACGGCCTGAACTACGACACGGAGGGGACGGGCCGGCCCGGTGACTCGTCCACCTCCCCGTTGACGTCCAGCCCCAGGAATCCCCCGGACTGGCGGCGCCACAGGGCGGCGTAGAGGCCATCCCGGGCCAGCAGTTCCTGGTGGGTGCCGCTCTCGACGATGCGCCCCTCGTCGATCACCACCAGCCGGTCGAGCATGGCGATGGTCGACAGCCGATGGGCGATGGCGATCACCGTCTTGCCCTCCATCAGCGCGTAGAGCTGCTCCTGGATCGCCGCCTCGACCTCGGAGTCGAGCGCCGAGGTGGCCTCGTCGAGCACCAGGATGGGGGCGTTCTTGAGCAGGACCCGGGCGATGGCGATGCGCTGGCGCTGGCCGCCGGAGAGCTTGACCCCGCGCTCGCCGACGTGGGCATCGAGCCCTCGGCGCCCCCTGATGTCCACCAGGTCGTCGATGAAGGTGTCGGCGTGGGCCCGGCGGACGGCCTCCAGGATCTCCTCCTCGCTGGCCTCCGGGCTGCCGTAGCGGATGTTGTCGCGCAGCGAACGGTGCAGCAGCGAGGTGTCCTGGGTGACCATGCCGATCTGTCGGCGCAGCGACTCCTGGGTCACCCCGGCGATGTCCTGGCCGTCGATCAGAATGCGTCCGCCCTCGAGGTCGTAGAAGCGCAGCAGCAGGTTGGCGAGCGTCGACTTGCCGGCCCCCGAGCGGCCGATCACCCCGACCTTCTCGCCGGGCGCGATGCTCAGGCTCATGCCGTCGAACACGCGAACACCCTCGCCGTCGGGCCGCTCGTAGCCGAAGCGCAGCGCCTCGAAGCGAATCTCGCCATGCGGCACGGCGAGCTCTCCCGCCCCGGCACGATCCTTGACCGCCGGTTCCCGGGCGATGGTGTTGATGCCGTCCTGCACCGTGCCGATGTTCTCGAACAGCCCCGCCACTTCCCAGAGTATCCAGTCGGACATGAAGCGGATACGCATCACCAGGGCGATGGCCACGGCGATGGCACCCAGCGAGATCGCCTGGAAGTACCAGGCGCCGATGGCCAAGGCGGCGACGCTCGCCAGCAACAGCGAATTGAGCAGCGTCAGGCACACCGAGAGCAGGGTCGCCAGCCGCATCTGACGGTGCACGGTGGCCATGAAGCTCTCCATGGCATCGCGGGCGTAGGCCTGCTCGCGGCGGGTGTCGGCGAACAGCTTGATGGTCTGGATGTTGCTGTAGCTGTCGACGATGCGCCCGGTCATCACCGCCCGGGCATCGGCCTGCTCCATGGAGACCCGGCGCAGCCGCGGCACGAAGCCCCACATGATCGCCACATAACCGGCGAGCCACGCCACCAGCGGCAGCATCAGCCAGGGTTCGGCGCTGCCCATCAGCAGCATGGCGCCGCCGAAGTAGATGACCACGTAGACCAGCAGGCCCAGCAGCTTCATCACCGTCTCGCGAATGGCGAGCGCCGTCTGCATCACCTTCTGGGACACCCGGCCGGCGAACTCGTCCTGATAGAAGGCCATGCTCTGGCCGAGCATGTGGCGATGGGCCAGCCAGCGGCCGATCATCGGGTAGTTGCCGAAGATGCTCTGGTGGGTCAGCAACGACTGCATCAGCACCAGCAGCGGCAGGCCGACCACCACCAGCGCCGCCATGCCCGCCAGGCGCCAGCCGTACTCGGCGAAGAAGCCCTCCCGCTCGGCGCCGGAGAGCCAGTCCACCAGTTCGCCCATGTAGCTGAAGAACAGCACCTCGGCGGCCGACACCAGCGCCGTCAGCAGTGACATCGCGATCAACAGCGGCAGCACCGGGCGCGAGAAGTACAGGATGAAGGCCAGGAGGCCTCCGGGCGGCGTCTCCGGCGTCCCCGAGGGGTAGGGGTTCACCAGGGTTTCGAAGTAGCGGAACATGGCATCACCGATCGTCAGGGAAGCGTCGAGGCGAGCCATGGGCTTGCCCCGGTCAGGGCCTGCAGGGTAAAACTTCAAGTTAAGTAGAGGTCAAGAACGTCGCGATGAAACCATCACCGGCAGTGACGCACTGAAGCCCTGGCGAGGGACTCGAAAAGACGAAAAATAGTACCGGGAGAGTGACATTACAAGCGACAAGTCATGATGGGATATGACCATTCACCGCGCGATTGATCATGAAACTTGATGACCCGTGAATATTATGTCGCGACCATCGGGTACATATAACAAACGCTTTTATATATCGCCTCTCCGATACCTTCATCAGGGGCAACTTGCCATTGCCTGCCCAGCGGGATAAAAACCGCCAGTACCGTCGAGACAAGGGAGGCAAGCATGACAGCGCACCGCCACCGGGAACTCAGCGTCGGAGAAGTCGCTGCCCGCAGTGGCCTGGCAGTATCGGCCATCCATTTCTACGAGGCCAAGGGGCTGATCAGGAGCCGGCGCAATGCCGGCAACCAGCGCCGCTTCAACCGAGACGTGCTGAGGCGCGTGGCCATCATCAAGGTCGCCCAGCGCACCGGCATCTCGCTGGCCGAGATCCGCGATGCCTTCGACACCCTGCCCGAATTCCACTCACCCACCGCCGCCGACTGGCAGCGCCTCTCGGCCAGCTGGCGCCGGGCGCTCGACGAGCGCATCACGCGCCTGACCCGATTGCGCGACCAGCTCGACCACTGCATCGGCTGTGGCTGCCTGTCGATGAACGACTGCCCGCTGCGCAACCCCGAAGACGAGCTGGCCGAACGGGGAACCGGGCCGCAGCTGCTCGACCCGGACTGATCGCGTCCCGGGGCCGCTCACCCCTTCCCCTGTGTTTCAGGCACCCGGGGCGACAGGCGCTGCTCGGTGGTTCGCACCCAGCGGGCATGCTCGCTCGAGACATGCTCCTCCACCCGCTCGGCGAGCAACCGCAGTGCCTCCGCGCGGTCCAGGTCGCGGTAGGGGCCGGCGGCCGCGAGCAGGAGAAACTTCTCGTGCTTCAGGTGCTCGGCGGTGGCGCGGTACTGGATCCACAAGGGACCGAACTGGTTGATCTGCTCGGTGGCCTCGAGCACCGCGATCGAGGCCCCGAGGAGGGCGGTCAGCCAGCGGGCCAGCGGCGGGTCCGCCAGGGAGAGCACCGGGATGGCGGCGGCGAATGCCACCTGTACCAGGCGCAGGCGCTTGTGCCAGCGGCGGCAGTAACGGCTGCGCTGCCCGTACCAGCCGAGCTGGTCCTCCAGCCGGCGCCACTCGGCGCGCTGGCGCAGGGTGGCGTCCGGCGAGAGGGCGTCGACGGCCGGTGAATCGCTGTGCTCGGCGGGTTCGGTATCGTCCACGGCTCCCTCCGGTGGTCATCGCCACGGCGCCCTGCAAGGCAGGGGACCCGCTTGGCCAGGGTCGGGTCCGACGAGTCGGCGAACTCGGTCGATATCCGGGCCAGGCCTGAAGAAAGATAGCAGCCTGACGCATGGAGCGAATGCGCCCCCGGTGCAATACTATCTGCAAGGACGCGACAAGGACGGGGCAAGGACGCGAGGAGTGCCGGGGACGGAACCTGAACAACCTCCCTCGACAGCGGTCACGGTACCGCGCGGCCGGGGACTCACCCACACCGTGGAGGTGGTCATGGCAACGTCAATGGCGCGCCCCTTGCGCCTGCTGTGTATCCTGCTGCTGAGCCTGTTCACGCTGGGCGGCTGCCAGACCACCAGCACCGGAGAGGGCGTCGGCACAGGCCTGGGCGCCCTCATCGGTGCCGGGCTGGGGTCTCAGGTAGGTAGCGGTTCCGGGCGGACCGCCGCCATCCTGATCGGTGCGGGGCTGGGCGCATGGCTCGGCAGGGAGATCGGTATCCGGCTGACCCGCGAGGATCAGCGCTCCATGAGCAGCGCGCTCGACCGGACGCCCGACGGTGAGTCGGAACGCTGGCGCAACCCCGAGACCGGGCACGACTTCACGATGACCCCCCGCAACACCTTCGAACGCGGCGACCAGCAATGCCGGGATTTCGAGATGGTGGTGCTGGTCGACGGCGAGCCCCGCAGCACCACGGGCACGGCCTGCCGACGGCCGGACGACCAGGAGTGGACCACGGTCTAGGGGAGCGCGCATGAACAGGATCCACGCAGGGCATCACCGCTGCAGCCGGTTTCTCGCCTGCCTGCTGGTCGGTGTGCTGACCGCCGCCCCCCTGGCATCGGCGCATGCCGGCAGCCACGACGACGTCGACTACTACGACAGCAGCCAGGACGATGTCGACGACTACGACGGCGGCCGGGACGACACCGGCACCACCAGGGAGCCGGGGGGGAATGGCGGCAGCGACTGGACGGTGCCGGCCATCGTGGCCGGCGCCGCCGCCACCGCGTTGGTGGTGCGCTGGCTGCGGAACCGTCAGCAGGCCAGCCGGCAGCAAGCCACCGCGAGCGAGGACGACATGCTGGCGCGGCTGGGTCGGCAGGGCCCCGAATTCGCCCCCGCGTACAACACCAGTGCCTTCGCCGCCGTCGGCATGGTGCGCGGCGGCTGGCCGTTCGTGATGGACTTCGCCCATGAACGGCCGGTCACCGTCACGCTACGCCTCAGCGCCCGGGGGCTGCCGGAGGTCTATACCCTGCGGATCCCCTTCGGCGCGGGAGAGACGGGGCGGCATCGCCTGCAGTTCGCCCTGCCGCCGGAGTTCGGCGACAGCGAACGCCCGGCGGCGATCGCCGTGACCGCCACCGAACCGGGCGGCGAGCGCCCGGAGCCCTCCTTCCGGATGATTGCGCTGGGCTGCGGCCCGCGCGCCCTCGGCTCGGTGGCCATCGAGGAGGTGTCGTTCCTGCCCCGGCTGATTCGCGCCCAGGCCCGCGAGCACGCCTCCTACCGCTTCTTTTCCCACTCCGACTTCCCCGGCGCGGTGGCCGAGTTCATGCGCGTGGAAGCGGCCGAGGACGGCGAGCGCCATTTCTTCGTCAACGAGGCACCGATCGCCGGCGGCGTGACCGCCGGCCGCAGCATCGACCCGCGACAGTGGGACGGGCGCGACAGCGGCCAGCGCCTCTCCACGGGGACGCATCGCCTCAAGATACGCGCCTGGGCCCCGACCGAGGGCTGGGTCACCGCCTGGTCGGACTCCCGTGTCGATGTCACGCCCTGAGGGCCTCTAGTCCGAGGCGGCGAGGTCACCGGCGAGGCTGCGCCACGCCTCCGCCGAGAGCACTTCCACTTCGCCGGGAGGCGTCAGCCGAGTACCGGTCAGCACCTCCTGGTGCAACGCCGGCCGGGAGGGGGGTGTGGCGAACGCCGGCAACCGCCACAGGGTGAGGCGATCCCTCGCGGCGATCAGCAGCCGGATCCCCGCGGCCCCGACATCGCTGTCGAGCGCCGTGGCGCTGGGCCACGGCCCACGCAAGACGGGGGTCAGGGGGTGACCACCGAGCGCCTCCCAAACCTGCACGCCCCCATCGGCCTGCCAGCCGAGCATGCGCTCCCCGCCCGGGAGGAAGGCCGCCTCGACGAGTTCGCCCGCTGGAGTCAGGAAAGCCAGTAATGTCCTGCCCTCATCCTCCCAGATGCGCGCGCTGCCGCCCCCCCAGCTCAGGAGCCGCCCGCCATCGGCAGCCAAGCGCGCGCCACGGATCGCCGCATGCGGCAGCACCCGCTCGGCATCGCGACCACTCAGCCAGGACAGAGCGATGCCCCCCTCGTCGCTGGCGACCAGCAGGCGATCGCCGTCGAGCTCGGCCGAGCGCACCAGCACGTCCTCGGCGAGCGTCTGCAGCAGCACGGGAGCGCCTTCCCTGAGGTCCCAGAGCCGCAGGCGTCGGTCCTCCCCCCAGGTCAGCCCACGCCCGCTGCCATCGGTGGCCAGGGTCGCGCCGCGCAGACGACAGGCCTCCTGCCCCTCTTCGCCATGTTCGATCGGCACCACCCGGGCACTACCGACCCGCCAGAGCCAGGCGGTACAGTCTCGCAGGCCCCAGAACAGCAGGCGGTCGGCGCCCCCCCAGGCCACACCGGCCACGGGGTCGTTGCCGGCGGTGCCGCCGGGTGTAACCAGTGGCTGGAAGCCGTCCTGCTCCCAGTTCCACAGACGAACCTCGCCGTTCACGTCGGCGGTCACCAGCCGATCGCCGCCGGGGGCGAAGGCGGCGAACGCGGCGTCGGGGTCCAGCGGGAGTCGCTCCAGCGGCGCATCGTCGCTCGTTGACCAGAGATAGACCTCACCGTCGTGGGCGACGGCGCGGACCGTCGCCTCCCCCGTCACCAGCACGGCATCGAGTACCGCCTCCGGCAACCGCCGTGTCAACATGGTCGGCTCAGGTGGCGCTTCCCATAGCCGCAGGCTGCCGTCGACCGCCCGGCTGAGCAGGCGCTGCCCGTCTGCGCTGGCAATCACCTCCCTGACCGACGCCCCATGGCGCAGCGGTAACCCCCGAGGCTCCCCACTCTGGCTCGACCAGAGCCGGGCCTCGCGTTCCCCCCAGGTCAGCAGCAGGTCGTCCGCAGCGAAACCTGCTCCCGTCACGACGGCATCGAGGCTGGCCAATGCCTCGCCGGTCGCGCTGTGCCAGAGCCGTGCCGGCCCCCCCCCTTGACTCCAGGTCAGGAGACGCTCGCCCTGGATCGCCGGAGGAGCCAGCTCATGCGCCTCATCGCCATGACGCATCACGGCACCCCGGGGGGGCTGCGCCTCGAGATCCCACAACTGCGCCGTGCCGCAGGCGCCATGGTTCCAGATCAACAGACGCGAGGGCGTGTCGAGGAAGCGGGCGCCGATGGCCCTCCGGCCGCAGAACCCGCCCTCCACCGGTGACAGCTCGACGTCCGGCCGCTCGGGGAGCCACAGGCGACCATCCCTCCGCCAGAGCACGACCTCGTCCGCCTGCCGGCCCAGGACGCCGCCGACGACCTGATCGGCGATATTCTCGGCGGGAGGGGCCACCACCCGGAGGCGTCCCTCGTGCCAGAGCAGCACCTCACCATCATCCGTCCAGATCAGCAGCCGCGCTCCGTCCGGGGAAATCGCCACGCCGGCCACCCCGTGCGCCTGCTGCCACTCGTCGCGCGCCTCACCGCTCTCCAGGTCCCAGACCCGCATGTCCTGGCCATGCACGCTCACCGCCGTGGCCTCCTGGTGACCGCCTATCCATACGCCGAACTCATCTGCTGAGGTCGTGATCCCCAAGGCGCCACTCTGCCGGTCACGAATCTCCACGACGCCGTCGTCGCCATGGAGGGCGATCCAGCGGATCCAGGGGCGGCCGTCCGGGGATACAAGCTGGGCACGGCGACTCCCCTCGGTCAGGGGCGGCGGGGCATCATCTTCCGCCCAGCGCCAGACCTGGCTGGCACCATCGTGGCTCCATAGCCGCACCGCACCGACGACGGCATCGAAGGCGGCGGAGATCGGCACCCGATCGAGATCCGCGCCCCCCACCAGCATCGGGCCACGCCCCAGCCATCCCGCGGCCCAATAGGCACTGGCCGCGCGCGCCGGGGCGCTCGCCAGTTCCGCGGCATGGACAAGATGATGGCTCGCCTTGAGGGGCTGGGCCTCCCGGTCGCGGGCACTCACCCCGCTGGCCCAGTGCAAGTTGACCTGGCTCCGCCGGGCTTCCTGCACCTGCTGGAGACGCGACCACTCCTGCCAGGACAAGCCGATGACCACGATCACCGCGGCCACGAGACCGGCGCCAATCCCGAGTTGTTTCCACCGTTCCCGGCTGCGACAGGCCTGCAGATAGGCCAGCTCCGTGTCACCGAGGGGAACCGGGCCGGTGCGCGCCAGGACCCGGGCGGCCTGCAGACGACTGCCGCGATGGTTCAGCAGCTCGGCGGGGCGACCGCCGCTCTGCCACTCCCGGGCGGCACGCCGCAGCCCGTTGTGGACCTGCAGTCCTTCGCGATTCTCCTCCAGCCAGTCGCTGAGCTTCTTCCACACCCGGAACAGCGATTCGTGGGCCACCTCCAGGGTGCGCTCCCCGCCGTGGCTCCCGGCGATCAACAGCCGCGCCTGGACGAACGGCTCGAGCAGCGGATGGCTGGCGGCGGGCAGGTCCTCCCAACGCACGACCTGGCGCGTGTAGCGCCCCTCCTCGTCGAGTCGCACCAGCGCGAAGAGGGCGGCGCGCAACACCTGCTTCTGCGCCCGGGAGGGCGCGACGGCGTCGAACACCGCCTGGGCGGCCTTGGCCACTGCCCCCTCCAGGCCACCGAGGCGTCGATACTCGGCCAGGGTGAGGCGTCCATCCGCCCCGCCCATCTCCCACAGCTCGCGCAGGGTGAAGGCCAGCAGCGGCAGGGCGTCCTGGGTGGCGGTTTCCGCCACCATGGCCCGGACCAGGCCGGGCTCGAGGTCGAGTCCGGCGAGCTCCGCCGGTCCCTCGATGACCGCCGAGAAGCCCTCCACCGACAAGGGCGCCACGGTGACCATCTCCGGTCGGAGGTCCCGCCAGTCGGGGTGCGCCTGGAGGGAACCGAGGAAGTCGGAGCGCAGGGTGGTGATGACCAGCACCGGGGAGTCGGGATCCCGCAGGACGGGCTGCAGGAGCCGCATGCACTGCTCGGCCTGGGCCGAGGGCGACAGCAGCTCCTCGAGCTGGTCGATGACCAGGAGCAGGGTCGCATGCGCCCTGCCGGGCCGCTGTCGCAGCGCCTGCTGGGCCTCGATCAGCAGGCGCCGGGGAGCCGTCTCGGCCCGGGACGCCAGCGCCAGGAGCTCCTCGTTCGCTACCCCTTCGGCGGCCAATCCGCGCCTCAGCTGGGCCAGCAGCTCATCCAGGGGACGGTCACCGGGGCGGATGGGGCCGATCGGCGTCCAGGCATCGGGCGTGGCGCGCAGTCGCGGCATGATCCCGGCGCGCACCAGCGACGACTTGCCGCTGCCCGAAGCCCCCAGGAACAGCTGCAGTCGCGGCCCGCCGAAGCGCCGCACTTGCTGAAGACGATCCAGGGCCTGCTGGATCTCGGCATCGCGACCGAAGAAGATGGCGGCATCCGCCTCCTCGAACGCCATCATCCCCGGATAGGGCGGGCGGCGTCGGTCCCAGTCGAACACCTCGGTCAGGGCCCCGCGCAATCGTTCGTAGCCCGCCTGCGGTTCCTTGACCAGGTCGATGAGCTGCAACTCCGCCAGCTGGGGGCGCAGCGTGCAGGGGGCGATGCGCACGGGAAAGATCGGCTTGCCGAGGGCACGGGCGTGACTCAATTCCGCCAGGCACCAACATGACGTCATGGCCGGTTCACTGCACAGCACGATGAAGGCCTGGCAGGCGCGCAGCTGGCGGTAGAGCTCATCCTCCCAGTCGCGCCCGGGGGGAATGCCGTGTTCCGGATCGAAGTCCAGGAAGACCGAGCGATGACCATGGCGTTGCAGCCAGCGGGCCATCTCACTGGCCGCGGCGTTGTCGGCACTGCTGTGGCTGATGAAGAGCGTGCTCATCGGTCCGTCACTCGACGCCATCCCGGTGGGCCACCGGTGTCCTCGGGTGCGACCGCCGGGCACTTCCTGCCCCTCGCCGAGGCCGGCCAGGAAGCGGGCGCCGGCACCACACCCGCACGCGGCCCGTCCACCATGCCCCCGTCATGGCCCCCGGGGATGGCCCGGGGGCCGTGGCGGACCGCCGACCGCATCACCCCTTCCCTGTCACCCGGCGCCATCGTCCCCGGGACGGCTCGAAGGCGTCCCTAGGAGGCCTCGAAGGGGCGTGCCCAGACCTCGTCCGGCTCGTGGCGCCGCAGGATCTCCTCCGCCTCCGGCTTCGAGGTATCCGGGATGATCACCTTGACCTGGCTGGTCTCCTTGTCGAGGAAGAGCTTCTCGCGGGGAAAGCCCTCGGAGACCAGCTCATCGAAGGCATTGTTGGCCTTGTCGATACTGCCGTAGGCAGCGGTAACGGTCTGAGTCATGACGTCCTCCAGAATCCATGCTGACGGGTCGCGGGCGCCGACCGGCACTGCGACGGGCTGCCGGGGAGACGAACTCCCCCCGGAACACTCAGTGTAGTTATAGCTGCTCGCCTGCCGGGGTACCTCGCATCCCTCCCCGACTTGTCGCAAGTCAAGCCGTCGCCATCACGCTCAAGCGTATCGGTGTGACCGGACTATGCTTGGGGGTGATGCTGCACCGGAGGGTTGCTGGCCATGGAGATTCTTCGCAAGAGCCGCGCCGAGGCACGAGGCGCGGTGCTGGACGACTACAAGGCGGTATGCGCCCGATTCTCCTGGCAGGACGCCGAGAGCTGGCTGGAGGGCCTGCCCGAGGGGCGTGGACTGAACATCGCCCATGAGGCGGTGGATCGACATGCCACGGGGACCCTGGGCAGACGCACTGCCCTTCGCTGGCGGGGCAAGGCGGGGGCGCGACGCGATATCTCCTATGCCGAGCTCGCCGCACTGAGCAGCCGCTTCGCCAACGTGCTGGCCGGGCTGGACCTGGCGCGAGGTGCCGGCGTCTTCGTGCTCGCCGGGCGGATTCCCGAGCTCTATGTCACCGTCCTGGGCTCCCTCAAGCACGGCGCCGTGGTCACCCCCCTGTTCTCCGCCTTCGGTCCGGAACCCATCGCCACCCGCCTCACCATCGGCGAGGGCCGGGTACTGGTGACCACCACCAGCCTCTACCGTCGCAAGGTGGCACCGATTCGCGAGGCGCTCACCCACCTCGACCATGTCCTGGTGGTCCGCGACGATGACGAGCCGGAGCTGCCACCCGGCACCCGGGAGCTCGGGCCTCTGCTCGACGCGGCCTCGGACCGCTACGTGATACCGGCCACGGCTCCGGAAGACCCGGCGCTGCTGCACTTCACCAGCGGCACCACCGGCAAGCCCAAGGGCGCCCTGCATGTCCACCAGGCCGTGGTGGCCCATCACGCCACCGCCCGCTTCGCCCTCGACCTGCGCCAGAACGATGTCTTCTGGTGCACCGCCGATCCCGGCTGGGTCACCGGCACCTCCTACGGCATCATCGCCCCGCTCTCCATCGGCGCGACCCTGGTGGTGGACGAGGCAGAGTTCGACGCCGAGCGCTGGTACGAGATCCTCGAGGCCGAGGGGGTCAGCGTCTGGTACACCGCCCCCACCGCCATCCGCATGATGATGAAGGGCGGGACTGCCGTCGCGAAGGCCCACCGATTTCCCACGCTGCGCTTCATCGCCAGCGTCGGTGAACCCCTCAACCCCCAGGCGGTGTCCTGGGGCGTCGAGGCCTTCGGCCTGCCGATCCATGACAACTGGTGGCAGACCGAGACCGGCGGGATCATGATCGCCAACTTTGCCGCCGTGGACATCCGCCCGGGTGCCATGGGCAAGCCGCTGCCCGGCATCGAGGCCGCCGTGATGCGCCACCTCCCCGGCGGCGGCATCAAGCCGGTGAGCCGATACGACGAGGAGGGCGAGCTCGCCCTGCGTGCCGGCTGGCCGTCGATGTTTCGCGCCTACCTGCACGAGGAGGCCCGCTACCGGCGCTGCTTCGACGGTGACTGGTACCTCACCGGCGATCTCGCTCGTCGCGATCCCGACGGCTACTTCTGGTTCGTCGGCCGTGCCGACGACATGATCAAGTCCGCCGGCCACCTGATCGGTCCCTTCGAGGTGGAGTCGGCACTGATGGAGCACCCGGCGGTGGCCGAGGTCGGGGTGATCGGCAAGCCCGACCCGGTGGTGGGCGAGGTGGTCAAGGCCTTCGTCGCGCTCAAGCCGGGCTTCGAGGCCAGCGCGACATTGCGTCGCGAGCTGCTCGGCTTCGCCCGCAAGCGCCTGGGCCCGGCGGTGGCACCCAAGGAGATCGACATCCAGCCCACGCTGCCGAAGACCCGCAGCGGCAAGATCATGCGCCGCCTGCTCAAGGCCCGCGAACTCGGCCTGCCCGAAGGCGACACTTCCACCCTGGAGAGCTCCTGATGAGTGACGACGCCACCACCCGGCCCGCCACCGGCAGTGCCGGCCTGGACGACCCCGCCCAGGCCCGTGCGCTGCTGTGGCAGATGATCCGCATCCGGCGCTTCGAGGAGAAGTGCGCCGAACTCTACAGCGCCGGCAAGATCCGTGGCTTCCTGCACCTCTACATCGGCGAGGAGGCGATCGCCGCCGGTGCCATGCCCACCCTGGGCGAGCGGGACCATGTGCTGGCCACCTACCGGGAGCATGGCCACGCCCTGGCTCGCGGCGTGCCCGCCGGCGAGATCATGGCCGAGATGTACGGCAAGCAGGAGGGCTGCAGTCGCGGCCGCGGGGGCTCCATGCACCTGTTCGATGCCGGCCGGCGCTTCCTCGGCGGCAATGCCATCGTCGCCGGTGCCCTGCCGCTGGCCGTTGGGGTTGCCCTGGCCGACAAGCTGCGCGGACAGGACAGCGTCACCGCCTGCTTCTTCGGCGACGGCGCCGTGGCCGAGGGCGAGTTCCACGAGTCGGCCAACCTCGCCGCGCTGTGGCAGCTGCCGGTGCTGTTCCTGTGCGAGAACAACTACTACGCCATGGGCACCGCGCTCGAGCGCGCCCAGTCCCAGACCGACCTCGCCGCCAAGGCGGCCAGCTACCGCATGCCCAGCGAGTGGGTGGACGGCATGGACGTGGTGGCGGTGGCCAGGGCCACCGAGGCAGCCGTGGCGTACGTGCGCAGCGGCCAGGGCCCCATGTTCCTGGAGTACCGGACCTACCGTTTTCGCGCCCACTCGATGTTCGACCCCGAACGCTACCGCGACAAGGCGGAGGTCGAGCAGTGGAAGAAGCGCTGTCCCATCGACACCTTCATGCGCGACGCCCTGGCCGCCGGCCTGCTCGAGGACGGGGTACGCGAGGCGATCGAGCGGGAGGTGGCCGAAGAGATCGACGCGGCGGTGGCCTTCGCCGAGGCGGGCACCTGGGAGCCGGAGGAGACGCTCTGCCGCGATGTCTATGCCCGCCAGCCACCGACCGGCACGGAGGCGCGGCCATGAGCGACACGAGCCGCACACTGCCCTATCGGGAGGCCCTGCGCGAAGGGCTTCGCGAGGCCCTGCTGAGGGATGAGCGGGTGTTCCTGATGGGCGAGGACGTGGGCCGCTACGGCGGCACCTATGCGGTCAGCCACGGCCTGCTGGAGGAGTTCGGCGAGGCGCGCATCCGCGACACGCCGCTCTCCGAATCGACCTTCACCGGTGCCGGCATCGGGGCGGCGCTCAACGGCATGCGCCCCATCGTCGAGATCATGACGGTGAACTTCAGCCTGCTGGCCCTCGACCAGATCATGAACAACGCGGCGACCCTGCGGCACATGTCCGGGGGCCAGTTCAGCGTGCCGCTGGTGATCCGCATGACCACCGGCGGCGGCCGCCAGCTCGCCGCCCAGCACTCGCACAGCCTGGAGGGCTGGTATGCCCATATCCCGGGGCTGCGCATCGTCACCCCCGCCACCCACGAGGACGCCCGCGGCATGCTGCTCACCGCCCTGGAGGACCCCGACCCGGTGCTGATCTTCGAGCATGCCCTGCTGCTGGGGGTCGAAGGCGAGGTCGAGGACGAGGTGCAGGCGGTGGACATCGACCACGCCGCCATCCGCCGCGAGGGCAGCCAGGTCAGCCTGATCACCTACGGCGGCATGTTGCACAAGACCCTGGCGGCCGCCGAACAGCTGGCGAGCGAGGGCATCGACGCCGAGGTGCTCGACCTGCGCACCCTGCGCCCCCTGGACGACGCGGCGATCATGGCCAGCGTGGCGAAGACCCACCGGGTGGTGGTGATCGACGAGGGGTGGCGTAGCGGCAGCCTGTCGGCCGAGATCATCACCCGCATCAACGAGCAGGCCTTCTTCGAGCTGGATGCCCCGCCGGTGCGGGTCTGCAGCCAGGAGGTGCCGGTGCCCTACCCCAAGCACCTCGAGGACGCGGCGATCCCCCAGGCCGAGGATATCGCCGCCGCCGTCCGGCGGCTGCTCGGCTGATGCACAGGCAGGCGAGAGGGACACACCCATGAGCGAGTTTCGCATGCCCTCGCTGGGGGCCGACATGGAGAGCGGCACCCTGGTCGAGTGGAACATCCGGCCCGGCGACCGGGTCGAGCGCGGCCAGGTCGTCGCCGTGGTGGAGACCCAGAAGGGCGCCATCGACGTGGAGATCTGGGAGGCCGGCACCGTGGAGCGGCTGGTGGTGGAGGAAGGCGACAAGGTGCCGGTGGGCGAGGTGCTGGCCCTGGTTCGCGGCGAGGGCGAGGACGCCGGCCGGGAGGCGCCGGCCGCCCGCCCCACCCCCGAAGCCCCCGGGACACCCGACATCGCGCCGCCGCCAGCCAGGGCGACGCCGGAGGCGCCGGCCGCCGGCGAGCGCCTGCGTATCTCCCCGGCCGCGCGCAAGCGGGCCGCCGAGCTGGGCCTCGACCCGGCAGGCGTGAGCGGCAGCGGTGCCGGGGGCAGCATTACCCTGGACGATATCGAACGCGTGGCCGAGGCCGGCGAGCCCGCCCCTTCCGCCCGGGCAGCCCCCACGGCCGACGCCCACGCCGCCATGCGCCAGGCCATCGCCGCCGCCATGGCCCGCTCCAAGCGCGAGATTCCCCACTACTACCTGGGCCACACCCTCTGCGTGGAGCCGGCCCTGGCATGGCTCGAGGCCTACAACGTCGAGCGCCCGGTGGCCGAGCGGCTGATCTTCCCGGTGCTGCAGCTGCGCGCCGTGGCACTGGCCCTGCGCCAGGTCCCGGAGCTCAACGGCTGGTACCTCGACGGCAAGTTCCACGCGGCCCGGGGCGTACACCTGGGGGTGGCCATCGCCCTGCGCGGCGGCGGCCTGGTGGCCCCGGCGCTGCGTGACGCCGACCGGCTGTCTCCGGACGCCATGATGAGCGCCCTGCGCGACCTGCTGACGCGCGCCCGCCAGGACCGACTGAGGAGCTCCGAGCTCACCGCTGCCGGTCTCACGATCACCAACCTGGGCGACCTCGGCGTGGAGAGCATGCAGGGGGTGATCTATCCGGCCCAGGTGGCGCTGGTGGGCTTCGGGTGCATCGTCGAACGCCCCTGGGTTCGCGATGGCCAGGTGGTCGCCGCCCGCTGCCTGCACGCCTCGCTCGCCGCCGACCACCGGGTCACCGATGGCGCCATCGGCGCCCGCTTCCTGAACCAGCTCACCGACTACCTGCAGGAGCCCGAACGCCTATGGCCGACCTGAGCCGCGACGCCCTCCGCGATACCGTCATCGACTGCATCCTGGCGGTGGCCCCCGAGGCCGACATCGACTCGCTGCGCCCCGACCGCCCCTGGCGGGAGCCGCTGGAGATCGACTCCTTCGACTTCCTCAACATCCTGGTCGACCTCGAGAAGCGCCTCGGCGTCAGCGTACCGGAGAGCGACTACCGCGAACTCGCCACCCTGGACGGCCTGATCGACTACCTGGCGCGACGGCTGACCGCCTGAATCGGCGATCGTCGCGGACGATGCCCGCCGCGGCTATCCGCGGCGCGCCCCACGCCCTCAGCCATCATCGTCCCGTCTTCCGGGGAGGCGCACCGTCCGGGTCTCGCCGCCCCAGCCATGCGCCTGGTCGCGCCCCTGCACGGTCACGCGCTCGATACCGGCCGGGATTTCCACACCGGAAAGTCGCCGGGTGAAGGGCTGCTCGTTGGCATGGTGGTGCAGCAGTTCGCGCACGCCGAGCTCCCGGTCGTCGGGCCCGAGCACCCGGAAGGCGTCCGCGTACCGCGACGGGGAGTCGTAGGGAGACGAGAGGGTCACGTCGAAGTCGAAGCGGTTCTCGCCGGCCGGGGCCACCTCGACCCCGACCACGTCAGGATGGCGCTGGGCCTCGTCGGCCGGGACGAGGCCGGCCATCGAGAGTGCCAGGCCGGCCAGGATCAACTTGAGCGCTGGCATGAGATCACCTCCTGTAACCATCGTATGACGTTGCTGCCACCGGATTCACGACCTCAGCCGGGACGCTCGGCCAGTTGCCAATCGTTGTCGGTGAGTGGCTCGCCGCCACCCGGGGTGACCCGCACGGTATCGCTCAGTCCGATGCCCCACTGCCCCGGCAGGCGCAGGCAGAGCGGCAGGTGGAAGACCATGTCGGCGGCGAACTCGCGCGGCTGGCCGCGGGCGATATAGCCGGTGCCCTCGACCCAGCTGGGCGGGAACTGGGCCCCCACCGCATAGCCGAACACCCCCGAGAAGAACAGCCGGTCGGCATGGGGTGCCAACACCGCCTCGGCGGCCCGGGCGGCATCGTCGAAGGTATTGCCGGGGCGCATCTCGGCGAGCAGCGCCTCGAAGAGGCCGCGACACAGGTCCCGGACCTCCTGCATCTGGCGGCTGGCCCGGCCGGCCACGGCGGTGCGCATCATCGGCGCGGTGTAGCGCTGGAAGGCCGAGCCGAACTCCAGGAAGACCGGCTCGTCGCGACCGATGGCCCGGCGCTTGTGGTTGACGTGGATGATGCTGATGCGCCGCCCGCTGGTGACGATGGGCTGCAGGCTCATGAACTCGCCTCCGGCCGCCAGCATCGCCCGGGCGCCCTCGGCAGCGACCTCGTTGTCGGTGACCCCGGGGGCGATCACCGCCTCGGCGGCGGCGAGGCCGGCCGAGGTGATCCGTGCGCTCTCGCGCAGGCAGTCGAGCTCCGCCGGCGTCTTGACGAGTCGGATGGCGTCGACCAGCGTCCCGCCGTCGTCACGGAAGCGCCCGGCGCCGAGCCGCGCCTGCAGCTCGCGGATGATGGCGAAGCGCAGGCCGGCGCCGAAGGCATCCAGGCCGATGGCCCGGTACGGTGCCAGGGTCTCGGCCAGCGGCTCGATCACTTCCTCGACCCCTTCCCAGCGGTAACCGAGGATCTCGTCGACCCGGGCGGTGACCACCGCGGGGCCGGTCTCGATGGAGGGCACCTGCAGCACCAGCCGCTGGGCCGAGACCACCAGGGCCGTGTACACCGAGACCTCGAAGGTGTGATAGCCGGTCAGGTAGAAGATATCGGCGGGGTCGGTGAGCAGCAGCGCCTCGATCCCCGCCGTGCGCATGGCCCGCCGCACGCGATCACGACGGGCCTCGAGCTCGGCGGGGGGAAAGGGAAGCTCGCTCTCGGCGAGTTGTCCGGCCAGGGCATGGCGATAGGCATGGAAATCCATGGATGACGCTCCGATCGAGGATTGGGTCGGTTCCTCACGGCAGTGTAGTCGCGAAATAAGGCTGTTCCCTTCCCATCCGGTTTCGTAGAATCCAGCCTCGTGTTGAACGCAACGGGACGACGATATGGGCAGGGCCTTCCAGAACCGCAAGGAATCCATGGCCAAGACGGCCGCCGCCAAGACCAAGGTGTACAGCAAGTACGGCCGCGAGATCTATGTGGTCGCCAAGCAGGGCGGCACCGATCCCGCCGGCAACCTGAGCCTGCGCGGCCTGATCGAGCGCGCCAAGAAGGACCAGGTGCCCAGCCACGTGATCGACAAGGCGCTGGACAAGGCCAGCGGCGTGGGCGGCGAGGACTTCTCCCCGGCCCGCTACGAGGGGTTCGGGCCCGGCAACTGCATGGTCATCGTCGACTGCCTGACCGACAACCCCAACCGCACGTTCGGCGACGTGCGCGCCTGCTTCAACAAGGCCAGGAGCAAGCTCGGCACCCCGGGCAGCGTCAGCCACATGTTCGACCACTGCGCCATCCTCGCCTTCGCCGGCGATGACGAGGAAGCCGTCCTCGAGGCGCTGATGGAGGCCGATGTCGACGTCACCGACATCGAGAACGAGGAGGGCCGGATCACCGTCTTCGCCCCGCATACCGAGTATGCCAAGGCCAAGCAGGCACTGCTCGACGCCTTCGGCGATCTCGACTTCGAGGTCGACGAGATCCAGTTCGTGCCCCAGACGATGACCCCGGTCGAGGGCGACGACGTGGCCATGTTCGAGAAGCTTCTCGACACCCTCAACGACCTGGACGACGTGCAGAACGTCTACCACAACGCCGAGGTGGCCGAGTAGCCCCTGACCCGCTGCCGCCTGCTCAGGGCGGTCGCGGCAGGCCAGCCTCCTCGCTCAGGAAGGCATCGATTCCCGCCGAGTAGTCCGGCTCGCTGTCGATGAAGCCGGTGTTGTGGCCACCGCGGATCTCCAGCAGGCGCTTGGGCTCGCGCGCCGCGGCATATACCAGCTGTCCCTCGGCGAAGGGGATGATCTCGTCCTCGCGACTGTGGATCACCAGCAGTGGCGCCGTGATGCGCCTGACGTGGGCTTCGGTGTCATAGTCGAAGCGCACCAGCCAGCGCGCCGGCAGGAAGGGATAGAGCCGCTGGGCGAGCTTCGGCACCGAGCGAAACGACGACTCGAGTACCACCGCCCCCGGGGGGCGGCCACCCGACTCCAGCGCACTCGCCAGCTCCGCCGCCACGGCAGCCCCCAGCGAACGGCCGAACAGCACGAGCTCGCCGGGCTCATGGCCGCGCTCCTCCACCAGCCAGCGCCAGCCCGCCCTGGCATCCAGCGCCGTGCCCGCTTCGGAGGGACTCCCCTCGCTACGCCCATAGCCGCGGTAGTCGAGGATCAACACCGACAGCCCCAGCCGGTGGAACTGCAGGATCGACTCCAGCCGATGGGAAATGTTGCCGGCATTGCCATGGAAGAAGAGCAGGCTGGCACGGGGCTCGTCCGCGGGTATCCACCAGGCGTCGAGGTGCAGCCCATCCTCGGTCTCGAGTGTCACCTCCTCCCAGGCCAGCCCCCGGTCCGCCGGCGTGCCGACGTGCTCGCGCCCCAGGTGCGGCAGGTAGAGCAGCCGGCTCTGGAAGCCCCAGGCCAGCGTCGATACCAGCACATAGACCAGCGCCAGACCAACGAGAAAACGCAGCAGCATGGAACCTCCATGGCCCGGCCACGCCGCGCTCAGGCGGCGGCGATGACGAAACGCAGGATCAGCCAGCCGGCCACCATCAGCGAGTAGAGTGCCGCCTGCCCCAGCAGCGGATTGAGGGCCGCACCGTCGCGGCGCCATAGCCGCCGGTTCAGGCCCAGTGCAACCAGCCCCGTGACGCCCCAGGCCAGCCAGGCCCAGGGCGGCAGTTGCAGGGGCAGGCTGGGCAGCAGTGGCCCCACTGTCAGGGTAGCGAACAGCAGCCGGGTTCTCCGCTTCCCCAGCCGCACCGCCAGGGTGATCTTGCCGGCCCGGGCGTCGGTATGGCGATCGCGCAGGTTGTTGACGACGAGTATGGCCGCCACCGGCAGGCCCATCAGCACAGCGGCAAGGTAGGCGTGGGCGGGAATCGGGCTCTGCTGGGCGAGCAGGCTGCCCAGCACCGCCACCGGCCCGAAGAACAGCCAGACCGCGACCTCCCCGAGCCCCCGGTTGGCGTAGGGTCGGCGTCCGCCGCTATAGCCGAGCACGCCGAGCACCGCGAGCCCGCCCAGCACCAGCAGCAGCCAGTGCCCGACGATCACCAGCCACAGGCCCGTCGCCACCGCGATGCCCAGGGTCAATGCCAGCCCGGCTCGCAGCTCGCCGGCATCCAGCAGCCCGGCCTGGAGCGCTCGGGTGGGACCCAGGCGGTCCGGCTGGTCCACCCCGGCGAGGCCATCGAACAGGTCATTGGCCAGGTTCACCGCCAGCTGCAGCGCCAGCGCACAGAGCAGGCAGAAGCCGGCAACCGCCCAGGAGAAGTGCCCCGTAGCGACCAGCGACTGCCCCAGCATCACGGGACCGAGCGCCGCCGGGAGGGTTCGCGGGCGCAGGGTCTGCCACCATATCGCCAGCTTGTTCACCGCATGATCGTCCCTGATGGCCGAGGTCCCATTCGTCGCTCCTGTCGCGTGCATGCGTCATACTGTGTCCGTGGCAGCGGCCCCCGTCCACCCTGCCGGCCCCGGAAGCCGGCCCGGCCGATCACGATTCCCCGCAAGGAGGCAGGATGTCCGCAGAGTTGTTGTCCCAGGTCATACTCCCCTGGGTGCTGGCCGGGGTGATGATGGCCATGGGCCTCAGCCTGACCACGGCCGATTTTGCCCGCACCTGGCGGCACCCTCGCCGGGTACTGCTCGGGGTGAGCCTGCAGATGCTGGCACTGCCGCTGCTGGCCTGGGCACTGGTCCTGCTGCTGCCCTTGCCACCGCTGGCGGCCGCCGGGCTGCTGCTGGTCTCGCTGGTGCCGGGGGGCGCGACCTCGAACATGTTCAGCTACCTGGTGCAGGGCGACCTGGCCCTGTCGGTCAGCCTGACCGCCATCGCCGCCGTGCAGGCCCCCTTCACCCTGCCGTTGATCATGGGCTGGAACCTCGAACTGCTGGGCCTCACCGCCCGGGGTTTCTCGCTGCCCTACTGGCACACCGTGGGGCAACTGCTGCTGGTCACCCTGTTCCCGGTACTCGCCGGCATGCTGCTGCGCCGAGTCCTGACGGCTCCCTGGCTCGCGTGGTTGCTGCCCAAGGTGAAGGTCTTTACCGGGGTGGCGATGATATCGGTGGTGATCGCGCTCTTCGTCAGCCACGCCGGACGGCTGCCGGCCCTGCTCAGCCTCGAGACCCTGGCGGTCATGCTGCTGTGCATGCTGGGCATGACGCTGGGGCACCGGGTCGCCCGCCGGCTTCGCCTGCCCCACGACAGCGTGCGTGCCATCACCGTGGAGGTCGGCGTGCAGAATGCCGGGGTGGCGATGATGGTCGCCTTCGTGATCCTGCAGCAGCCGGCCATCGGCCTGGTGCCGCTGCTCTATGGCCTGCTGATGAACGTCCCGGTGTTCCTGTGGATGTTCGCCTGCCTGTGGCGTGACCGCCATCCGGAAGCGACGGTCGCAAAGCGGCCCTAGGCGCGCTCCGGCCGCCGCCGGAAGAGGCAGGGCTTCAGCGCGACCCGGCTTCCCGGTCACAGCCCATCACCCCGCCCCGTGACCAGTTCTCGCCGTCGACCTCGCTGAAGAAGACCTGCACGGATTCCGGCCGGGCATCGTAGGCCTCGACGAAGGCCTCGGTGATGCGGCGTGCAAGCTCGCGCTTCTGCTCCACGCTGCGGGGGAACTGCTGGATCGTGACAATAGGCATGGTCGGCTCCTGTGGCGCTGGGGGGGAAGCCGGCCACGATAGCAGAAACCCGCCGTGCGGCGGGTTTCGTGTTGCCCGGAGGGCGCGGGGCTCAGGCCTGGCCGGTGAAGGCCCGATAGGCCTCCCAGGCATCCTCCACGCCGGCCTCCAGGAAGCGTGCACCGTGCTCGATACTGGCCAGCGACGGATCGGACCCCATGCGGCCGTCCGGGAAGCGGCGGCGGAACTCGTCGGCATCGCACTGGGCACTGCCCCGGGACGCGACCTGCGGCGACATCGACACCTGCTTCACGGCTTCCGGCCTGGCGAACCAGGAGAGCGACACCTCCGAGGCCGTGGCGTGGCTCCCCTCGGCATCGCCGTACAGCGACTCGGCCAGCTCGCGCCCCCGGCGACCGGCGAACCAGTTGAACAGTGTCAGATCGAGCTCGCCACTCAGCCCCAGCAGGCTTCGCTCCGAGTAGACCTCGGCGAAGGCCGCGTTCACGGTGGCGATGTTGCCGCCATGGCCGTTGAGCAGGAACACATGGGTGAAGCCATGCCGCGCCAGGGAGACGATGGTGTCGCGCAGCACCGCGATCAGGGTGCTCGGCCGCAGGGTGATGGTGCCCGGAAAGGCCAGGTGGTGCTGCGCCATGCCGATGCTCTGGGTCGGCCCCACCAGCACGCCATGGCGCTCGCCCAGCGCCCAGGCGATGGCCTCGGGGCAGATCGCGTCGGTGCCCAGCAGGCCGTTGGGGCCGTGCTGTTCGGTGGAGCCGATGGGCAGGATGATGCCCGTCGAGCGCTGCAGGTAGGCCTCGACCTCCTGCCAGGTGGCGTGTTGCAGTCGCATGAATCAACTCCTTGGCAGCCCTTCCGGCGATACACCTGATGATGGCAGATAGACGGACGCCGTGCCGCAGGCCGGCACGATGACGCTACTCCGGAGCCGGGTCATCGGGGGCGTCGCGATACTCCATGCGCGACCAGAGAGGGCCTCGCAGGAGATCACAACCCTGCCGGCGCAGGTAATCGGCCTGCTCCCGGGTCGCCACGCCGCCGGCGATGACCTGCTGCCCCAGCTGGTGGGCCATGCCGATCATCGACTGGATGATCGCCTGATGATGAGGGCTGTCGAGGCAGCCTGCGATGAACGGCTCGTGGATCTTGATGGTATCGATCGGGAAGCGGTCGAGGTGCCCGAGAATCGAGTGTCCGCAGCAGAATTCGTCGACGGTCAGCCGCACGCCGAGCGCCTTGAGCCGCTCGAGCATGGCCGCGGCACGCAGGGGAACACGCATCAGGCCAGCCTCGCTCACCTCGAGCTCGAGCATCTCGGCCGGCAAGCCGCTGTGGTCCAGCAACTCGCCGACCCGGTCGATGATCTCGCCATCCAGCAGCTCGGCGGCCGAGACCTGCACCGCCACCCGCAGGTCGATGCCCGCGTCGATCCAGGCCTTGGCATGACGGCACGCCCGCGCCAGCACCCACTGGCCGATGATGGCCGCCTGCCCCGCCTCCTCGGCGACCGACATCCAGCGCGCGGATTCCATCGTGGCAAACCGGCGCGACTGCCAGCGCGGCTGTGCCGAGATGGCCACGACCTGGCCGCTGCGTGCACACAGCGTCGGCAGGTAGTAGAGCTCCAGCTCGCCGAGCGGCAGGGCCTCGCGGAGTTCACTGCGCAGGGCGAGGCGGTCGAAGTCGTCGTCGCGCAACTCGGGGGTGAAGACATGGTAGCGGCGACGACCGAGTCGCTGGGCATGGCGCCGGGCGCGATTGGCATGGCGCATCAATTCATTGGCCGAACGGCCATGCTCGGGAAACAGGCTGATGCCGATACAGCAGCCCGCGACCACCGTGTGGCCCTCCAGTTCGACGGGGTTGGAGGTCCAGTCGAGCAGGCGCTCGACGACCTTCAGCACCTCGTCCAGCGGCCCGATGTCCGGCAGTACCGCCATCATCTCGTCGCTGCCGAGGCGACTGACGATCCCGTGGCCGCCCAGGCAGCGCTTGATGCGCTGGGCGGTCTCGTGCAGGTAGTAGTCGCCCATCTCCAGGCCCAGTGACTCGTTGATCGCCTTGAGCTGGTCGATGTCGATATGCAGCACGGCCACCCCGCCCGCCTGGCCGCGAGAATCGGCGATGAGCTCCACCAACCGTTGCTGGGCATGCCCGCGAGTCGTCAGGCCGGTCACCCCATCGTGAAGCGCGTGGTCGGCCAGTTCCATCAGCATCTCGCCGCACAGCCGTTGCACCGCGACCAGGTTCCGCTCGGCCTGCCGGAGGGAGGCACGCTCGTGTTCGAGCGCCTGGACCTGCTGCTGCAGGCGGGAGACCTCGCGCAGCTGCTGCCGCGGCTCCAGCCGGCTGTAGTGTTCGGCCGGCAGGACATGGGAGTGATGGTCGCAGATGGCGTCGAAGGCCGCCTGGTCCTCGGGCCGATCGAAATGCCGCAGGGCATAGCCGCACAGCAGGGTCATCGGCAGGCGCTGGCAGGCCGCATGCCAGAGCGCCTCCAGCAGCACCGCCGCGGCGGGATTGCCCCGGGCGCACAGCAGGTCGACCAGTTCACCGAAGGCGCGGGTGGGCAAGGGGGAGACGGACTCGATACCGGCGAGGATGTGCCGCTCGAACAGCGCCGCGACCGGCATGCCGTCGCGCAGGATGGTCTCGAGCATACGCTCGGCGTCATGTGCCACGAGTTGCCCACTCGCCATGGCCGCACCGGTATCCAGGCCACCGGCTTCCAGCCGCTGCAGAACGGCCGCCAGATGGGGTGGCGTCAACAGCACCAGCAGGCGTTCACCGGCATCGGCCCCGACCCGCAGGAAATCGGCGACGACATCGGCAAGGAAGGTCTCGTCCTCGTAGAACTGGACGACATGATCATGAGGCTGGCACTGGGTGGCGACTTGCATGGTGAACACGTCCACGGTGGTAGTTTCACGCGATCAATCCAGCCGCACTTTATTAGCGCTAACCATTTGAAATCGATCGATGTTCATGATGAAGCATGGCGATTTCCGTCAATAGCACGACCGCCTCGCGGGGTCAAAAGATGAATCGATAATCCATCTTAACCTCATGATTCATGGTTCACGGTCGGGATCACCGCCCCGGCTGCCCGGCCGGCAGGGCACTGGCCAGGCCTGGCGCCGCCGACGACGACATCGCCCAGGGCTGTCCTGGCGCCCCGAGACCGAAGCAGGGGCGCCCGTTGTCGACGTCCCGCTCGGGTCTCATCGCCATGCCGGACCGCTGCGCTCGACCTGGGTGAAGGGATGCATGCCGCATCGAACCCGGCCATCGTGGCACATCTTTCGTTCTCGGCATTGCGCTAGGAGAAAGCGGCATTGGCCACCCTGTCGCGACTTGCATAGGGTATCAATGAAAAATTCAGATGCTCTCATTGATACGACCGAAGAGGTCTCGAAACCCCCATGCCTCCTACCACCCTATTCGACATTCCCACGCCAAGCCTGATTCTCGATCGAGCGAAACTGGTGAGGAATATCCGGCGAATGGCCGATGCCGCCAGGAGCAGGAATGTCGCACTTCGCCCCCACCTGAAGACCGCAAAATCCATCGATGTGGCACGCCTGGCCACGGAAGGACAAGCCGGTGGTGTCGCGGTATCCACGCTGAAAGAGGCCGAGTATTTCGCCGGTCATGGCATCGTGGACATCCAGTATGCCGTCTGTATCCTGCCGGATCAGCTGGAGCGAGTCGCCAGCATTCAGCAACAGGGAGCTCGCCTCACCCTGATCACCGACAGCGTCGAGGTCACCCGAGCGATCTGCGAGAAGGGAAAGGCGCTCGATACGACCTTCCTGGTCCAGGTCGAACTGGATTGCGGCGAAGGCCGCTCGGGGATCCTTCCCGACAGTGGGGAGCTCATCGAGATCGCCCGCCTTGCCCATGAGGCCTCTCATGTACGCTTTGCCGGCGTCATGACCCATGCCGGCCACTCCTACCAGTGTCGCTCGATCGCCGAGATCGAGGAGGTCGCCGAGGCGGAGCGCGCGACCGCGGTCATGGCAGCCGAACGAATCCGTGACCATGGCATCCCCTGCACCACGGTCAGCATCGGATCCACCCCGACGGCGCTCCATGCTCGCTCGCTGGATGGCGTGACGGAAGTACGCCCGGGGGTCTACATGTTCGGTGACATGTTCCAGGCGCAGATCAACTCCTGCGGTGTCGACGACCTTGCCGTTTCCGTGATCACCGAGGTCTGCAGCCACCACGCCTCGCTGAACAGGCTGCTGATCAACGCCGGGGCCCTGGCCCTGTCCAAGGACCGCAGCACCGAGAACATGCCGGATGATGTCGGTTTCGGGCTGGTGACCGATGTGCGAGGACACCCCCTGAAGCAGAGGATGAAGGTGGCAAGGGTCTATCAGGAGCACGGCCAGGTTCCGCTGGCCGATGGCGTCTCGTGCGAAGAACTGCCGGTCGGGACGCGACTTCGCGTCTATCCCAACCATGTCTGCATGACGGCGGCCATGTACAACCACTATCATCTCGTCGACAGCGACCAGGGTGACGGCTGCGAGATCATCGCCACCTGGCCGCGAATCAACGGCTGGTAAAGGCGGGTGAAAGGCTGGGGAAGCCAGGGAAGAGGGGCGCCCTGGCGCCCCTCGGGGCCGTCGGTGCGTCAGTAATCCACCGCCACGCCGTGGCCATGTTCCTTCGCCAGGCGCACGGCGAGTGCTGCCACGACCAGGTCCTGCAAGGCCACACCGGTACCGTCGAAGATCGTGATCTCATCGGCATCCCGCCGGCCATCACGGTGCCCGGCGATGACCTGGCCGATGCTGCCGCGCAGGCTCTCCCCGGTAATCAAGCCGCTGGCGTAGGCATGCTGGAACTCGCCGATGCTGACGGATTGCTCGGCCTCGTCCACGAACAGGGCGCTGGCAGCCACCAGTTGCGGATCCAGCTCCTGCTTGCCCCGGGTATCGCAGCCCATGGCGCTGATGTGGGTGCCCGGGCGCACCCATCCCTGTTCCACCAGGGCCCGGCGCGAGGGTGTCGCCGTGATCAGGATGTCCGCCTCCCGGGCCACGGCTTCGCAGCCCGGCTCGGTGATACACGCCAGCCCGAGGCCGGCCACCGTCTCCCTGAAGTTCGCCAGGCTCTGCTCCGAAGGGTCCCAGGCGTGGACCCGTGCCACGCGCCTGACCGCCATGGTGGCCCTGAGCTGGTACTCGGCCTGAACCCCGGTACCGATGATCCCGACAATACTCGCCTCCTCCCGCGACAGGTAACGGGTGGCGATGGCGCTCGCCGCCCCGGTCCTGATGCCGGTCAGGTAGTTGGCACTGACCAGGGCCGTGGCTCGTCCCGTTTCCGGATCGAACAGCAGCGTCGAGGACTGGTGGTTGCCCAGGCCCTGCCCGGCGTTGTGCGGCCAGTATCCGCCGGCCTTGAGCCCGAGAAGGGGGGCTTCCACGTCGCCACCGGACTTCACCCCGTAGACCGCATCCCGGTATCCGATCGCTTCACGCACGACGGGATAGTTGCGTGCCTCCCCCCTCGCCATGGCGGCAAAGGTACGCTCCACCTCCCTGATGGCGTCCTCGACGCTCACCAGTTCTCGGGCAAGGCTCTCTGAAATCACAAGCATCTTCGGGTCTCTCAGTACGTGCTTCAACGCAGCAGCGTCGGCAGGAAGGAAGACAGGCCGGGAATGAGCACCAGCATGATGACGACCCCGATTTCCGCCACCAGGAACGGGAGCACGGCGCGGAAGATGGGAAAGACGGGGCTCTCGGCGATTCGGCAGGCCACGAAGAGGCAGACGCCTACCGGCGGCGTGATCAGGCCCAGGGTGAGGGGCAGAATGACGATCATGGCGAACTGCATCGGATCGATGTCCATTGCCGCCGTGACCGGCATCAGCATGGGCACGATCAGCACGATGGCGGCCCCGGGTTCGAGGAAGGTCCCGATCAGCAGCAGGACGGCGACGAGGACCATGAGGAACAGGGTGGGATTGTCGGCAAACTGCAGCGCAAACCCCTGGACCCAGCCTCCGATCCCGCCGATTGTCAGCACATAGGACACCACCGTCGCGGCCGCGATGATCAGGTAGATGGTGGCCGTGACCCGGGCGCTGCGCTTCAGCGCGTCCCACAGGCTGGCAAGATCCATGGTCCTGAAGACGAACCAGGAGATGAGCAGCGCATAGACGACGGCCACCCCGCCCGCCTCTGTGGCGGTGAAGACCCCCATCAGGGTCCCGCCGACGATCAGGACCGGCAGTCCCATCACCAGCAACCCGTCCCGGACCAGGGTGGCGATCTCGTGCCGCTCCACCTTGTAGCTGGAGCGGGGGAGTCGCCCGCCGCGCGCCTGCCACCAGATCACCAGCCACATGACGCCGGCCAGCATCAGGCCGGGAACGATCCCCGCGATGAACAGGTCGATCACCGACTGGCGGGTGACGGCGGCATAGATGATCATGATCACGGACGGGGGGACGATGGGACCGATGATCGAGGAGGCGATCGTCACCGCCGCCGCGTAGTTCTTGTCGTAGCCCTCCTCCGGCATGCCCTTGATGAAGATCTGTCCGAGGGCAGCGGTATCGGCCACGGCAGCGCCGGATATCCCCGCGAACAGGACCGACGACGAGACATTGGTGTAGGCCGTGCCGCCGGGCACGCCGCGGGTGACCAGCCCGGCCAGCCGTATCAGCCGTGTCGTGATGCCCCCCCGGTTCATGATCTCCCCGGCGAAGATGTAGAAGGGAGCGGCCAGCAGGACGAAATTGTCCATGCCCGTGAACAGCCGCGTGGGCACCGTGATCAGGTTCAGGTCGAGGGCCCACAGGCCGACGGCGCCCGCCATGCCCAGAGCAAACACGATCGGCACGCCGATGATGAGCATGATGACGAAGGCGATGGACATCGCGATCATGGCTGGTTCTCCTCGGCCGCTTCTCGCTGCAGCGCATCCTCGGGCAGGATCATGAGGCACAGCACCTTGATCAGCATCAGCGAAGCCCCTACGGGTATCGCCATGTAGGGAATGGTCATCGGGATTCGGGTCGCAGGCGCCATCTGCCGCATGTTGTTGATGGCCGCCGGAAAGCCCTCCCACATCAACAGCAGGCAGAAGCCGGCGATGCAGGTCAGCACCGAGAGGTGTATCAGTCGACGGAAGAGTGGCGAGCGCACGCTGGTGAACAGGCTGATCACCATGTGCTCCCCGCGGAACAGGGCGGCACTGCCGGCCAGCATGACCATCCAGGTGGTGGTGTAGCGCATGGTCTCCTCGCTCCACGAGAGCGGGTCCACCAGCACATAGCGGAAGAACACCTGGGCCACGTTCATCAGGATAATGGCGACCAGCATGATGGCGGAGATGGCCTCAGTGACATGGGTAAGCCCCATGGCAAGCTTGAAGACGCGTCCCTTCATGCCGGATGTCTCCTGATGGTGTTGACGGGGAGTCGGGGCCACTGGCGAAGCGGAATCATCCATCATGGTGGTATAGACGCCTTCAGCAACAAGAGAGGGGGGAGAGGCAGTGCATGCCTCCCACCCCCGCTGGCCATCGGTTCACGGGCTCGCTGCGAACTTCCTATCGCCCATAGAGGGCAGGCTCATAGGAGGCGGCGGTGTCCATCAAGCTCTGGACCAGGTCCTCGCCGACCTGCTCCCTCAGGTATTCCAGTACCGGCTCCTGGGACACTTCCGCGAAAGCGGCTTTCTCGTCCATGGTGGTCATGTGGATTTCCACGCCCTTGTCCCTGATCAGGTCGATATACTTCTTTGCGCCTGCCAGCTTCTGGGTGTTCTCGATGTTCGCGGCAAGGGTCGCCGCCTCGAGCACTATCGCCTTCTCGTCATCACTCAGCCCTTCGAAGAAGGCATCGTTGATGATATAGGCATGAACCCCGAGAATGTGCTCGTCGGTGGACATGTATTTCTGCACGTCCATCAGGTTGTAATCGTAATTGACCTGGGCGGGATTCTCCTGGCCATCGATGACCCCCTGCTTGGCAGCCATGATGATCTCCGAGCCAGGCATTGGCGTCGCTGCAGCTCCGAACGACTCGACGAAGCGAATGAAAACGGGGCTCTCCATGACCCGAATCTTCAGCCCCCTGAGATCCTCGGGCGTGCGGATCGGACGTACATTGTTGGTGAAGTCACGGAAGCCATTCTCGCCCCAGGACATGACCCGAATACCGGTTTCCTGCCGCATATCCTCGGCCAGATCCTTGAAGAAGGGGCTTTCGAAAACGGACCAGGCATGCGCCGATGACTTGAAGAGGTAGGGAATCGAAAGCACCTGGATATCATTGTAGAAACCGGCCAGTGCACCGGTGTCCACCAGGCAGACCTCGACGGCACCCTGCTGCACCTGCTCCGCGCAGGCACGCTCGGCACCGAGCTGGGCACTCGGGAAGAGCTGAACCGTGATGTCACCTTCGGTCTTGTACTCGACGTGATCCTTGAAGGCGACCAGTGCATTCCATTCAGGGTTGTCGCCCTGGGGGGCATTCATGCCGAATTTGATGGTCTTGGCCATCGCAGGACCTGCCGCTCCCAGCACGACGGCTGTGGCGGCGACTGTCACGGTCCACTTCAGGAACTTGTTCATTTTTATCCCCATTGTTTATTGTAGGAAAGCGGGCTTTCTCGGTCACAACTACAGGTTATTTGCATTATGGCCACATGGCGAATGCAAAGACATGATAGCTCGATGCCGCTGGCGTATAGATGTGCCGACACTATCGAGTATCCTGATACAGTGATCACGCAGGTAGGCAGTGCGCATGGCCTGACTCATGCCGGCAACTGCCAAGCGACCTGGGCGTCGACGGGAAAGACGGGGCGTGGCAGGTACCTGAAATCGAACCGCGTCAGGATCGGCGACGTCAGCCCCGGGGTATCGACTTCGATGACCTGATCCGGGGCGAAGAACTCGTCGAAGCCGGCCCGGAAGTGGCCTCGGGACTTCACCACCACGGCTCGGGCCCTGGCGATGTCCAGCCCCATCATCTCCAGGAACACCGGATCGGCGCACTGGGTGCGAATCGATATCACGACGACCTGAATCCCGCCCAGGTCCAGGAGCACCGTCGGCCCCAGGTTCATGCGCCGTCCGGCATAGAACCCCCGTCGACCGACGCAGTCCCCGTCCTTGAGGCAGGTCACCCTGGCGGGCACCTCGAAGCGTCGCGAGAAATCATCGGGCTCGGTCCGGTTGAAGACCGCACTGAATGCAGCGCCCTCCCCCAGGTCATGGGCCTCGCGGGCCAGCTCGGGGTCGTGGATCACCCCGACCACCACCCCCGTGGCGCCGGCCTGGTGCAGGGCCTCGAGAATCCACATCGTGTTGCCCCGCCCCCCGCCACCGGGGTTGTCGGCCACATCGGCGAGGATCAGGGCCGGCAGCCGGGGTTGTTCTCCGACCTCCACGACCCGGGCCACGGCCTCTTCCAGCGAGGTCAGGTGCGGCACATAGCGCTCATGGTCATCCCAGGCCTTGCGGGCGACCCGGCGAGCCACGGCCCTGGCGGCCTCGGCATCGTCCCTTGCGGTCACGAGAATGGCCATCCCGTTCTTCGGCGTATCGCCGAAGGCAAAGCCACCGAGGATGGAGACATTGGCGATCGCCTCGGTGATCAGGGCCTGACCGTAGTCGATGATGTCGGCGTAGGGGCCGGATTCGGTCAGCAGGGTCACCGTCGGCGGCGTCAGTGGCAAGCGGATGAAGGCCATCTCCGGACGCATGCCGGCGAACATCTCCAGCAGGATGCCGGCCGCCTCCATCCCGCGATCCCGCATGTCCACATGCGGATTGGTGCGGTAGGCGACGATGGCGTCGGCCGCCTCGACCATGCGCTCGGAGACGTTGCCGTGCAGGTCCAGGGTCGCCACGACGGGCACCTCGGCGCCGACGATGGCGCGGACCATCGCGAAGATCTCGCCGTCCGGATCATACTCCTCGGTGGTGATCATGGCGCCGTGGTTGGCGATGTAGACGGCGTCGAGGGGCATGGCGGCTTCGAGACGACGCTTCATCTCGTCGCGGGTCGCCTGGTAGAAGTCATGATCCAGCGGGCCTCCGGCCTCCACCAGGCCCACCAGGATGGGGACAGGCGTCCAGTCGCAGCGTGAATTCATGGTACTGCTGAACCCACGGATCTCCGCGGGCAGCTTGGGGTCGGAACTTCCCAGGTCTGCCAGGATTTCATCACCCGCCAGATAGACCCGGTTGAGATAGTCCTCCTCGGTGGTCACCGGGGCGAAACGGTTGCTTTCGAGCATCAGGCCCAGGATGGCGACACGCCGCGAAGTAGTCCCCGTCATCTGATCGATCCCCTTGTGATGGAGATCACAGCTTACATGGGGCCTTTCCCGGCACCCAATGCCGCCTCGGCCTAGTCCGATGCCGGAGCGGTATCGCCGATCACCGACCAGAACGCTTCCGCGGCATGGGGCAGGGGCTCGCGAGGGCGAAACACCCGGATGTCGACGGGAATGTACCAGGACGGGTCTCCCGACAGCAGCAGCGTTCCCGCCTCCAGCTCGGCAAGGATCTGGTTCTCGGGCAGCCACGCCAGGCCTCGCCCGTCGCGGGCCATGGTTTTCAGCACGGCCGCCAGGTGAGTCTCGAAGACGCGCTGCATGGCGGGGCGTGCGGGATGGTGCGCCAGCATGAAATCCACGGCGCGCCCGATGGCGGAGGTTTCCGCATAGGCCAGATACGAGAGTGGCGCTGCCGCCGAGCCCGGCAGCGGCTGCGATGGCCGCCCCTGCTCGTCCGGTGCCGAGACCGGCAGCAGGCGATCCTCGCCGACCTTCACCGACTGGTAACGGTCCTCGGGCAGCGGGATGTCCACCGAGGGGTGGGTATGGCACATCATGAAGTGGCACTCGCCCCGCAACAGCGACTGCACACAGCTGCCCACCTGGTTGGAATCCAGGCGGATCAGCAGCACGCCGACCCGCTCCTCGATATGCCGGATCCAGTCGGGGAAGAAGGTCAGGGAGAGGCTGTGGGTGGACGAGAACGAGATGGTATTCTCGCTCGACTGGCCGATCTGGCGAATCTCGTCGCGGGCCTGGAAGAGCCGACGCAGCACGCCCTCGGCAACCGGATGGAAGCGTTCGCCCGCCGGCGTCAGCGTGATGGGTTGCTTGCCACGGTCGAACAGCGGGGCGCCCACCCACTCTTCCAGGGCCTTGATGCGCCGGCTGAAGGCGGGCTGGGTGGTGGCCCGAGACTCCGCCGAGCGGGAGAAATTGCCCGTATCCGCCAGGGACAGGAAGTCCATCAGCCACTTGATTTCCATCGCACGAGACTCCGGCATGACCCGGCCTGACCGGCCTGTTGAGCATCGAATCATGACCCGAGCCCGATACGCATGCAAATCACGCATGATCCGATCCCGAACCGGCATTCGCCAAGGGTTCGCCGACTCGCAATGATGTCGTGAGTGACCAGATTCGACAGCTGTGCCGGGCAGGCCGGTACCATGGGGGAGACAGTGACCAGCATCAGGCCGTACTGGAAGAATTTCATCGATGGCGAATGGGTCGATGGCGCCGGAGACGAGCGCATCGTCGTTACCGACCCGGCGACGGGCGCCCCCATTGCCGAGGTCGCCCGCGCCCAGCCCGCCGATGTGGATCGGGCCGTGGCAGCCGCACGACGCTGTTTCGAGAGTCGGAGCCTGGCGGAGATGCGCCCTCATCAGCGGGGCGAGATGATGCGGGAGGTGTCCCTCCGGCTCGGCGAGCTGGCTGACGAGATCGCCACCGTCGAGTGCTTCGACAACGGCAAGACAGTGGAGCGGGGCTACGGCGATGTCGCCCTGACCCAGCGCTACCTGGACTACTACGCCGGCATGGCCGACAAGCTGGAGGGACGCCAGATCCCGCTGGGCGAGGGGGTGCTCGACTACACCACCCATATGCCGTTCGGGGTCTCGGCCCAGATCGTGCCGTGGAACGGGCCACTCCCCGTGGGGGCGCGCTCCATCACCTGTGCCCTGCTCACCGGCAATACGGTGGTCCTCAAGTCGCCGGAGGACTCCCCGCTGAGCCTCTTCCTGTTTGCCGAGGCGTGCGAACGGGCCGGCGTCCCCCGGGGGGCCGTCAACATCCTCTGCGGCTACGGGCATGATGCCGGCGCCAGCCTGGTCGCGCATGGCGATATCGACCACATCGTCTTCACCGGTTCCGTCGAGACCGGCAGGAGCGTGCTGCGGGCCGCCTCGGAACGGATCATTCCGTGCATCATGGAGCTGGGCGGCAAGTCGGGCGCCATCGTCTATCCGGACGCGGACCTGGAGCAGGTGGCCAGAAGCGCCGCGCGGGGGATCTTCCATCATGCCGGACAGATCTGCTCGGCCGGCGCCCGCCTGATCGTGCACCGTTCGATCCATGACGACCTGGTGGCACGGCTCAAGGAAGCGGCCGAGACCCTTTCCGTCGGCCCGGGCATCGACGGCTGCGACATGGGCCCCCTGATTTCCGCGCGGCAACTGGATCGGGTCGAGTCGCTCTGCCGTATCGGAGTCGCGGAGGGCGCGACACTGGTCACCGGCGGATCGCGCCTGGCCGGCATGCCGGGACACTTCATGGCACCCACCCTCTTCACCGGGGTGCGTCCCGAGATGCGGATCGCCCAGGAGGAGTTCTTCGGCCCGGTGGTCGTGGTCCTCCCCTTCGACTCCCCGGAGGAGGCCGTCGCCATTGCCAACGGCACCGACTACGGCCTGGCGGCCGGGGTCTACACCAACGACCTGAGGCTGGCCCACTGGACGGCCGACCGCCTGGTCGCCGGACAGGTGTATGTCAATGAATGGTGGACGGGCGGCGTGGAGACTCCCTTCGGAGGCACCAAGCGCTCCGGGTATGGCCGGGAGAAGGGGCAGGAAGCCCTGCTCGGCTATGTCCAGACCAAGAATGTCGGCATCCGCCTCTAGCCATGGCGGATCGCTTCGATTACGTCATCATCGGTGCGGGCAGCGCCGGTTCGGTGGTCGCCGGCCGGCTGTCGGAATCGGGCCAGGGCTCGGTCTGCGTGCTCGAGGCCGGCCCACCCGACCGTCACCCGTCCATCCATGTCCCGGCCGCCGTGGTGCATGCCCTCGACAACCCCCGCATCAACTGGATGTATCGCACGGCGCCCAGCTGGGGGACGGGAGGGCGCAGCATCATCCAGTCGCGGGGCAAGACACTGGGCGGGTCGGGATCGATCAACGGGCATGTCTATACCCGAGGTCACCGCGCCGACTTCGACGGCTGGGCGGCGCTGGGCAACAGTGGCTGGAGCTACGCGGAGCTGCTGCCCTACTTCAAGCGCTGCGAAGGGCGTATCGGCGACGGCGATGACCGCTATCGGGGACGAACCGGCCCCTTCACCATCACCGACATCGACCAGCCCGATCCCCTCTGTGACGCCTTCATGGACGGGGCCGAGTCACTCGGCATTCCGCGCAACCCCGACTACAACGGGGCCTCCCAGGAGGGCATCGCCTACGTCCAGCGCAGCATCCATCGGGGGCGCCGGGTCAGCCCGGCACGGGCCTTCCTCTATCCGGCGATGAAGCGCGGCAACACCGAGGTACGCACCCGGGCCCGGGCCCTGCAGGTCCTCTTCGCGGGCCGGCGCGCCGTCGGCGTGCGCTACCACCGGCACGGCCGTGACCATGTGGTTCTCGCGAACCGGGAAGTGATCCTCTGTGGCGGCGCCATCGCGTCGCCACACCTGCTGCAGCTGTCGGGCATCGGCGCCCCGGGCCTGCTGCAGCGGATCGGCGTCCCCCTCGTTCACGCCCTCCCCGGTGTCGGCGAGAACCTCTGCGACCACTACGCGGCCAGGATGGTGATGCGCATTCGCGGCATCGAGACCATCAACGAGCGCGTGCGCGGCCTCAAGCTGGTGAAGGAGGTCGCCCGCTACGCCTTCAGGCGGCGCGGCGCCCTGGCGCTGACCCCGACCCTGGTCTACTGCTTCTGGCGCTCGGACCACGGCGATATCCAGGTCTCCTTCACGCCCGCCAGCTATCCCGCAGGCGTCTGGAGCGGGCTGGACAGGTTTCCCGGTGCGACCATCGCGTGCTGGCAGCAGCGGCCGGCCAGCCGGGGGCATGTCCGCGCCCTGTCGGCTGATCCCTTCGCGCAGCCCGAGTTTCAGCCGAACTACCTGGCCGAGGAGGAGGATCGCCAGGCCCTGCTGGCGGCCATGCGGCTCGGCCGCCAGCTGGCCGGCAGCGCCCCCTTCTCGCGGCATGTCGAGCAGGAAGTCTGGCCCGGCGACCAAGCCCGGAGCGATGCCGAACTGCTCGACCATGCCCGCCACACCGGCAACACCACCTATCATCCGATCGGGACCTGCCGCATGGGACCCGCGGAGCGCACGGACAGCGTGGTCGACGACCAGCTGCGGGTCCACGGGATCGAGGGGTTGCGCGTGGCCGACGCCTCCATCATGCCGACGATGCCGGCGGCGAACACCAATGCGGCCGCCCTGATGATCGGGGAAAAGGCGGCGGACATGATCCTGGGCAGGCGGCCATTGCCGCCCGAGCCGGCGGGGGCTCCACCGGATCCATCGTGATGCCCCGCGGCAATGCCGCCGGGCTCAGTGCTCCCCCCGGGACTCCCGCCACTCCTCGGCGGCCTCCTCGACCCCGGGCTCGTCGCCGCGGTGGCGTGCCGCCTGGCGGTGGGCCTCCTCCTCGCGCACGTCGTCGATCACGGTCATCAGCTCGTCGACATCCACGGGGGCGGTGTCGTGCGCGAAGCGGCCGGTCAGCCGGCTTTCCGGATGCAGCTCCCCTGCCTCGAAGAGCGCCCAGATCTCCTTGCCGTAATCGGTGGCCAGCAGCTCCGGGGCGAAGCGGCCGAAGTAGCGGCGCATGTTGTCGACATCGCGCTCGAACATCATCTCGGCGCTGTTGTTGCCGGCGGCGTCCACCGCCTGGGGAAGGTCGATGATCACCGGGCCGTCGGCGGAGAGCAGCACGTTGAACTCGGAAAGGTCGCCATGGATCAGGCCGGCACACAGCATGCGCACCACGTCACCGATCACCTTGGCGTAATGGGCCCGGGCCTCGTCGGCCGTCAGGGTGACGTCGTCCAGGCGCGGCGCGGTCAGGCCCTCGGGATCGGTGATCATCTCCATCAGCAGCACGCCGTCGACGAAGCCATGGGGCCTGGGCACCCGCACGTCAGCCGCCGCCAGCCGGTAGAGGGCATCGACCTCGGCATTGAGCCAGGCCCGCTCCTGCTCCTTCTGGCCGTAGCGGGTCTTCTTGGCCATCGCCCGGGAGCGGCGGCTGTTGCGCTCCTTGCGTCCCTCCTGGTACTGCACGGCCTGCTTGAAGCTGCGCTGCCTGGCCTCCTTGAAGACCTTGGCACAGCGCCGCTCGCCATGCGAGCGCACCACGTACACCTGGGCTTCCTTGCCGCTCATCAGCTGGCTCTCGACCGCGTCGATCAGGCCGTCGTCGACCAGCGGCTGCAATCTCTTGGGTATCTTCATGTCACCACGTTGGCATAGAACCCGTCGGCTGGATATGCCGCGGGCGTGTCTCGTTTGGCTTGCGGTCAGCGGCTGACGCGCCGGGCGCGGAAGGTGCGCCCCTTGAGCCTGCCGTTGCCCAGCTGGTCGAGGGCCGCCGCGGCGACGTCGCGCCGCACGGCCACATAGGCGCTGCGCTCCAGCACCCTGATCCTGCCGACCTGGCTACCGGCGATGCCCCCCTCGCCGGTCAGGGCGCCGAGGATATCGCCGGGCCGCAGCTTCTGCTTCTTGCCACCGTCGAGCTGCAGCGTGGCCATGGCCGGCAAGAAGGGCTCCCGGGCCAGCACGTCACGCGGCGGCAGCGAGGCCTCCTCGAGCGGTTCGCCGAGGAACTCGACCAGCCGCTCCAGCCGGTACGCCTCCTGCTCCGTGACCAGGGTGCAGGCCATACCGGAGCCGCCGGCGCGGCCGGTACGCCCGATGCGGTGGACATGCACCTCGAGCTCGCGGGCGATGCGGTAGTTGAACACCGCATCCAGCGCCTCGATGTCCAGCCCGCGTGCCGCCACGTCGGTCGCCACCAGGATCGAGGCGCTGCCGTTGGCGAACAGTACCAGGATCCGGTCGCGGTCGCGCTGCTCCAGGTCACCATGCAGGGCCAGGGCACTGAAGCCCGCGTCGTTCAGGGCCTCGGCGACCTCGTCGGTCTCGCGCTTGGTGTTGCAGAACACCACGCTGGAACGCGGCCGATGGTGCAGCAGCAGGCGGCGCAGTGCGTCGAGGCGCTCCGGCTCGTCCGCCACCCGGTAGACGTGCTGGCGGATGCTGGCCTGGTCATGGGTCTCGGCCATCTCTACCGTCACCGGGTCGCGCATCAGCCCCTCGGCGATGCGCCGGATGCCGTCCGTGTAGGTCGCGCTGAACAGCAGCGTCTGGCGGTGGGCCGGGGTCGCGGCGATGATCGCCTCCATCGCGGCCTGGAAGCCCATGTCGAGCATGCGGTCGGCCTCGTCCAGCACCAGGGTCTCGAGGGCTGCCAGGGCCAGCGAGCCCTTGCGCAGGTGCTCCTCCACCCGCCCCGGGGTGCCGACCACCACATGCGCCCCATGGGCCAGCGAGGCGAGCTGTGGGCCGAGAGGCGCCCCGCCGCACAGGGTCAGCACCTTGACGTTGGGCAGGCTGCGCGCCAGGCGGCGGATCTCGCCGGCCACCTGGTCCGCCAGCTCGCGGGTCGGGCAGAGCACCAGCCCCTGCACCCGGAAGTCCGCCACCGACAGCCGCGACAGCAGCGCCAGGCCGAAAGCGGCGGTCTTGCCCGAGCCGGTCTTCGCCCGGGCGATCACGTCGCGGCCCGCCAGCATGGGCGGCAGGCTCTCGGCCTGGATCGGCGTCATGGCGTGATAGCCCAGCGAGGCGAGGTTGGCCAGCAGTTCCGGCGCCAGCGACAGCGTGGCGAAATCGGGAGAGGAATCAGACACGTGGATAGACCTGCAAGGGAAGGCTGGCACCGGGACAGGCGCGAGGAAGGGGGGGCGCCATCGGGCCGGGGCCGTGGGAGCGATGATCGGAGGCGGGCAGCATAGCAGAAAGTGGCGCGCAGCACCCGGCCTGGTGGTGGCGTCATCACATTCACTGCTCGCCCCGCCGCGGCCGGCGGCCCCGTTGGCTGGCGGGACATGTCCGAAAGGCGCCCATCTCCTATAGTCAGTGTCAGGGGGTGGTGTCATGCCACCTGCGACCATCACGCCACCCGCCGAGGAGGCCCGACGCGCATCATGTGCCTGGCGATTCCCATGCAGATCACCCGCATCGACGGCGACACGGCCCGCGCGGCCTCCCGCGGCATCGAGCGCGACATCGACCTGATGCTGGTCCAGGACCAGGCCCTCGCCGTGGGCGACTTCGTCATCGTGCATGTCGGCTACGCCCTCCAGCGACTGGACCCCGAGGAGGCCCTGGCGACCTGGCGACTGCTCGACGAGATGGACGACGGAGCCCTCGACCATGCATGAGCTGAGCCTGTGTCGTTCGCTGGTCCGCCAGGCCGGCCGGGTCGCCGCCGAGCACGGGGCGCTGCGCATCCGCCGCGTGTGTCTGCGCATCGGGCCGCTCTCCGGGGTCGAGACCGCGCTGATGCGCGAGGCCTTTCCGCTGGCCAGCCGCCATACCCTCGCCGAGGGGGCACGGCTGGAGATGACCCGCTGCCCGGTCCGGGTACACTGCCCCCGCTGCGCTCAGGAGGCCGAGGCCAGCGTCAACGACCTGAGCTGCCCGCGCTGCGGGCACTGGCAGACCCGGCTGACCAGCGGCGACGAACTCCTGCTGGTCAGCGTCGACCTCGCCGACACCCCTCTCCCTCCCACCGGATAACAGGAGCCTCATCGTGTGCCAGACCTGCGGCTGCGCCATTCCCGATCACCTGCAGCACGCCTCGAACGAGCACGACGTCCATACCGTGGAGGTCCTCGAGGGCCTGAAGGCCCACAACGACGAGGTCGCGCGCCATAACCGCGAGCACTTCGACCGTGCCGGGCTGCTGGTCGTCAACCTGATGTCCTCCCCCGGCGCCGGCAAGACCAGCCTGCTGGAAGCCACCATCGAGGCGCTGGGCGCCCGCTACCGCCTGGCGGTGATCGAGGGCGACCTGGAAACCGAGAACGACGCCCGGCGCATCCGCGCCCGGGGCGTGCCCGCGGTCCAGATCACCACCGGCAGCGCCTGCCACCTGGATGCCGCCATGGTGCACCGCGCGGCCCATGCGCTGCCACTGGACGCCCTGGACCTCCTGTTCATCGAGAACGTCGGCAACCTGGTCTGCCCCGCGAGCTTCGATCTCGGCCAGCATGCCAACGTCACCCTGCTCTCGACCCCGGAGGGTGACGACAAGCCGCTCAAGTACCCGGTCATGTTCCGCGCAAGCGACCTGGTGCTGGTCACCAAGACCGACCTGCTGCCGGTCCTCGACGACTTCGACGTCGACGCCGTGGCGGCGCACATGCACCGGCTCGCCTCTGGCGCCCCGGTGATGGCGCTGAGCAGCCGCTCGGGACCGCTCGACGCCTGGCTGGAATGGCTCGAGGCGGGCCTGGCCGAGCGGCGCCGACCGGCCTTCCGTCCGGCGCCTCCCGCCGAGGGGGCGCGCCTGCTGTCTCGCCCCCGGGGCCTCGCCTGAACCATGGCGCTCCCCACCCCCGGCGAGTGGCTGGACCGGATCCGCGCCCTCCCCCGGCCGGCATCGGGTCGCCTGCGGATCATGAACGTCTGCGGCGGCCACGAGCGCACCATCACCCATGCCGGCCTGCGCAAGGTGCTGCCCGACTACCTGGAACTGATCCCCGGGCCCGGCTGCCCCGTCTGCGTCTGCCCCGAGGAGGACATCCATGCCGCGGTGGCCCTGAGCCTCGCGGACGACGTCATCGTCGCCACCTTCGGCGACATGGTGCGCGTCCCCTGCAATGCCCCCCGGCGGGAGCCGCGCTCCCTGCAGGCCGCCCGCGCCCTCGGCGGCCGGGTGGTCCCGGTCGCCTCCCCCGGCGAGGTGCTGACGCTGGCCCGCCAGCATCCCGGAAAGCGAGTGGTCTTCTTCGCCGCCGGCTTCGAGACGACCACGGCGCCGATCGCTGCCCTCTTCTCCCGCACGGACCTGCCGGACAACCTGCTGCTGCTGCTCAGCGCCCGCCAGACCTGGCCGGCCATCGCCCACCTGCTCGGGGACGGCGCGCCGGGCTTCGATGCGCTGATCGCCCCGGGGCATGTGGCCACCATCATGGGCGCCGAGCAGTGGCGCTTCGTGCCCGAGGCGCACGGACTGCCCACTGCCGTGGCCGGCTTCACCCCCGGCCTGATCCTGGCGGGCCTGCATGCGGTACTCCGGCAGGCGCTCGACCGGGCCCCGCGGCTCGACAACGCCTACCCGCAGTGCGTCACCGCCGCCGGCAACCGTCGGGCACAGGCGCTGATGGGCGAGCTGTTCGAGGTCACCGACGCCGAGTGGCGCGGCATCGGCCCCCTGCCCGACTCCGGCTACGGCTGCACGGCGCCCCTGGCCGAACGCGATGCCCGCCGACACTTTCCCGAGGTGTTCGAGGCTGCCTACGCACGCCGCGGCGAGATGCCGCCCGGCTGCGACTGCGCCGAGGTGGTGCTGGGGCGGATCCGGCCACCGCAGTGCCGACTCTACGGCAGCGCCTGCCGGCCGGAGAGCCCGGTGGGCCCCTGCATGGTCTCCGAGGAGGGCGCCTGCCGGATCTGGTGGAGCCATGGCGTCCGGCCGTCGCAGGAAGCGCCCGCCGGGCGGATTGCCGCCACCCCGGTCGACGCGGCCCCTGGTGATACTGACCCTGGTGAGTCAGCCCCGATCGAGAGAGCCCCCGGCCAGGAGGCACGACGCTGGGTGCTGGCCGGCGTGGTCCAGGGCGTGGGGTTCCGGCCCTTCGTCCAGCGGCTGGCCAGCCGGCTGGACCTCGCGGGCCAGGTGCGCAACAGCGGTGGCAAGGTGGTGATCGAGGCCCAGGGAAGCGCCGACCGGCTGGACGCCTTCGAGCGGGCACTGCTCGCCGAGGCGCCGCGGCTGGCGCGTCCGCGCCTCGCTCGCCGCGAGACGATCCCGGTGGCGCTGAGCCCGCCGGACGCGGCCCGACCGAACGCGGCCCGACCGTTCGCGGCCCGACCGTTCGCGGCCCGACCGATCGCGGCCCGACCGTTCGTGATCCGGCAGAGCGACGGTGACCCGGGCGGCGCGATCCACCTGCCACTGGACACCCCGGTGTGCCCGGCCTGCCTGGCGGAGATGCACGACCCGCAGGACCGTCACCACGGCTACCCCTTCACCCACTGCGACCAGTGCGGCCCGCGCTACAGCGTGATCGAGCGGCTGCCCTACGATCGGGCGCGCACCAGCCTCAAGGCGTTTCCGCTCTGCCCCGAGTGCCGGCGGGAATACGACGACCCGCACAGCCGACGCTTCCATGCCCAGTCGATCGGCTGTCCGCAGTGCGGGCCGCGGCTGACGTTTGTAGAGGGGGTCGTGTTGGGCAACCGGACGCTCACGGCCCCCGAGGAGGCGCTGGCGGCCGCCATCACGGCCCTCGACGCCGGGCGAATCGTCGCCGTGAAGGGGGTCGGTGGCTACCACCTGATGGCCGATGCCGGCAACCCGGCGGCGCTGGCGACCCTGCGCGAGCGCAAGCATCGGCCGCACAAGCCGTTCGCGGTGATGGTCCCGTGGCAGGGCGAGGATGGCCTGGAGGTCGTGCGCCGGCATGCCCGGCTGGACCCGGAAGCCGCCGAGGCCCTGCTCGCCGACGAGCGGCCGGTGGTCCTGCTCCCGCTGCGCGCCGACCACGGGCTCGAGGCGGGCCTCGCCCCCGGGCTCGGCGAGGTCGGCGTGCTGCTGCCCTATGCGCCCCTGCACCACCTGCTGCTGGAGGCCCTGGCGCGCCCGCTGGTCGCCACCTCGGCCAATGTCGCCGGCGAGCCGATCATCGCCGACCGGGCCATGGCGGAGCAGCGACTGGGCCGGGTGGCCGATGCCTTCCTGCACCATGACCGCCCCATCCTGCACCCCGTGGATGACGGCGTCCGGCGGCCCATCGCCGGCAAGGCCCGCCCGCTGCGTCCGGGGCGGGGCAGCACCCCCCTCGAGCTCGAGCTGCCCTGGCGCCTGCCCCGGGCCGTCCTCGCCGTGGGTGCCCAGCAGAAGAGCACGGTCTGCCTGGCCTGGGAGGCGCGGCTGGTGCTGTCGCCGCACATCGGCGAGCTGTCGGCGCTGCGCACCCAGCAGGCCTTCGCGCGGCAGATCGAGACCCTGGCCGGGCTGTATGGCGTGCACCCCGAGCTCGTCCTGCATGATGCCCACCGCGGCTACCACAGTAGCCGCTGGGCCCGCGACAGCGGCCTGGCGTGCCGGGAGGTCGCCCACCACCACGCCCATGCCGCCGCCCTGTGCGGGGAGCACGGCCGCTTCCGGGAACCGACCCTGGTGTTCACCTGGGACGGTACCGGGCTGGGCCCGGACGGCACCCTGTGGGGCGGCGAGGCCCTGCTCGGTCGACCCGGCCGCTGGCAACGCCATGCCTCGTTCGCGCCCTTTGCCCTGCCCGGCGGGGAGGCGGCCATCCGGGAGCCCTGGCGCCTGGCCGCCACCCTGGGCTGGCAGAGCGGCCTCGAGGGGCCGGTCGCCGAAGGCACCGACGAGGAGCTGGCCCTGCTGCGAGCGGCCTGGGAGCGGCGCCTCAACGCCCCCGCCTGTTCCGCCGTGGGCCGGCTGTTCGATGCCGCCGCGGCCCTGCTGGTCCCGATGTCCCGGGTCAGCCACGAGGCCCAGGCCGCCATGCGGCTCGAGGCGCTGGCCGAGGGCGACGGCCAGCCGCTCGAGCTTCCCCACCGACGCGACCCGGACGGGGTGCTACGCTGTGACTGGCGCCCATTGATCCGTCACCTCCATGACGCACGCCTCGCCCCGGAACGGCGCGCCGCGGACTTCCATGCCACCCTGGTGCGGGTGCTGTGCCGGCAGGCGGGGGCGGCTCGGGATGCGACCGGGGTGGAGACCCTCGGCCTGACCGGCGGCGTGTTCCAGAATCGCCGACTGACCGGGGCGGCAGTGGCAGCCCTGGAGGAGGACGGCTTCAGGGTGCTGCTGCACGAACGGCTGCCCTGCAACGACGCCGCGATCAGCGTCGGTCAGGTCATGGAGTGCCTGGCCCGACTGTCACGGCACGAGGAGGAGTGAGTGACCCAGCCCGGTCCCGACACGGCCACCGTCACCCTGGCCCACGGCAACGGCGGACGCCTCATGCGCCAGCTGATCGATGCGGTGTTCGTCCGCCAGCTGGGCAACCCCTGGCTGGCGCCGCTGTCCGATGCCGCCATCCTGCCCCCCTTCCCGGCCGGCGACCACGAGCTGGTCTTCACCAGCGACGGGGTCACCGTGCAGCCGCTGTTCTTCGCCGGGGGCGACATCGGCAGCCTGGCGGTGCACGGCACCGTCAACGACCTCGCCGTCTGCGGGGCGACCCCGCGCTACCTGAGCCTCAACGCCTTCCTGGAAGAGGGGCTGCCGCTCGAGGCGCTCGAGCGGATCGTTGCCAGCCTGGCCAAGGCCGCCCGGGCCTGCGATGTCCAGGTGGTGGCCGGCGACACCAAGGTACTGCCGCGCGGGCTCTGCGGCGGGCTCTACTTCGGCGTGTCCGGGATCGGCACGCGGCCCGCCGGGCTGGCCCTCGGCACCCGCGGCATTCGTGCGGGGGATGCGATCCTGGTCAGCGGGCCGCTGGGCGACCACGGCATTGCCGTGATGCTGGCCCGCGAGGAATTCGGCCTGAGCGGCGACCTGGCCTCCGACAGCGCCAGCGTACTGCCCCTGACCCGCGCGCTGCTGACGATGCCCGGCCTGCGCTTCATGCGCGACCCGACCCGCGGCGGCCTGGCGACGGTGCTGCACGAGGTGATCCAGGCCACGGGGCTCGGCGTGACGCTCGAGGAGCCGCAGCTGCCGATCCGCGGCAGCGTGCGCAGCGTCTGCGACATGCTGGGCTACGACCCCCTCTATCTGGCCTGCGAGGGGCGGGTGGTCGCCATCGTGGCCGAGGACGAGGCCGACGAGGCCCTGCGCCGCTGGCAGGCGCTGCCGCAGGGGCAAGGGGCGCAGCGGATCGGCACACTCGACCCGCACCACGACCGGCTGCTGCTGGTCAACGAGTGGGGCGGCGAGCGCCTCCTGCAGGAGCTGGAGGACGACCCGCTGCCACGCATCTGCTGAGCGTGGCTGCACCGGCCACCTGACGACCTTTGAAGGGGACACGGCACCATGAAGGTACGGCACTTTCTCGCCCGCGAGCGCCTCCAGTCACTCCTCGACCGGCTGGTGGAGGCGGGCTATGAGGTCATCGGTCCCCGGGTGCGCGATCATGCCATCCTCTTCGAACCCCTCTCGGCGGTGGAGCAGCTGCCTGTCGGGATCATCGATGACCAGGCCCCGGGCCACTACCGGCTCGAGCGCACCGATTCCGGACGCGTCTTCGACTGGGCCACGGGCCCCCAGGCGATCAAGCCGCTGACCTTTGCCCCTCGCGAGACCCTGTGGCGAAGCGAGCGACAGCCCGACGGCCGGCTGGTGTTCCGCGAGCAGCCCCCCGAGGCCCAGCCGACGGCGGTCATCGGCGTACGCGCCTGCGACCTCGCGGCGCTGGCGGTCCATGACCGCCACTTCCTGCATGACCCCCACCCGGACCCGCACTACCGCGAGCGACGCCAGAACCTCTTCCTGGTCGCCGTCAACTGCATGCGCTCCGCGGCCACCTGCTTCTGTACCGCCACCGGGGATGGCCCGCGGGCACAGCACGGCTTCGACCTGGCGCTCTCGGAACTCGACGACGGCTTCGTGGTGGAGGCCCACACCCAGGAGGGCCAGGCCATCCTCGACACCCTGGAGACGACCCTGGCAAGCCATGACCAGCTCGAGCAGGTGGAGGCCGGGGTCGAGCGCGCCACCCGCCAGCAGACACGCGGCCTGCCCGACGGCTCGCTGCCGGAGATGCTGCAGGCGGCCGTCGCCCACCCCCACTGGCAGACCCTCAACGACCGCTGCCTGACCTGTGGCAACTGCACCGCGGTCTGTCCCACCTGCTTCTGCCAGACCCACGTCGACGAGCTCTCCCTGGACGGGAAGACGTCCGAGCACGGCCGGCAGTGGGGCAGCTGCTTCGACCCCGACCACAGCTACATCCATGGCACCGTCATCCGCGCCGAGCGGCCCCAGCGCTATCGCCAGTGGCTGACCCACAAGTTCGGCACCTGGGTGGAACAGTACGGACGCAGCGGCTGCGTGGGCTGCGGTCGCTGCATCGCCTGGTGCCCGGTGGGCATCGACGTGACCGAGGAATTGGCGGCGCTGTCGATAGCGCCCGACAACGCGCCCCCCAAGGCGCCCGACAGGGAGGACCAATCATGACCAGCGCGCTGGTCCCCCACGAGGCCGAAGTCGTCGGCTGCAGGGACGAGACCCCGGACATGTTCAGCCTGCAGCTGCGCTTCACCGACCCCGAGGTGCAGGCCGCCTACCGCTTCACGATGGGCCAGTTCAACATGCTCTACCTGCCGGGCATGGGCGAGGTCCCGATCTCCATCGTCTCCGACCCCGACGAGCGGGTGATGATCGACCACACCATCCGCAAGGTCGGCTCCGTCACCCGCAACCTGGGGCGGCTCGAGGTCGGCGACCGGCTCGGCCTGCGCGGCCCCTACGGGCGCGGCTGGCCCACGGAGGAGGCCGAGGGTACCGACCTGGTGATCGTCACCGGCGGACTGGGCTGCGCTCCCTCGGTCTCGCTGATCGAGTACGTGCTGCACCGGCGCGGACGCTACGGCCGCATGCATATCATCCAGGGGGTCAAGCACTCCAACGACCTGATCTGGCGCGATCGCTACGACGCCTGGCGCCGGCACCCCGACGTCGAGGTCTACCTGACCGCCGATACCGGCGATACCTTCTGGCCCTGGCATACCGGCCCGGTGACCCAGTTCTTCGAGCGCATCGACTTCGACCCGGCGCGCTGCTCGGTCTTCATCTGCGGGCCCGAGGGCATGATGCGGGCGGTGATCAAGGCGATGCGCGAGCGGGAGGTGCCGGAAGAGCGGATCTGGCTCAGCATGGAGCGCAACATGCACTGCGCCATCGGCTCCTGCGGCCGCTGCCAGCTGGGGCCCAAGTTCGTGTGCCGTGACGGCCCGGTCTTCACCTGCCGGGAACTGGCGCCCTACCTGTCGCACAAGGGAGTCTGACCATGGCCACCGCGACCCGCCGCCCACGCATCGCCGTGCACAAGTTCAGCTCCTGCGACGGCTGCCAACTGGCCTTCCTCAACCTGGGCGAGCCCCTGCTGGCCCTGGCCGAGACCGTCGATATCCTGCACTTCGCCGAGGCCGGGCCGATCGACGAGGAGGCCGAGGTCGACATCGCCTTCGTCGAGGGCAGCGTGGCCACCTCCCAGGACGCCGCACGCCTGCAAGGTATCCGGCAGCGCAGCCGCTACCTGGTCACCATCGGCGCCTGCGCCACTGCCGGCGGCATCCAGGCGCTGCGCAACCTCCACGACGCCGACGAGTGGGTGTCCGGGGTCTATGCCCAGCCCGAGCATATCGACCTGCTCGCCGACTCGACCCCGATTGCCGAGAGCGTCAGGGTCGACCTGGAGCTCTGGGGCTGCCCGGTCAGCGGCGAACAGGTGCTCGGCGCCACCAAGTCGCTGCTGGCCGGCCACCTGCCCCGGGTCGACCACAGTGCGGTGTGCATGGAGTGCAAGCGCCAGCAGGCGGTGTGCGTGATGGTCGCCAAGGGCCAGCCCTGCATGGGCCCGGTCACCAGCACCGGCTGCGGCGCGATCTGCCCCCGCTGGCAGCGCGACTGCTACGCCTGCTACGGGCCCGCCGTGCAGGCCAACGTCTCGGCACTGGCCACCCACCTCGCCGATACCGGCATGCCGGCCGACGAGATCGCCCGGCGCCTGCTGTTCATCAACGGCCATGCCGAACCGTTCCGGAGCGAGGGCCTGGACTGGCAGGCCCGGGTCATCCAGCGTCAGGGCAGCGAGGAGGAGCAGGGATGAGTCACGACACGCGAACCGGCGAGATCCATGTGCCCATCCTGGCGCGGGTCGAGGGCGAGGGCGCCCTGGACATCCGCATCGAGGCCGGCCGCATCGAGGCGCTGTCGCTGCGGATCTTCGAGCCGCCCCGGCTGTTCGAGAAGCTGCTCGAGGGGCGCAGCACCCAGGACGTGATCGACAGCGTGGCCCGCATCTGCGGCATCTGCCCCGTGGCCTACCAGATGAGTGCGGTGGCGGCGATCGAGTCGATCCTCGGCGTCACGCCGAGTCCCTGGGTGGAGGCGATGCGCCGGGTGATGTACTGCGGCGAGTGGCTGCAGAGCCACAGCCTGCACATCCACCTGCTGGCCGCCCCCGACTTCCTCGGGTACGAGAGTGCCCCGGCGATGGCCCGGGACTACCCGGACGAGGTGCGCCGCGGCCTGCGGCTCCAGGGGCTCGGCAACGAGATCATCCGTACCTTCGGCGGCCGCTCGGTGCACCCGGTCGGCATCTGTCCGGGCGGCTTCTTCCATGCCCCCGACAAGGCGGCCATCGAGGCCCTTCGAGAGCACCTGGCGGAAGGCCTCGAGGAGGCCCGCGACCTGATCGCCTGGACGGCCGGACTCCCCATCCCCGAGGACGACCAGGACTTCGTCTCGGTGTCGCTGCGCCATGACCACGACTACCCCATCACCGCGGGTCGGATCGTCTCCGACCAGGGGCTCGACATCGCCCCGGCCGACTTCGAGCGGCACTTCCGCGAGTTCCAGGTCCCCCACTCCACCGCCCTGCACGCCCAGCTCGACGGCCGCCCCTACCTGGTCGGGCCGCTGGCCCGGCTCAACAACAACCTCGACCGACTGCCCAAGGAGCTGCGACAGCTGCTCGACGACCTCGGCGTGCGCTTTCCCAGCCGCAACATGTTCCACAGCATCGTCGCCCGGGCGGTGGAGATGCATGTCGCCCTCGCCGAGGCGCTGCGCCTCACTGAGGACTACGACCCCGCCGCCGAGCCCCGTGTCGAGGCGCCCGCCCGGGCCGGGGTCGGCGTCGGCTGCACCGAGGCCCCCCGCGGCATCCTCTGGCACCGCTATGCGCTGGACGAGCAGGCCCGGGTCGTCGAGGCCCGCATCGTCCCCCCGACCAGCCAGAACCAGGCGCGGATGGAGGAGGACCTCGCAGCCAGCCTCACCCGCTTCGGCCTGGAGCGCGACGACGATGCCCTGCGGCTGCACGGCGAGATGGTGATCCGCAACTACGACCCCTGCATCTCCTGCGCCACCCACTTCCTGGACTTCAATGTCTTGCGAAAAAATGACTTGCGAAAATAAGCCACGCGGAAATGACACGGGCGTGACCGGGCCGGGCATGGCCAGGCAGGACGGGGCCAACGACCGGCCCGAGGGCCACGCCTATCTCTTCGGGCTAGGCTCGCCCCATGGCGGGGACCGGCTGGGCTGGCTCGCCACCGAGTGGCTGGGCGATGCGCTGTGCGAGCGCGATGATCTCACGGTCGCGCGACTCGACCAGCCCGTCGACCTCTTCCTCCACGCGGTGACGCCACGCGACCGCCTGCTGCTGGTCGACGCCATGCGGGGCCAGGGGCCGCCCGGCACCCTCAAGGTCTTTGCGCCGGCGGAGCTCCCCACGGCCGCCGCGCGGCTGTCATCACACGGCCTCGACCTGTCGGGCACCCTGGCGCTGGTCGAGGCCCTGGGGCTCTTCCGGGCGGGCATCCGGATCATCGGCATCGAGATGCCGGCAGAAGCAGGCCCCGACATGCCGGGCCACGAGATGACGGCACCAGGGCTCGACGAGGCGCAGGCCCGGCGACTGCACGCGGCGGTCCTGGGCTGGCTCGATGCCGGCCAGGGTTCCTGACCATGGAAGGCGTCAGGGGCGTCGACCGACGGGCAGCGTATCCCGGTCCTCGAGCCGCGTGAGCGGCAGCGGCCCGTGCTCCTTGACGGTCTGGATGGCGAAGTTGCTGCGGATGTCGCTGACGCCCGGCAGGCGCAGCAGGGTCCCGGTCAGGAAGCGCTCGTAGGCCGCCAGGTCCGCCACCACCACCTGCAGCAGGAAATCCGACTCCCCCGACACCAGGTGGGCGGAGACCACCTCGGGCAGCGAGACGATCGCCTCGCGGAAGGCGTTGGCCTCGTCCTCATGGTGGCGCTCCACCTTGACGCCGACGAAGACCGTCAGCCCGAACCCCACCCCGCCGCGGTCCAGCTCGGCGTGATAGCCACGAATCAGCCCCGCCGCCTCCAGCTGGCGAACCCGGCGAAGGCAGGGCGACGGCGACAGGTGGACCTCCTCGGCCAGCTGCACATTGGTGAGGCGGGCATCGCGCTGCAGCGCGGACAGGATGCGGCGGTCGATCTCGTCCAGCTGCTTTCTTGGCATGGTCTCCATGCACCCTCACTCCAGTTGGCATCATGTGCCAACTATACCCTCTCGAGTGGCCGATTTCGCAAGGACCTGCCGCCGTCTTCGACGCTAGACTGGCGTCGATCCAGCAACGACGGAGCACAGGCGCATGGAACTCTGGATGTTCGTCGGTGCCCTGGCGGCGGTCTACCTGCTGCCCGGCCCGGACATGATTCTGGTGCTGCAAACGGGCACCCTGCAGGGGCGCTCGCAGGCCTTCGCCACCGTTGCCGGCCTGGCCATGGCCCGCGGTCTCCATGTGGCCCTGGCGGCGCTCGGCCTCGCCACCCTGTTCAAGACCGCACCCTGGACCTTCGACGCGGTACGTTATCTGGGTGCCGCCTACCTCGTGTGGATGGGAGTACAGCTCCTTTTCTCGGGGGCGGGCCGTCCCGGGGAGAGCACGCAAGGGGCGCCAGGGCCCGCGGCCAGCCACCGCAGGGCCTGGCGTCGTGGCCTGCTGACCAACCTGCTCAACCCCAAGTCGCTGCTGTTCTGTTCGGTGCTCCTGCCGCAGTTCGTGCTGCCCGGCGAAGGCACGATCCTGCTGCAGTTCGCCCTGCTGGGCGTGCTGCTGGTCGGCATCGGGGTCCTGTTCGATTCGCTCTACGCCACCGCCGGCAGCTGGCTGCGGCGCTGGCTCGCCGATGGCTCGACCCGGGAACGCCTGCAGCGCTGGAGCTTCGGCTCACTGCTGATCGGCTTCGGCATTCGCCTGGCCCTCTATCGCCAGCCCTGATCCCCACCCCGGTCAACGCGCATCCCTTGCGCTGGGTCAAGGTGCCGCGCCCGGGGGAGGGGCGCGGCTGTCCCCGGCTGTGCCATAGTGTGTTGCATCAGGACCCGTTGCCGGGCCGCCATCTTCCGGAAGGAGAACACGATGCAGGAACGTGACGTCGATATCGCCATCATCGGGGCCGGCAGCGCCGGCCTGAGCGCCTGGCACGCCGCCAGGAAGCATTCCGACAGCGTGGTGCTGATCGAGGGCGGCGAGTACGGCACCACCTGTGCCCGGGTGGGCTGCATGCCCTCGAAGCTGCTGATCGCCGCAGCCGAGGCCGCCCACCATGCCCGCGACACCGAGGGTTTCGGCGTGCGGGTCCGCGGCGAGATCGAGGTCGATGGCGGTGCCGTCATGGCACGCGTGAAGCGCGAGCGCGACGGCTTCGTGAAGCGCGTCTTCAAGTCGATGCAGCGGATCGATGAGGCCGACCGCATCACGGGCGATGCCCGCTTCGCGGATCCGCACACCCTGGTCGTCGGCGACCATACCCGCCTCCGGGCTCGCAACATCGTCATCGCCACCGGCTCGCGCGGCACCTGGCCGGGCTTTTTCGAGGCCGCCGGCGACCGGCTGGTCGTCAACGACGATGTCTTCGAGTGGGACGACCTGCCGGAATCGGTCGCCGTGTTCGGGCCCGGGGTGATCGGCCTGGAACTCGGCCAGGCACTGCACCGCCTGGGCGTGCGCCTGCGCATCTTCGGGGTCGGCGGTGCGCTGGGGCCCTTCCGTGACGACGCCGTGCGCGAGCTGGCGGATGACACCTTCAACGAGGAGTTCTACGTCGACCCGGACGCCAGGGTCGAGTCCATCGAGCGCGACGGCGACCAGGTGGTGATCTCCTTCCTCGAGCGCCACAGCGGCAAGCGACTCACCGAGCGCTTCGACTACCTGCTCGCCGCCACCGGCCGGCGCCCCAATCTCGACCGGCTCGACCTGGAGAAGGCCGGCCTGGCCATCGACGACAAGGGCGTGCCGCACTACAACCGCTTCACCATGCAGTGCCGCAACGCCGACGACAGCCCCGGCCACGTCTTCATCGCCGGCGATGCCAACCAGGAGCTGCCGCTGCTGCACGAGGCCAATACCCAGGGACGCATCGCCGGCGACAACGCCGGACGCTACCCGGAACTGCGCGCCGGCCTGCGCAACGTCCCGCTGGCGATCGTCTTCACCGACCCGCAGATGGCCACGGTAGGCGCCAGCCGCGGCGAACTCGAGCAGCGCTACGGCGGCTGCGACTGCATCGCCACGGGCGAGGCCTCCTTCGAGGACCAGGGGCGCGCCATGGTGATGCGCGAGAACCGCGGCATGATGCGACTCTATGCCGAGCACGGCTCGGGGCAGTTCCTCGGCGCCGAACTGTTCGGCCCGCGTGTCGAGCACATGGCCCACCTGCTGGCCTGGTCGCTGGAGCAGCGGTTGAGCGTCAGCCGGATGCTCGAGATGCCCTACTACCACCCGGTACTCGAGGAGGGGCTGCGCGGTGCATTGCGCAACCTCAACGCCAACCTGCAGCTGGGCCCGGCGATCACCGAACGCTGCATGGAGTGTGGCCCCGGGGATTGACCATGAGTGCGAGGCTCGCCGCCGGGCTGCTGGCGGGCACCCTGCTGGCCACGGCTCCCGCCCCGGCGCAGGAGTGGCCCGACGCCCCCCCGCCTTCGCCCCCCACCATCGGTCTGGCGCTGGGCTCCGGCGGGGCCAGCGGGCTGGCGCACATCGCCGTGCTGCAGGTATTCGACGAACTCGGCATCGTGCCGGATCGCATCGCGGGCACCAGTATCGGCGCGGTGATCGGCGGGCTCTATGCGGCGGGCCTCTCCGCCGACGAGATCCTCGACCTGTTCGATGACTTCGGCGGCTCGCCGCTCGATGCCCTCTCGGGGCTGGCCCATTCGGAACTGGACCTGCTGGACCTGGTGCAGATCGGCCTGGGCGACGGCGGCCTGTTCGACTCCGGCGGCTTCCTGCGCTTCCTCGCCGCCCATACCGAGGTGAGGACGTTCGACGAGCTGCGAATCCCGCTGGCCCTCGTCGCCACCGACTACTGGACGGGCAACAGCGTGGTGCTCGACGAGGGCCAGGTCTTTCCGGCCATCGAGGCCAGCATGGCGGTGCCCGGGCTCTTCCCCCCCGTGCGGCGGGACGGGGAGCTGCTGATCGATGGCGGCACCTCCAACCCGCTGCCCTTCGACCTGCTCCAGGGCCGGGTCGACCTGGTCATCGCCGTCGACGTGACCGGCAATCGCGAACCGGTCGAGGGCGAGGCCGCGGGGCTGACCGACGTGCTGTTCAAGACCTTCGAGATCATGCAGCAGTCCATCACCCGCCGGATGTTGCTCAACGAGCCGCCCGACATCTATCTCAGGCCCGATGTCCACGGCATCCGGCTGCTGCACTTCAATCGAGTCCACGACATCCTGGATCAGGCCGGACCGACGGCCGACGAGCTCCGTGAACGGCTGGCCGTCTGGCTGGCGCTCCACGCCGGCCCCCTGCCGCAGCCGGAAGCAGGCGCCGGGCAGGACCAGGAGCCTTGACCGGGGCCGAGGTCATGGCGATGCGTCACGACCCTTCCCCTTGCGACGCCGGAACGAGAAATGCAAGCTGCGCGGGGCAAGGCGGCCGACCGGCACAGCGACACTCCCACGACGCCGTGGGAGTGTCGGCATGCCGGCTAGAGTCGTCGCAACCAGCCGTAGGTGGCGCCCAGCACCAGCCCGAACACGATATGCCCCAGCAGGGTGGAGATGGGCGCAACCAGGCCGAATCCCATCCCGAAGAAGCCCGAACCGGCCATGGGAAACACCGTGAGCATCACCACCAGCCAGGTACCCAGGCCGAAGACCAGCCCGCGACGCGTATCGGTACTGCCGGGCAGGTCGGATACCATCAGGCCGAACAGCACGCCCCAGATCAGCGTGCCCACCGCGAAGTGGATGAGCCAGCCCACGTACATGCTGCTCGGGGTGCCCAGCGCGCGCTGGGCGGTCAGGTTCATGATCTCGATGGGGTTGTACCAGGGCATGAGCCCGGCCGACAGGCGCAGGATCATGAACATGGAGATGACCAGCGTGGCCACCAGCCCGGCCATCACCGCGCAACCCAAACGCGCAACCATGGCACACCTCCCGTGGCGGTTGAGATTGACCCCAGTATAGTCAGGGTCTCGCGGACCGGGCGGCCCGGGGCATCTCCCGCCCAGGGGCCGAGCATGCGTTGACCGATCCCGTGCCCGGTCGGCCGCCAGGGGTTATGCTCATGCGGAAACATCATGAAAACGATCGACTCGCAGGAGAGCCCAGATGGCCGATACCACGCCCAGGCTGACGTCCGTCAAGGATCGGATCACGGAGCTGGCGAACCTCGCCGGCAGCGACCAGGCCGAGCGGGCCCGCCGCCTGGCCGCGGAGCTTTCCGCCGAGATCGAACGCGCCGTGGAAGAGGCATCGGCCCCGCAGGCCAATGCCGCGCCCCCGCGGCAGCCTTCGCCCCGGGCTCCCCACCAGGAGGTCGAGCGCTGCCCGGTCTGCTCGCTGCGCACCTTCACCTTCCAGAAGGGCAGCGTCCGCGAGTGTGCAGATTGCGAGAGCGGCTACGAGGCGTACTACCGCTGCCTGAGCTGCGCCCATGAGGGGTGGCGCGAGATCGACCGCTGAGGCGGAAGGTCATCCGGCTCAGCGGTCCGGGCACTGGCCGGACTCCTCCGTCAGCCAGGCAAAGGCATCGAGTTCGTCGAGTTCCTCGTGCAGGGTCTCGACCCGGCGCAGCCGCTCGTACCCCTCCTTCATGGCACGCCGGAACAGGAGCGAGCAGAGCAGGTTCAGCACGCTCATGGCGGCCGCATAGCTGTCGAGCAGCGACGGCGAGCGCACCTGGCAGGTCAGCGTCCAGGTGGCCAGCCGGGCGGTCCGGGTGGCCGAGGGGTCGGTGATGAGCAGGATCTTCGCCCCCTGTGCCCGGGCGATCTCCATGATCCGCGTGACGGCACCCACCCGCCGTCGCATGCCGATCATCACCAGCACGTCCTGCTCGCCGATATCCACCAGATCCTCGCCGAGGGTCTGTCCGGACTGCGGCAGCAGCGACACATCGGGGCGCATCAACAGCAGCTGTCGCTGCAGGTAGAGCGCCAGCATGCGGCTGTTGCGAAAGCCCACCACATGCACGCGCCTGGCGCCGGCCATGGCATCCACCACATCGCGCAGCGCATCCGGCCGGATCGCCTCCAGCGTGCGGGTCAGGTTGTCGACTTCCTGATCCAGGTGATCGGCCACGGACTGGCTCGGCATGACCTTGTCGGCGCCTTGTCCGTCGAGTCGGGATGCCGAGGAAAGATAGACCGGCGAACCCCAGCGCTTGGCCTCACGCACCTGAAGCCGGACCTCGTTGAAATCCTTGTAGCCCAGTCGCTGGAAGAAGCGGGTCGCCGCCGCGCGCGAGGTTCCGGCGGCCTCTGCCAGCTCACCGGCGCTGTAGGTGGCGATATCCCCGGGAAAGCCCAGCAGCAGGTCGCCCAGCCGCTTCTCTGCCGGGGGCAGCTCTTCGTAATGCGCCTGGATGCGCGCCTCTAGGGACTGGGGCTCTTTCATGGTGTCCATGCTTACCATGATGGCATGGGCCGGGAAAGGTTGAAATTCAATTTTCACTAACTTGACGAAATAAAAATACTGTTCCAAGTTGATCGTGGGATGCCGATCACGCATCGCGTTCTCGGCAAGGTTTACTCCTCGGGAGGCATCATGCCCACGACAACCACAAGACCCCGCCCACCCCACCCCCTGCTGCGCGCCCTGTTCGCCGCCGGCCACTGGCTCGATACCGTCATCATCAAGCTCTGCGCCGTACTGGTCGGCGTGATGGTACTGATTGTCTGGTTCGGCATCCTGTCGCGCTACGGCCTGCAGCTGGGCGTCACCTGGACCGAGGTACTGGCCCGCTACGTGATGATCTGGGCCGCCCTGCTGGCCATTCCGGTGGGCGTCTTCCGCCGTGAGCACATCGGCTTCGTCATGCTCTTCAGCATGCTGTCGCCCTGGAAGCAGCGGCTGATGCGGCTGCTGCTCGACCTGATCGGCCTGGGCTTCTTCCTGTTCCTCGCCTGGTACGGCATCGGCATGGCCGTCCAGGGCATGAGCCAGTTCGCCACCATCTTCGGCATCACCATGCTGGTGCCCTTCGCCTCGGTTCCGGTATCGGCCGGCCTCGCCGCCTTCCAGACCCTGGTGGTGATGCTGCGTGACCTGCTGCACCCACCCCAGGTGGCGGCCATCGAGCTGCCGATGGAGAACGCCCAATGATGATCGTTGCCCTGGCCTTCTTCGGCCTGCTCGTCCTCGGCCTGCCCATCGGCTATGTGCTCGGCATCGCCGGCGTCATCGGCCTGGTGCAGCTGGGCGGTCCCGAGTTCCTGACCATGGCCCCGCGACGCTTCTTCGAGGGGCTGGACCTCTTCACCTTCATGGCCATGCCGCTGTTCATCCTCGCCGGGGAGATCATGAACCGCTCGGGCATCACCGCCCGACTGATCGACTTCGCCAATGCGCTGGTCGGTTACCTGCGCGGCGGGCTCGCCCACTCCAACATGGTCGCCTCGGTGCTTTTCTCCGGCATGACCGGTGCTGCCGTCTCCGACGCCGCCGCCTTCGGCAACACCATGGTCCCGGCCATGGAGAAGCAGGGTTACAAGCGCTCCTTCGCCTGTGCCGTCACCGCCGCCGGGTCGATCATCGGCCCGACCATCCCGCCGTCCAACCTGATGGTGATATACGGCTCGCTGATGGGCGTCTCCATCGCCGGCCTGTTCGCCGCGGGCATCCTGCCGGGGCTGCTGATCGCCCTGCTCTGCATGTGCATGATCGCCGCCCTCGGTCGCCGGCTGAACCTGCCCAAGGCCGAGGGTGGGCCCAGCCTGAAGCTGATCCTCTCCACCTTCCGCTCCAGCCTGCTGGCGATCCTGATGCCGGTGATGATCCTCGGCGCCATCCTCGGCGGGGTCACCACCCCCACCGAAGCCGCCGCCCTGGCCGTGCTCTATGCCCTGGTGGTGGGCGCGACGATCTACCGCTCGCTGAAGTTCAGCGACATCATCGACATGCTCGAGCGCACCGCGCGCATCACCGGCGTGGTGTTCCTGATCATCGCCTCGGCCTCGATCCTCGGCTGGTGGATGACCTTCGTGCAGCTGCCCCAGATGATCGCCTCCGGCTTCCTGGCGCTGAGTTCCAACCCCAGCGCCATCATCGGCATGATCCTGCTGCTGCTGCTGATCGTCGGCCTGTTCATGGACATCAATGCCGCCCTGATCATCCTCGCCCCGGTGCTGGTGCCGCTGACCAAGGCCATCGGCATGGACCCGGTACACGCCGGCGTGATGATCATCCTCGCCCTCAACATTTCCCTGATGACCCCACCCGTCGGCGCCTGCCTGTTCGTGCTGTCGTCGGTCACCGGGGAGAAGATCGAACGGATCAGCGCCTCGCTCTGGCCGTTCCTGCTGGTCCAGGTCGGTGTCCTGATGCTGATCGCCTTCTGGCCCGACCTGACCCTGTTCGTGCCACGCCTGCTGGGCTTCTAGGCACCCGCTTCAATCCCAACGACAAGCACAAGATGGAGAACCGACATGATGCGTTTCAGGACTTCCCTCATCACTGCCATCGCCGCGGCCAGCCTGGCGCTGGCCGGCACCGCCCACGCCGAGAAGGTAATGCGCCTTCACCACCTCAACAACGACGATCCCTTCGACAACGCCTCCGGGGCCATGGCCACGGTCTTCAAGAACCTGGTGGAGGCCGGCACCAACGGCTCCGTCACCGTGGACACCTACCCCAACGGCCAGCTGGGTGACGACGATCAGGTGCTCAGCCAGCTGCGGGCCGGCGTGGTGCAGTCCGGCATCCACTCGGTGGGCGGCTTCGCCTCGGCCTATCCGATGATCGGCGTGCTCGACGTGCCCTTCGCCTTTCCCGACGTCTCCACTACCTACGAGGTGTTCGATGGCCCCTTCGGCGACAAGCTCGCCACCGACATCGAGGAGAAGACGGGCCTGAAGGTACTGGGCTTCGGTGATTCCGGCGGCCTGTTCGCCATCACCAACTCCAAGCGCCAGGTCCGCAGCCCCGACGACATGGATGGGCTCAAGATCCGCACCATGGGGCTCGACACCCACCAGGAGGTGATCAGTGCACTGGGCGGCCAGCCCACCGCCATCGCCTGGTCGGAGGTCTATACCGCACTGCAGACCGGTGTCGCCGACGGCCAGATGAACCCCGTGCCGATCATCTCCTTCGCACGCTTCGACGAGGTGCAACAGTACCTCTCGCTGACCAACCACCTCTTCGCTCCCTATGTGTGGGTGGTCAGCAGCGACTTCTGGGAGAGCCTGGACGGGGAGGAACAGCAGGTGGTGGAGTCCGCCGCCCGCTCGGCCATCGTGGCCGGCCGCGGCATCAGCCGCATCATCGAGGCCTCGGACCGTGGCCTGCCACACCTGGCCGAGAAGATGGAGGTCTACGCCCTGACCCCCGAGGAGATGGAGGCCTTCCGCGAGGCCGCCCAACCGGCGGTCAAGGAGGTCATCGCCGAGAAGTACGGCGACGAGGGCGAGGAGATGCTCACCGCCTTCCTCGATGCCATCGACAACGCCTCGCAGTAGACCCGACCGGCGGGGGCCCCGGTCCCCGCCCCTCTACCCGACGCCGTCGGCCCGAAGAGGTCGACCGGACCCCATCGACCCGAAAGCCCGCATCAAGGACCGCCATGCAACAGCTCCTGACCCACGACGCCATCCGGCACTTCGCCAACCCCAGGGCCCGACGCGGCGTACCCATCGGCGAGCGCCAGCGCGCCATCCTCTCCCAGGCAGCGATGCGCGATGCCCGTGACGAGATTCGCACCTGGCCCGGCTATGCCCCCACCCCGCTGATAGACCTGGCCGGGCTGGCCTCGGCCGCGGGAATCGACCACCTCTACTACAAGGACGAAGCCAAGCGGTTCGAGCTCAACAGCTTCAAGGCCCTGGGCGGCGCCTATGCCGTGCTGCGACTGCTCAAGGAGCACTTGCCGGAAGGTGTCCACTCCGCCGACCTGCTCGCCGGCCGCTACCGTGAGGAGGCCGCCCGCATCACGGTGTGCTGCGCCACCGACGGCAACCACGGCCGCTCGGTGGCCTGGGGCGCCCAGCAGTTCGGTGCGAACTGCGTGATCTACCTCCATGCCACGGTCTCCCGGGGCCGCGAGGAGGCCATCGCCCGGTTCGGCGCCGAGGTCCGGCGAGTGCCGGGAAACTACGACGACTCGGTGCGCCAGGCGGCCAGGGATGCCGCGGCCAACGGCTGGTACGTGGTATCGGACACGTCCTACCCCGGCTACATGACGGTGCCCCGCGATGTCATGCAGGGCTACACCGTGATGATCGACGAGGCGGTACAGCAACTCCCCGCCCCCCCGACCCACTGCTTCGTGCAGGGTGGCGTCGGCGGGCTCGCCGCGGCGGCCCTGGCCCAGCTGTGGGAGGCCTTCGGACCCGATCGCCCCCGGGTGATCGTCGTCGAACCCGACCGGGCCGCCTGCCTGTACGAGAGTGCCCGCGCCGGCAGCCCCACCGCCGTCCCCGGCGAGCTGGACACCCTGATGGCGGGGCTGGCCTGCGGGGAAGTCTCGCTGCTGGCCTGGGAAGTGCTGGACGAGGGTATCGATGACTTCATGACCGTCAGCGACGAGGCAGCCGTGGAGGCCATGAGGCTGCTGGCACGAGGCGTCGGCGAGGATGCGCCACTGGTGGCGGGCGAGAGTGCCGTGGCGGGGCTTGCCGGGCTGCTGATCGCCCGGCAGGACCCGGCACTGAGCGAGGCCCTCGGCCTCGGCCCCGACAGCCGCGTGCTGCTGATCGGCAGCGAAGGCGCCACCGACGAGGATGTCTATCGGCAACTGGTCGGCCGTCCGTCGGCCGAGATAGAAGCGGAGGCAAGCGATCATGCATGACACACTGAGAATCAACGGCCAGCGCCTGCTCGGCCGCCTGGAGCGGCTCGGCGAGATCGGCGCCCTGCCGGGGGGCGGCTGCTGCCGCCTGGCGCTGACCGAGGAAGACCGCCAGGGTCGCGAACTGGTCATCGGCTGGATGCACGAGCTGGGGCTCGAGGTGACCAGCGACGCCATGGGCAACGCGTTCGGCCTGCGTCCCGGTACCGAGGCGGGCCCGCCCGTGATGGCAGGCTCGCATATCGACACCGTGCGCACCGGCGGCATCTATGACGGCAACCTGGGTGTCCTGGGCGGGCTCGAGGTGGTCGAGACCCTCAACGAGGCAGGCATCACCACCCGCCGCCCCCTGTGCATCGCCTTCTTCACCAACGAGGAGGGCGCGCGCTTCGCCCCGGACATGATGGGCAGCCTGGTCTATGTCGGCGGCATGTCGCTGGAGGAGGCGCGCGCCACGGAGGGCATCGATGGCCAGCGCGTGGGTGACTGTCTCGACGCCATCGGCGCGCGGGGCGAGGCGCCGGTGGGCCGGCCCGAGGTCCATGCCTTCGTCGAGATACACGTCGAGCAGGGGCCGGTGCTCGAGGAGTCGGGCATCACCATCGGCGCGGTGGAAAAGGTCCAGGGCATCTCCTGGCAGGAGCTCACCTTCACCGGCACGTCCAACCACGCCGGTACCACGCCCATGCGCCTGCGCCAGGATGCCGGTTACGCCGCCATGGCCACCGGCGCCTTCGTGCGCGAACTGGTCAACCGCATTGGCGGCGATCAGGTGGGCACCGTCGGCGCCCTGGACATCAAGCCCAACCTGGTCAATGTGGTGGCCAACCATGCCCGCTTCACCGTCGACCTGCGCAACACCGACAACGACCGGCTCAAGCAGGCCGAGGACGAGCTGAAGGCGTTCGTCGAGCAGTTGGCCGAGCGGGAGGGCATCGATGTCGAGCACCGCACCCTGGCGCGCTTCGACCCGGTGCCCTTCGCCCCGGAGATGGTCAACCGCGTGGAAGCCAGCGCCAGGGCGCTCGGGCACTCCGTGATGCGCATGCCCAGCGGCGCCGGCCACGACGCCCAGATGCTGGCCAGGGTCTGCCCCACTGCCATGATCTTCGTCCCCAGCGTCGATGGCATCAGCCACAACATTCACGAGTACACCGCACCGGAGGACCTGGAAGCGGGTACCAACGTGCTGCTGCAGGTCCTGCTGGACCTCGCCGAGTAATCGAACAAGGAACGCCGCATGAGCCGAAAACTGATCATCGGGGCCGCCCAGCTCGGCCCCATCACCCGCCACGAGACCCGCACCCAGGCGGTCGAACGCATGGTGGCGCTGATGCACCAGGCCCACGGCCGCGGTGCCGACCTGGTGGTGTTTCCGGAACTGGCCCTGACCACCTTCTTCCCGCGCTGGTACTTCGAGGACCAGGCCGAGGTCGACGCCTTCTTCGAGCGCGAGATGCCCGGCCCCGAGACCCGGCCGCTGTTCGACACCGCGCGCGAGCTCGGCATCGGCTTCTACCTGGGCTACGCCGAGCTGGCGCTGGAAAACGGGCAGCCGCACCACTTCAACACGTCCATCCTGGTCGATGCCAGCGGCAGGATCGTCGGCAAGTACCGCAAGGTCCACCTCCCCGGCCACACCCAGCACGAGCCCTGGCGCCCCTTCCAGCACCTGGAGAAGCGCTATTTCGAGCCCGGCGACCGGGGGTTCGGCGCCTGGCAGGCCTTCGGCGGCACCATGGGCATGGCCCTGTGCAACGACCGTCGCTGGCCGGAAACCTACCGCATGCTGGCCCTGCAGGGCGTCGAATTGATGATGCTGGGCTACAACACCCCCATCCACTACCCCCCGGTGCCGGAACACGACCACCTGCAGGGCTTCCATAACCACCTCTGCATGCAGGCCGGTGCCTATCAGAACGGCATGTGGGTGGTGGGCGTGGCCAAGGCCGGCAGGGAGGAGGGCTGCGAGCTGCTCGGCCAGAGCTGCATCATCGCCCCGACCGGGGAGATCGTCGCCATGGCCGCCAGCCAGGAAGACGAGCTGATCACTCATGAGTGCGACCTCGACCGCACCCGCGAGATCCGCGAGCATATCTTCAACTTCGCCCTGCACCGCCGGCCGGAGACCTACGGGCTGATCACCTCGCCGGTGGCATGAAGGCCTCCCGCTGCCCGGGAGCTCATGCCCGACAGAAGGGCCAGACCTGATAGAAGCGCCGACAGCGGAACTCGGCCTCGCAGGCGGCCAGCTGGGCGTGGTAGCGGCTCGCCTGGGTGCTGACCTGCCGGGCGGCTCGCATCACCTGGGGCTTGCTGCGGTAGGTGCCGCGCCGATAGCCCCCCGCGCCCTCGTGGTAGGCCAGGTAGAGGTGCTCGGGGTTGTGCAGCGATATGCCCAGTTGGCGGTGCGTGCGGGCGTTGTACCAGCCGATGAAGTCGGTGGCATGCTTCATGTGGGTGCGGCGCGCGAGGGTACTGCCGGCATCGGCCTTGTACTCGCCCCAGACCGGGTCCTGGGCCTGGGCATAGCCCCGGGCGGAGGAGGGGCGACGGCCCGGGATGAAGCCCAGGATGCGCTTGCGCGGCGGGCGGACATGGCTGCGGAAGGAGGACTCGCGCTGCACGAAGGCCATCTGCGTGGCAATGGGGGTGCCCCAGCGCTCCTGGGAGTCACGGGCGTAGTCGTACCAGGTCGGCTGCTCGCGGAAGATCTCGCAGATGTTGGTCTGCTGCTGGGGCGGCGACGGTGCCATCATGGCACAGCCGGTGAACAGCAGGAGCACGCCCGCGACCAGCAGCAGGCGCGCCGCCACTGCCGCCCGTTCGCACAGGCAGCGCCTGTCCTCGTACCGCTCGATCGATGAACCCACCTGGCCCTCCTCGCGCTTGCCGTTGACGTCACGCCCCGCATCATACCGCGCCTGACGTCCACAGGCTTGCCTCTCCAGGCGACGTGCGGGGCACTGTCGCGCTGGCCGAAAGCCTGTATGATGGCCCTGCAACAGCTTTTGGATACGGAGTACACACCACGATCGATCATTCTTTCCAAGCCAGCACCGGAGGTTCTCATGAAGGTCTACAAACCTGAATGGCAGTGCACGTTTAGCGTGAACGAAGGCGCTGAGGTATCAGCCAGCTGGAAAGAGCGCATCGCCTGGCGCATCAGGGGCTTTGCCGACAGGCTGGACGGTGGCGGAAGAACGATCAAGATTGACTGCAAGGTCACCCCGGAAGTGAGCCGCGAGGAAGTCGACAGCTGCCTGGGCAAGGGATTCGCCGTGACCCAGAGCCTGCTCACGCAACTCGCCCACCAGGCCGCCTGCGAGGATGTCATGCGCGACGCCAAGGCGGAGCTCTTCGAGGAAGAACGCCAACACTGAGGGCGCGACCTGCCCGGCAGTCACCGCACCCCATTCGGCTCCTGGCGAATGGGGTGTTTTCGTTGGTGGCCCCGCGACGCGGGCCTGTCCTGGCGCCCGGTTCAGAACAGGCTCATGCGTTTCATCACGCCATCGTGGCGGATCAGCCAGTGATAGAGCGCCCCGGCGACATGCAGCACCACCAGGCCCAGGATCGCCCAGCCCAGCCGGCCATGCCACAGGAACAACCGCTCGGAGAGTGCCTCGTCCTCGCCGATCAGTCCCGGCAGGTTCCAGTGGAGGAACTGCACCGGAAAGCCGCCACTGGCGGTGGCCATCCAGCCGAGCACCGGCATGGCCAGCAGGGCCAGGTAGAGCAGGTGGTGCACGCTGCTGCTCAGCACCCTCTGGAAGGCAGGCAGGGGCGGCTCATGGTCGGGCACCACGAAGAGCAGCCGGGTGGCCAGCCGCACCGTCATCAGGGCGAGTATCGTCACGCCGAAGGTCTTGTGGGCGGTGTAGAGCAGGTCGGTCAGGAGGCCACCGAATCGCTCCATGGCACCCTCGAAGCCGAGGAAGCCCAGGGTGAGGCCGCTGGCCAGCGACAGCAGCAGGACGGCCGCGACCAGCCAGTGCAGCACGCGGTGGGGGTAGGCATAGCGTTCAGGGTCATCCATGGAGCGCTCTCGCATCGGGGGATCGACGGGTCGTCACTTCAGCCTAGATGATCACGGCCCCGGCGGACCGCCATTCCCTCATCCTCCCGGACGGATTGGCTAGGCTGTAGGGGCAAGGTCCCCTTTCCCGCTGGAGGTGCCGCGCATGGCGAAGACCCGGAACAAGCGTCGCAAGCCCACCGCCCACCCGCGCAAGCCCCGCTCCGGCGCCCGGCGCTTTCGCCCGCGCCGCCTGGTGCGAGGCATCCTGATCGCCTTGGCGCTCCTCGCCGTGCCGGTGGCCTGGCTCATCGTCGAGGAGCGTGACGCGCGCGCCCTGGCCGACCTCAGCGTGATCGGCAGCGGCGAGCCGGTGGCGGTGCAGGTCTTCGACCGGGGCTGCCCCGACTGCCGCCGCCTGCGCGACAACGCCGAACAGGCGCTGGCCAATATCGAACAGCCACCGGCCTGGCGCGTGGTGAACATCAACACCACCCAGGGAGCGCGGTTCGCCAGTGAGCAGCTGGTCGACCATGTCACCATCGTGCTCTTCGATGCACAGGGCCAGCGCACCGGCGTGATACGGGGCATCACCAGTGTCGACGAACTGGAGACCGCCTTCACCGACCTGCGGGGGCGAACGACGCGCCGCCGGGAACGCTAGTCGGCTCAGCGCGCCATCTCGACCACGACCCGTCCGCGCACCCTGCCCTCGAGCAGTTCGCCGGCCACGGGGATGGCCTCCTCCAGGGAGATCGAGCGGGTGATCGCCTCCAGCTGCTCGGGCACCAGCAGATCACCCAGGCGCTGCCAGGCCTCGACACGGTCCTCGTAGGGGCGCATCACGCTGTCGATCCCGGCCAGGGTCACGCCCCGCAGGATGAAGGGAGCCACGGTGGCCGGCAGGTCCATGCCCTGGGCCAGGCCGCAGGCCGCCACGGTGCCGCCGTAGCGGGTGCTGGCACAGACATTGGCCAGGGTATGGCTACCCACGGCATCGATGGCGCCGGCCCAGCGCTCCTTGGCCAGCGGACGGCCCGGCTCGGAGAGCGTGGCCCGGTCGATGATCTCCACGGCACCCAGCGACTCGAGGTAGGCCTTCTCGTCGGGGCGACCCGTCGAGGCGACCACCTGGTAGCCCAGCCGCGAAAGCAGCGCGATGGCATAGCTGCCCACGCCGCCGTTGGCACCGGTCACCAGGATCTCGCCCTTGTCCGGCGTCACGCCCTGGCGCTCGAGCGCCATCACCGCCAGCATCGCCGTGTAGCCGGCCGTGCCGATGGCCATGCTCTGGCGTGCCGTGAAGGCCGCGGGATGGGGAATCAGCCAGCGACCGTCCAGGCGTGCCTTCTGCGCCAGCCCGCCCCAGTGCCCTTCGCCGACGCCCCAGCCGTTGAGCAGGACCGCATCCCCTTCCCGGTAGTGCGGAGAGCTCGAGCTCTCGACCGTACCGGCCAGGTCGATACCGGGCACCATGGGGAACTTCCGTACCACCGGCCCCTTGCCGGTGATTGCCAGGGCATCCTTGTAGTTCAGCGTACTGCACTCGACCCGCACGGTGACGTCGCCTTCCGGCAGCTGAGCCTCGTCCAGGCGCTGTACGCCCACCTGCTGCCCCTCGTCGTTCTTCTCGATCAGAATCGCATCGAACATGGTGCCTCCTTTTTTAGACCGATCGTCTATCGAATTACCCGGAAAAAACCGGACGGGCGCCGTCTCAGCGCGGCAGCCCGCTCATGTAGGTGGTGATGAAGGTATCCAGGGGAGCGGCATCGCCCACCAGCCTGGCCCGCATCACCGCCCCCTCCCAGCCGATCCAGAACGCCTCGGCGAGGGTATCGCAGTCGGCGGCGGCGTCGAGCTGGCCGGCCGCCTGCGCCTCGCGGAGGCACCGGGCCAGCCGCCGGCGCCACGACTCCAGGGTCGCCAGCAGCCACTCCCGGTAGCTTTCCGGCAGGCCGGCCGCCTCATGCCCCAGGTTGCCCACCAGGCAACCCCGCTTGAACCCGTGCCGGGCCATGCCCGCCCTGGCATCGGCCACGAAGGCCTCGATGCGTGCCAGCGGCGGCAGCGAGGTATCGAGCAGGTGACGGTCGAGCTTGCGGGCGAAGTAGGCGCCGTAGTGCTCCATCACGGCACGGCCGAAGGCTTCCTTGCTGTCGAAATAGTAGTAGAAGGACCCCTTGGGAACCCCGACTCGCTTGAGGATGCCGTCGATGCCGGAGGCGGTGAACCCCTGCTCGGTGAGCACCTCGGTACCGGCGCGGATCAGCGCGGCTCGCGTGTCCGGGTCGTCGCGGGGCACCCTGGGCGGCCGGCCGCGGCGTGGCCTGGTGGAAGATGTCGTCATGGCGACCAATATAGACCGTCCGTCTACAAAATCAAGCGGCCCACCCGGGACAGGGTGCGGGAGCGCCGCCTGGAGGGGTCAATCGAGTGCGGCGCGTATCCTCGCAGCGGCGTCCGCCAGGTCCTCGGCCTTCGCCTGGTCCAGCCCCTCCACCCGAATATCCTGCATCGCATCGATCGGCACCAGGTGCACATGCACATGCGGCACCTCGAGACCGACGATCAGCATCCCCACCCGCTCGCAGGGGAAGGCACGCTTGAGCGCCCTGGCCAGCGTCTGTGACACCTGCATCAGGTGGGCGGCCAGCTCGGGCGGCAGGTCATCCCAGTGATCGATCTCCTGGCGTGGTATCACCAGCACATGGCCGGGTTTCATCGGGTTGAGGGTCATGATCGCCACGCAATGCGCGTCCTCGCGGACGAAGTGGCCCGGGAGTTCGCCCTGGATGATGCGGGTAAAGATGCTTGCCATATCGGCCTCTCCGGCGGGAAATCCCCAGAATGCCACAGGTCGCCGGGGCCGTCTCGCCGGGGATGAGCGCGCCTGTCGGCAGGCGCGCCACTGTCGTGCACGCGACCTCCCTCGCTGAAATGGCGTGATCCTGGCGCCAACTCCGCCGATCTTCACGCCGGGTTGCCAGAGGCGGCCAGGGCGGTTACCATCCCGATGCCTACCGGCACCTCATCGCATCGATGGACGCGCGATCCGCTGCACGAGAACCATGAGGTACCCCAATGGGAGCCCGAATACGACTGACCCTTGCCTGCTGGCTGGCCGGCCTGCTGACGATCGCCATGGCGGGTAGCGTGCAGGCGCACGATGCCGATGCCGAGAAGGGCATCGCCTCCTTCTACAGCGACAACTTCCAGGGCGCCACCACCGCCAGCGGCGAACCCTTCGACCAGCAGGCCCTGACGGCCGCACACCCCACCCTGCCCTTCGGCACCAAGGTGCTGGTCACCCGTCCGGACACGGGCAAGGAAGTGGAAGTGCTGATCAACGACCGCGGTCCCTTCGTCCCGGGGCGCATCATCGACCTCTCCAAGCGCGCGGCCCGGGAGCTCGGCATGCTCAATCGGGGCGTCGCCCCGGTATTGGTCACCCAGGTCAACTGAGCCCCCTTCCCGGGACACGCCGGGCCGGTCGTCACCGGCCGCCGGTTGCCCCTCGCCGGCCTCGGCACCCCAGGATCGGCCATCGCACAGGGCCCGACACCACAACCGGTGCCGGGCCCCGTCAATGTCGCGCCCGGCAACGCCTCAGGCCATGGACTCGAGCTTGTCCCGGGTCCTGTGGGTGAAGTCGCTGGCGTCGTGGCGCTCGTGGAGCTGCATCGCCGGGTCGCCGAAGGTGCGGTTGACCATGCGCCCGCGCTGCACCGCCGGGCGCGCGTCGATCTCCCTGGCCCAGCGCTGCACGTGTGCGTACTCCTGCACCTGGAGGAACTCGCCCGCGTCATAGAGCCGTCCCAGCGCCAGCTGGCCGTACCAGGGCCAGGAGGCGATATCGGCGATGGTGTAGTCGTCGCCGGCAAGGTAAGGCACCTCGGCCAGGCGGCGGTCGAGCACGTCGAGCTGGCGCTTGGCCTCCATGGCGTAGCGGTCGATGGCGTATTCGATCTTCTCCGGCGCGTAGGCGTAGAAGTGGCCGAAGCCGCCGCCCAGGAAGGGACCGCTGCCCATCTGCCAGAACAGCCAGTTCAGCACCTCGGTGCGCTTGGCGAGGCTGCCCGGCAGGAATTCCCCGAACTTCTCCGCGAGATAGAGCAGGATCGAGCCCGACTCGAAGACCCGGATCGGCTTGGACGCGCCCTGGTCGACCAGCGCCGGGATCTTCGAGTTGGGGTTGATCTCGACGAAGCCGCTGCCGAACTGGTCCCCCTCGCCGATATCGATCAGCCAGGCGTCGTACTCCGCGTCCTGGTAGCCCAGCGCCAGCAGCTCCTCCAGCATCACCGTGACCTTCACCCCGTTGGGCGTGGCCAGGGAGTAGAGCTGGAAGGGGTGCCTGCCCACCGGCAGCGACTTCTCGTGGGTGGGGCCGGCGATGGGTCGGTTGATGCTGGCGAACTTGCCGCCGCTCGCCTTCTCCCATTTCCAGACTTTCGGCGGGGTATAGCTCATCAAGCCTCCTGTCAGGCATCGTGACTGTGCAGCGCCCCGTACAGGGGCGGCTGGTTGTACAATCACGGTCTGACAAACGATAGCCTGTTAAGGTTCCACGCGCGGCGTCGACCAGTGCCTCGTGGTACCTGCCCATCGCCTCCGGGAGTTCCTGCCTCCGGTTCCCCGCTTGCCTTCACGATGACCCTGAGCCGCATGTCCGCCTCTCCCCGGATGGTGGCCGTTCGCTGCCTGGACGGACAGGGCGGGCCGGAGACGACAGGCGCCCTGGACGAGCGTCGCCGACCTCAGGAAGCGGGATCCCGCACACCGGCATAGCGCACCCCGCTCAGCAGCGCCATCTCCCGGTGCCAGGTGGCCAGGTCCTCGCGGTTGAAGCGGCTCAGGCTGTCGTGGCCGCAGGCCCGTGCCATGACCTGCATCAGCGAGACGGAGGCCTCCAGGAAGTTCTGCAGCTGGCGGGCGGACTTGTCGACGTCCAGTCGCTGGCGCAGGTCGGCCCGCTGGGTGGCGACACCGGCGGGACAGTTGTTGGTGTTGCAGATCCTGGCGGCCACGCAGCCGATCGACTGGATGGCGCTGTTGGCGATGGCGATGCCGTCCGCCCCGAGGGCCATGGCCTTCACGAAGTCGCTCGGCACCCGCAGCCCGCCGGTGACGATCAGGGTGACCCGGCCGCTGGCGCCCTGGTCATCCAGGTGGCGCCGGGCACGGGCCAGGGCCGGGATGGTGGGCACGCTGATGTGGTCGCGGAAGAGTTCCGGGGCCGCCCCGGTGGCCCCGCCGCGGCCGTCGAGGATGAGGTAGTCGGCACCGGCATCGAGCGCGAACTGGATGTCCCGCTCGATGTGGTTGGCACTGAGCTTGAAGCCGACCGGAATGCCGCCGGTCACCTCCCGCACCCGGTCGGCGAAGCGCCGGAAGTCCTGCACCGAGTGCAGGTCCGTGAAGGTGGGAGGCGAGACGGCGGGTTCGCCCTCGGGGATGCCGCGCACCTCGGAGATCCTGCCGGTGTTCTTGTTGCCCGGCAGGTGGCCGCCGGTGCCGGTCTTGGCACCCTGCCCGCCCTTGAAGTGGAAGGCCTGGACCTTCTCGAGCAGCGCCTCCCGGTAACCGAACCGGGCGCTGGCCAGCTCGTAGAAGTATCGGGAGTTCTCCTGCTGCTCTTCGGCCAGCATGCCCCCCTCCCCGGAGCAGATCCCGGTGCCAGCCAGCTCGGCGCCGCGGGCGAGGGCGATCTTGGCCTCCTCGGAGAGGGCGCCGAAGCTCATGTCCGAGACGAACAGCGGCATGCTCAGGGTCAGCGGCTTGGCGGCCTCGGGGCCGATGACCAGCTCGGTGGCGACCTCGGCGTCCTCCATCAGGGGCTGGGTCGCCAGCTGGGCGGCCATGATCTGCAGCTCGTCCCAGTGCGGCAGGGTGTGACGCGGCACCCCCATGGCGGTGGTCGGGCCGTGGGGCCCCATCTGCTCGAGCCCCTCCCGGGCCAGCTGGTGGATGAACGCCACCGTGGGCTCTTCGCGGGTGGCCTTGGCCTCCGGGGCCTTGTCGGAGGCCTCCTCGGTATCGCCGGGCCCCTCCTTGCCCACCCGGTCGGCGCCGAACTGCTTGTGGGTGCCGTCACAGAAGGGCGCATCGGCGGTGTGCTTGCACTGGCAGAGGTAGACATCCCCATCCTGCTCGGCCACGAAGCTCTTGGGCGAGAAGCCGGTGCCGGCATGGGAACCATCGCAGAACGGCTGACTGGCGGACCGCCCGCAGCGGCAGAACGCATACTCCTTGCCCTTGGTCAGGGTCACCTTGGCGGGCTTGTTGTCGGCGATGACGGGCTTGCTCATGGTGATGGGCTCCTGGTCGGTATGACGCCGGAAGAAGAGGGGCCGACGCGAGGCCGGCGGCCACCGGAACGCGGCGACCCGCGATGTTCGGGAATGGCGGGCGTCACCTGTCAAGATAGCCACCGGGGGCCACAGGAGAAAATGGGGAGGCCTGCCCGATCACGCCTGGTCGAACAGCGCCGCATAGGGGCGCTGGATGGCACGGCGTACATCGCCGATGGAGAAGACCCGCACGAACTCCTCGAACAGCTGTCCCTCGAACCACAGCTGCACCACCGGCAGCGAGAACACGCGTTGCTGCGCACACAGCGCCGCGGCCCCGGCCTGGCAATCCACGTAGCGGGCCGCCATCCCGGTGAACGCCTCGGCCAGCATTGCCTCGAGCCGAGGCTTGATCGCCTGGCACACGCCACACGTCCGGCCGCCGTACAGCACCAGCACCGCGGGGTGGGACGCCAGGACGGCATCGAGCTGCTGTGCTTCGGTGATGGATTTCACGTGATGCCCTCGAAAGCCCATGGAACCGGCGACTCACCGTGCCCCCTTGCCAGCCGCCGCCCATCAGGGCCCGGCCCTCGACCCGGGGGCTCACCCTACTCCTGCTTGCCCACCAGCCAGTGGGTCACGCCGAGCGCCAGCACGACCGCCGCGATGGCCAGCATTTCCTCCGCGGTGATGGTCTCGATGTCCAGGATGATCACCTTGCGCGCGATGGCCATCAGCGCCGTGGCGATGACCAGCCGGATGGGCAGGACATTGGTGCCCAGGTAGAGCCGAATGTTGATGAATATCTCCACGGCGATCAGCACCACCATGAAGGCACCGAAGATCACGAAGATATCGCCGACTTCAAAGAGCAGCACCGGCGGCGAGATGAACTTGGTATAAAGCACGTAGACCACGTCCAGCACGCCCCAGATGATCACCAGCACCATCATCACCGCCAGCACCTTGATGGCGAAACGGATGACGACATGCAGCCAGCGGATCAGCGGGTCTTCATGCTCCTCGGGCAGCTCGTCATGCAGCAGCCTGGGCGCCTGGGGGGTCACCTTGTCATCGTCATTCATCGAGCTCTCCCGATAAGCCCCGCGTAGCCGCCCCTGCCCACCCGCACCGGCAGCGATGGTCGTCGCATCATCATATGGCGCTCCCTCATGCTTGGCCACAGCAGGCCTTGAACTTGCGCCCGCTGCCGCAGGGACAGGGCGTGTTGCGGCCGGGCTTGAGCCGGTGGACGGCGGGGTTGCCATCGAGATAGCGCCAGCACCCCGCCTCGCGCACGAAGCGCGACGACTCCTCCAGCACCGACCAGCGCCTCCCCTCGCGGAAGGTGGCACGGAAATGCACCCATCCCCGCTCGCCCTCCTCGCCGCTCTCGAGCACCTCGAGTCGCTTCCAGGTGGTCGCGGCGTCCGCTTCCAGGCGCGACGGCCGGGTGCTCGGGTGCCAGGTCGCCAGCAGGTAGTCGGTAAGCTCAAGCACGAAGGCGCTGTAGCGGGAGCGCATCAGCGCCTCGGGGCTCGGTGCCGGCTCGCCGGCGTGATAGCGCCCGCAGCAGCCGGCGAGCGGCCGGCCGCTGCCGCAGGGGCAGGCGGTGCGGTCGGGGTGTGTCATGGGGAAGGCCTTCACTCCGGTAACGACGATCACCATGATACATCACGCCCCGCCGGGCTCTGCTCGACCGGTGCCTGATGGTCGGCGAGGGCCTCTCCCGCGTTCTCGCAGGCCGTCTACACTGCTCACAGCAAGCCCCCCCAGGAGTGCCCATGTCTCCGGCCCCCCCGCCCCTGTCGCGTCGAAGATTGCTCGGCGGCCTGCTGGCCCTCGCGGCCGGCTCGGTGCTGCCGCCGCTCGACGCAGGCGGCGAGCCCGGCGAGATCCTGACTCGCGAGGTGCCCGGCATCGGGGAATCGCTGCCCTTGGTGGGACTCGGCAGCTGGATCACCTTCAACGTCGGCGACGACCCGGTACTGCTCGAGGCGTGCACGGCGGTGATGGCAGCCTTCTTCAGCGGCGGCGGGCGGATGATCGACTCCTCGCCGATGTACGGCTCCTCCCAGGCGACCATCGGCCATGGCCTCGCCGAGCTCGACGCCACCGACCGCGTCTACGCGGCCGACAAGGTCTGGACCTCCAGCCCCGGCGAGGGGCCTGCGCAAGTCGCGGCCTCGCGGCACGACTGGGGCGTGCCACGCTTCGACCTGCTGCAGGTGCATAACCTGGTCGCCTGGGAGGCGAACCTGGAAACGCTGCAGGCGATGAAGGCGGCCGGCGAGGTACGCCACATCGGCATCACCACCTCCCACGGCCGGCGCCATGCGGCCATGGAACGCATCATGCGCGAGGCCGACATCGACTTCGTGCAGCTCACCTACAACATCGTCGACCGCGAGGCCGAAGCACGCCTGCTGCCGCTGGCGCGAGAGCGTGGCATCGGGGTGATCGCCAACCGCCCCTTCCAGCAGAAGCGCCTGATCCGCCGCCTGGAGGGCGAGCCACTGCCCGACTGGGCGGCCGAGATCGGCGCCAGGACCTGGGCGCAGTTCATCCTCAAGTTCATCGTCTCCCACCCCGCGGTGAGCTGCGCCATCCCCGCGACCACCCGGGTCGAGCACGTGCGCGAGAACCTGGCCGCGGCCCGCGAGCCGCTGCCCGACGCCGAGCTGCGTCGACGCATGGCCGACCACGTCCGGGCCCTGTAACGAGTCGAGCCGATGAGCGAATGGTGGACCTACCGGCCCGAGGACTTCCTGATGTTCTCGCTGCGCACCTACGAGCGCCTCTTCGTGCTGCACAACCAGGCGCTGTGGCCCCTGCAGGCGCTCGCCCTGATGCTGGGCGGCGCGATGCTGTTCGCCCTGCTGCGCCCACGCCCCTGGAGCTCCCGCCTGATCACCGCCCTGCTCGCCGTCGGCTGGGGCTTCGTGGCCTGGGCCTTCCTGTGGCAGCGCTACGTGCCGATCAACTGGGCAATCCGCTACCTGGTGCCGCTGTTCGTGCTGCAGGCGCTGCTGCTGATCGCCCTCGGCGCCTGGAAGGGCGGGCTCGACCTGCCGACGCGCTGGGGCGTGCGACGCGCCCTGGGGGTCGTGCTGTTCGTCCATGCCCTGGCCCTGCACCCGCTCATGGCCCTGGCCACCGGGCGTGGGCTGCTGGGTGCCGAAGTCATCGGGCTCACGCCGGACCCGCTCGCCATCGCCTCCCTGGGCGTAGCGGCCCTGGTCCAACCGGCGCGATACGGCTGGATACTGCTCGTCATTCCCCTCCTGTGGTGCCTGGTCAGCTCTGCCACCCTGCAGCTGCTGGCAGCGCCGGGCGCCTGGCTGCCGATGCTGGCCGCCGGACTGGCCCTGCTGGCCAGGCGGTGGCCGGGAGACTCACCCTCGGCATAGGGCAGGCCGACGGGGCGCGATCATGCCAACCGGAACAGTGGCCACAGCCCGAACCACAGCACATAGCCCAGCGAGGCGCCCATCAGGCCATCGATCCGCCCGGGCGGGCGGTCGTCCCGGAGGTGCCGGGCCAGCAGCCAGGCCAGCCAGGCGCCATGGGGAACGACCACCCAGGCGATGCCGCCATAGGCTCCCCCCGCCAGCCCCGTCACCTGCCAGGCCAGGGCGCAGGCAGCGGCGAGCAGCGTGGCGACGAACGCGACCCGCAGTGCGCCCCGGCGCCCCAGGCGCACCGCCAGGGTGCGCTTGCCGGCACCGGCATCGGCCTCGAGATCCGGGATGCCCGACAGCGTGATGGAGGGCAGGATGCCCAGCAGCAGGGGCAGGCTCAGCAGCCAGGGCAGCGGGTCGCCCGGGGCCCCACCCAGGAACACGAAGCCGCACAGCATTACCCCGATGCTGTGGGTGACCGCGACATCGAGCTCGCCCAGGCCACGATAGCTCAGCATCAGGGGCGGCGCCGTGTAGCCGATGGCCAGGACCGCCAGCACGCCCAGCACGGCGCTCACCGCCAGCGGTGACCCCGGCGTCACGGCCAGCAGCCAGGCCGTGCCGCCCACCAGGCCCAGCAGCGCAACGAGGATCCCGGCCTTGACCTCGCCCAGGCCCAGCCGGCCCTCCACCAGGACGCGGGAGCCCCCCGTGAAGGTGCTGTAGAAGCGATTGGCCCGATCGGTACCCAGGTCGACCACCTCGTTGATCAGCACGGTGGCCACCTCCAGCAGGAACAGGCAGAGGTAGCCCAGCCAGAACACCGGGTTGCCGAATACGCCCCCGGTCGGCGCGGCGGCCAGCCCCCCGACCGCATAGGCCACCCAGGTCATGGGGTAGAACTGCAGCCGCAGCGCCCGCAGCCAGGCGCCGGCCTTGTGCCCCAACCGCTCCGCGGGGGTGATCCGGCCCCGCGCCAACTGCCGGCCCTGGTGGCGGGCACGGGCCAGCCAGGCCTGGCGCTGCGTCGAGGAGGCATCCTTGACCGAACCGAATACCAGGCTGCGCACCGGGCGAATGCCGCAGAAGCCCAGGGTCGCCCGTGCCAGGGCATTCCGGCCGGGCTCACGATAGAGCAGCCGATGGATCAGCGGCGGGGTATCCATGGTGGTGATGAGCTGTGCCGAGCGCCCGGCCAGCAATCCCTGATAGCCGATCCCGCCCTCGCAGGTCCGGAACGCGAACCCCGGCGCCATGATGCGGTCGAGAAACCCCTTGAGGAGTGCGGGCGCCCCGCCCCACCAGGTGGGATAGACGAACACCAGGTGATCCGCCCAGGCGACGAACTCCTGCGCCAGCCTCAGGTCGTCCTCGAGGGGTTGATCGTTGGGCGACGGGGTGCGCACATGGGGGTCGAACTCCAGCGTCGCGAGATTCACGCGGCGCAGCTGCACGCCCGCGGCGCGGGCCCCTTCACAGAAGGCATCCGCCAGGCCGCCGCAGAGGCTGTCGCTGCGCGGGTGCCCGAGGATGACCAGCACCCTGATCGGCGACCGAAGCTGGGCTCCGCCGTCGACCGGCGCGTCGTTCGTCCTGAACGTTGTCATACCCTTACGTTGTCATCGCGTTGTCTTGCGGAGGTGAAGAAGGCCATGCCCGTCATCGAGCACGAGGCCGATATCGCGGCCAGCCCACGGGAAGTGTTCGCCCTCGTCGGCCGAGTGGAAACATTTGCCGATTTCAGCGACGCCATTGACACCATAGTTCGCCTGGGGGAGCGTCGCTACCGCTGGCGGGTACGCATCGCAGGCGTGCCACTGGACTTCGATGTGGAAATCACGGAGTTCCTGCCCCCGGAGCGATTCGCCTGGCGCTCGGTGAACGGCGTGCCCAACCAGGGCGAGTACCTCCTGACGCCTATCGAGGGAGGCACCCGCATCCACCTGACGCTGGACTACAGCCTGCAGCCGCCCTCACTCGAGAAGGCCGTCAACCTCGCTGCCAAACCCCTGCTCCACAAGCTCGGCCGCGACATCATCGCCCAGGTGGAAACACGGCTGAAAGCGCAGCAGAACCCTCCGGTATAGCCCCACCGCCTCAGTGGCGTGCCGTGGACAGCCATCAGGGTCGACGCATGGCGGCGACCAGGGCACTCGCCCCGATCAGGCTGCCGGCACCGGTGCGGTGTACGGACACTCAGTAGCCGGCCACATCCCGATGCCCAGGGTGCGGTGTCGTCAGGGCAGTCCCTCAGAGTCGAATCGTCCCGCGCAGGTAGGGGGCCACCTGCCCGGTGAGGATGACCCGGTCGCCCTGGCAGTCACAGGTCAATTGCCCCTGGCGGGTGCCCCCTTGCCGGGCCGTCATCTTCGTCTTGCCCAGCCGCCCGGCCCAGTACGGCGCCAGCGTGGTATGGGCCGAGCCCGTCACGGGGTCCTCCTCGACGCCGACCTTGGGCCCGAACCAGCGCGAGACGAAGTCGAATTCCCGCCCCGGCGCCGAGACCACCACACCGCGCCCCGGCAACGCCGCCAGCTTGGCCATGTCCGGCGCCAGCGCCGCGACGATGTCCTCGTGTTCCACCGCGACGAGAATGTCGTCGGTCATGACGACGTCGCCCTGCGCCAAGCCCAGGGCGGCCAGCACCGCCTCGGGATCGGCCATCGGCTCGGGCCGCCTGGCGGGAAAGTCCATCGCCAGGCCTTCCTCGGTACGGCTGACCAGCAGCTCGCCACTGCGGGTGGCGAAGCACAGCGTCTCGCCCGCCTCGCCCAGTTCGTGGAAGATCACCCAGGCGCTTGCCAGGGTGGCGTGCCCGCACAGGTCGACCTCGACCGTGGGCGTGAACCAGCGCAGGCGATACCCCGCCCCCTCGCGCACGAAGAAGGCGGTTTCGGACAGGTTGTTCTCCGCCGCGATGGCCTGCAGGGTGGCATCGTCCAGCCACTCGGTCAGCGGGCATACCGCCGCGGGATTTCCCTCGAAGGGGCGACGGGCGAAGGCGTCCACCTGGTAGAGATCGAGTTTCATGGCACCCTCCCTTCCTGTTGGATCGCTGGGATGATCGTGAAGGATCACGATCGCCGCAGAGAAAAGCAACACGGCCATCCGTCGGCTGAAGCGGATGAGCAGGCGCAGGGTGGTGATTCGTCGGTCGGCTCCCTAATGATGTGTTTACGTCGGTCCACCGCAGATGGATTGGAGGCTCTCGGAACCGGGGCCGCCCCCATGTCCTTCGCCTGAGACCAGCCTGTATGGACAATCGCCTACCTACGCGTAAGCGATATGTGGCGATTGCTCCAACGGGTGGCACGGTCATGGACAATGCCCATAAACTCACTACATCGCGATGGAGCAAGGAATCCCCCATGGATCTGGCGAAGATCGGCGACAAGGTGGCCTGCTCCTGCAAGGACGGGCCGCATCACATTATTTCCGGTGCGTCCACGGCCATGGTGGATGGCATTCCCATCGCCAGGGTGGGCACTCCCCCAGCACCAGCAAGACGATTTCCATTCAGGTGGTAGAGCAATAGCATGCTGAAGGAGATATTCCTCATCCTGCCGTTAGCCTTTCTTGTATCGGCCTGCCAGGAAGGCATGAGCAATGCGATTCATGGCGATTCTGTCGAGCTTCAAAGGCAAGCCAACGAAGAAGTCGCCTTCGGCATAGCAGAAGGAAATAGCAACAGACTAGCCAGGGCAAGGGAACTGATAGAGCAGTCACTGTAAGCAGATCCCAACAACCGTGCAGCACTACTCAATAGAGCACATAGCTCATTTCCCTTCGCCCGGACAGAGATTCCTAAGATTTAATGAATACAGCCCTTTGGTACCAGCATCACTAATTTTTTCCACGATTTTTTCCTGCACAACACAGTTCGAATCAATAATCGCAAAATTCCAAATATTCAAAAGAAGCATATCCCTATCCGCAGCATTTACAACTTTATCAGCACCTTCCAATGCAGCTTCAAAATCCCCCATCATAGCAAACCCGATGACATCCCTACCCGATTTTTCAAAATCATACACATCAGACTGCACATACTCCCATGTCATGTCATCATTTAATATTATTTCTTCACCAGCAGAGTTTTTAACAACTTCTTGCGCAATAACTTGCGGCATAAGAAATAATAAAGCGCATAAAGTAGAACCCCTAAATTTCTTCATTGTTTTCTCTTATATATTCTGAACAAGGGATAACACCCCACTGAAAACGATTATCTCCACGACGTGCAGGGCGATGTGGCATTCGCAGCGGCAGCCAGAACCTCTACTCAGCCGCTTCCCACCCTTCCCTATCATCTTGCCTTGCCTCAACGTCATCGTCTCCAGTGTCACTTTTCTCCCGCACTGGATCGCTCCGCTGCAGCTTGGGCGGGGGCGCTACCCAAGCCCTGAGCTTTTGTCCGACCTGCTGATAAAAGTGCGGCACCGCCTTCTCCAATTCTTCAATAAATATCTTGTTACCGGAGAAGCGATGGCCGAGGTCGGCCATATAGAACACCTCGAAGGCACTGGGCACCACATTGGTTGCCGGCGATTCCATCACTGCCGCGTCCTCGATCACCTTGGCGAGTGGCTCCTGGGTCTCCTCGGCACGGCCCGGTCGAACCGCCTTGACAAACATGCCCTCCGTTTCGGCCTTGGCCAGCTGCTTAGTCAGCCAATTCACTCGCGCTGTGCTGCGCTTCTTGTCCTGTGGTGCGGAGAGCCGCATGGAGCAGACAATGGTTCGCAGGGTCAGGTCGGCCGTTACCTCCAGATCCGCAGCAGCATCTGGCACTTCCAGGCAGCACCTGAGCACCTTCTCCTTGGCCAGTACCTCACAATCATCCTTCAGCCGCTGGACTGGGTCGGTACGGTGGGCCCTGGGTAGCTTCAGCTTGACGGGCCGGCCCAGCTTTCGGCTAATTACCAGGCAGAGGTCACGCTGCTCCTGATGCCAGCTCGAGACGGTGTTTTCCACCTCCTCGGTACTCTTGCCCAGCACGGCGCCACTCTTGACCTTGCCCACAATCTCCTTCCACTCCCGGTTCATGCTATCGAAGCGGGAAATGCCGCTGGATTCGTGACCGAGGTAACGGAGCACTTCTTCCAACAGGAAGCGTTGGTCCGGAGATTGGATTTCACCGGATTCCAGCAACAGCGTCGCCTGGGTAACCGCGTACATCCAGGACCAGTGATAGAGTTCGACGCCCTTGAGCATCGATTTTGGCACCTTCACCGGATGATGCGAGGGCATGGCGACGAACTGGTTGGTAATGGTAATGACCGCATCGACCTTGTGCTTCTTGGCCTGCTGCAGATATTGCTTGAGCTGCTCCTCGCCGATTTCAGCATTGCCGATCTTGGCCTCGACCAGGGCACTCCATGTCTTGCGCCCCGTCTGCAGCACGATCAGCCCATCCGGGCGATCACTCTTGGCCACGCCGGGATCGGCTTCCAGCACGATTTCCGTCCAGGCACCCAATACCGCTCGGCTTCCCACGCGCACCCCCAGAGACAGGAGCATCTGCTGTCGGAACTCATGTACCCCTCGCAGGGCAGCAAGCAGTACCGAGGCCGCACGTTGTTCGCGGTTGGTATCGGCAACGACAGGAATCAGCCTGGCTGGATCACCACGCTTGGCGAAATCGGGACGCTCCATGGTCACTCTCCTTGCATATTGTCTTTATTTTGAAAGGCATCGCTGAACGCAGCGGCTAGGATGCCGGTGGGCATGGCGATGATGCCGATGCCTGCGACGGCGGTCATGCCGGCAAACACCTTGCCCAAGGCGGTAATAGGCGTGACGTCGCCGTAACCAACGGTGGTCAGGGTGGCGATGCTCCACCAGAGGGCCCTTGGTACGCTGCCGAAGGCCTCGGGCTGATCGGCGGCTTCCACCACGTACAGGCAGGCAGAGGAAAATAACAACAAAAGACCTGCTACTCCCACGCTGAGCAGCAGTTCATGGATGCGGGCCTTCAGGGCTTCGGCCAGTGCCGACCAGGCTCGACTGAATCGCCCCAGACGTGAAAGACGTAGTATGCGAAGGATTCGCAGCAGCCGCAGCAAAAAGGCGTTGCTATGGGTGAGAAAACCCAGGAAGAAAGGCAGGATGGCAACCAAGTCGATCAGTGCCCAGATGGAGAAGACATAGCGTATGCGGCCGCCAATGCCGCGATAGCGTGGGTCTTCCCCTACTGAATAGAGGCGCAGCAGGTATTCGAGGATGAAGAGGGTGACGAAGACCACCTCGAGGGAAGAGAACAGCCTCGGCACCAGACGGCGCAGGGTCGGCTCGGTCTCGAGGATGGCGGCCAGCGAAGCGAGCAGAATCAGTGCACAAATGAGCTTGTTGGACGGCGATAACCCCGGGAGATGCCAAGCTTCCGGGGCCAGCTGCTGATGGAGGGCAGCCCTATGCATCCCGCTGTCCCGCCTAATGCTCTCTCGCACAGGCTACCGCCCTGCTCGGCATAGTGTTATAGCCCTGCATGCCACCTCCCTTCGATAGTCCCCGTGTTCCTTGCTTATGATTATCGGCGGCCATCTCAGCGACCTTAGCCCCAGTACACCGGACCTTGTAACGGATTGCAAAGAAAAAGGGCCTACCCTTTGGTAGACCCCTGATGCCAGTCAGTATGAGTAAGTTCGCTCTCTCCTACTACTTCACTCCCACTCGATCGTCGCAGGCGGCTTGCTGCTGACGTCGTAGGTCACCCGCGAGACGCCGGTGATCTCGTTGATGATGCGGTTGGAGACCGTTTCAAGGAGCTCGTAAGGCAGGTGCGCCCAGCGGGCGGTCATGAAGTCGATGGTCTCCACGGCGCGCAGGGCGATGACCCACTCGTAGCGGCGGGCGTCGCCGACCACGCCGACCGACTTCACCGGCAGGAAGACGGCGAAGGCCTGGCTGGTCTTGTGGTACCAGTCCGCCTTGTGCAGCTCCTCGATGAAGATGGCGTCGGCCTCGCGCAGGATGTCGGCGTACTCCTTCTTCACCTCGCCGAGGATGCGCACACCCAGGCCCGGCCCCGGGAAGGGGTGGCGGTAGACCATGTCGTAGGGCAGGCCGAGCTCGAGGCCGAGCTTGCGCACCTCGTCCTTGAACAGCTCGCGCAGCGGCTCCACCAGCTTGAGCTTCATGGTCTCGGGCAGGCCACCCACGTTGTGGTGCGACTTGATCACGTGGGCCTTGCCGGTCTTGGCGGCGGCGGACTCGATCACATCCGGGTAGATGGTGCCCTGGGCCAGGAAGTCCACGCCCTCGATCTTGCTCGCCTCGTCATCGAAGACGTCGATGAAGGTGTTGCCGATGATCTTGCGCTTGTCCTCGGGGTCGGCCACGCCCTCGAGCCTGGAGAGGAACTGCGCCTCGGCGTCCACGCGGATCACCTTCACGCCCATGTGGCGGGCGAAGGTCTCCATCACCTGGTCGCCCTCGGCCTTGCGCAACAGGCCGTTGTCGACGAACACGCAGGTCAGCTGGTCGCCGATGGCCTTGTGCAGCAGGGCCGCCACCACCGAGGAGTCCACGCCGCCGGAGAGGCCCAGCAGCACGTGGCGGTCGCCCACCTGGTCACGCACGCGGGCGATCTGGTCCTCGATGATCTGGGCCGGGGTCCAGAGACATTCCGCCTGGCAAATGCCCAGCACGAAGTGCTCGAGGATGCGCTGGCCCTGCAGGGTGTGGGTCACCTCGGGGTGGAACTGCACCCCGTAGAAGCGCTTCTCCTCCCAGGCCATGGCGGCGATGGGGCAGCTCGGCGTGGAGGCGGTGACGGTGAAGGTGTCGGGCACCCGGGCGACCTTGTCGCCATGGCTCATCCACACGTCGAGCAGGTTGCGCCCGGTCTCGTGGTCGATATGGTCCGAGATGTCGCGGAACAGCGCCGTCTCCTCGTCGACGCGGATCTGGGCGTAGCCGAACTCGTGGACATGGGAGCCCTCCACGGCGCCGCCCAGCTGCTCGGCCATGGTCTGCATGCCGTAGCAGATGCCCAGCACCGGCAGGCCCATCTCGAACACGCACCGGGGGGCGCGGGGCGAGTCCAGTTCGGTGACCGACTCCGGGCCGCCGGCGAGGATGATGCCGTTGGGGGCGTACTCGCGGATCTCGGCCTCGGTGATGTCGAAGGCGCGGACCTCGGAGTAGACGCCGATCTCGCGCACGCGGCGCGCGATCAGCTGGGTGTACTGGGAGCCGAAGTCGAGGATCAGGATCTTGTGGGCGTGGATATCGGTCATGAATGGGCCACCGGGGGTTGCAATGCCAGCGGCTGTGAGATGTGTCACGAGCTGCCGGTATGAAAACGGACGACAGAAGGAAGAAGGAAGGGTGAAGAAGGAAGGGGTTTCTTCTCTCTGGCCTCTTCCTTCTTCCGTCTCGGGCGGGGTTAACCCGCCCGGTAGTTGGGGGCTTCCTTGGTGATCTGCACGTCGTGCACGTGGGATTCGGCGAAGCCGGCCCCGGTGATCTGCACGAACTCCGGCTTGGTGCGCATCTCCTGGATGTCGGTGCAGCCGGTGTAGCCCATGGAGGCGCGCAGGCCACCCATCAGCTGGTGGACGATGGCACTCATCACGCCCTTGTAGGGGACGCGGCCCTCGATGCCCTCCGGCACCAGCTTCTCGGCGCCGGCGTTCTTGTCCTGGAAGTAGCGGTCCGCGGAGCCCTGGCTCTGGGCCATGGCGCCCATGGAGCCCATGCCGCGGTAGGCCTTGTAGGTGCGCCCCTGGAACAGCTCGACCTCGCCTGGCGCCTCCTCGGTACCGGCCAGCAGGCCGCCGACCATCACGCAGCTGGCGCCGGCGGCGATCGCCTTGGCCAGGTCGCCGGAGAAGCGCACGCCGCCGTCGGCGATCAGCGGGATGTCGTAGGGCTCGAGCGCGGCGGCGACGTTGGAGACCGCGGTGATCTGCGGCACGCCCACACCGGCCACCACGCGGGTGGTGCAGATGGAGCCGGGGCCGATGCCCACCTTGACGCCGTCGGCACCGGCCTCGGCGAGGTCCCTGGCCGCGGCGGCGGTGGCGATGTTGCCGCCGATCACCTGGATCTGCGGGAAGTGCTCCTTCGCCCAGCGGACCCGGTCGATCACGCCCCTGGAGTGGCCGTGGGCGGTGTCGACGATGATGGCATCGACGCCGGCCTCGGCCAGGGCGGCGATGCGATCGGGGGTCTCGGGGCCAGTGCCCACCGCCGCGCCCACCAGCAGGCGGCCATCGGCATCCTTGGCGGCGTGGGGGAAGGTGCGGGCCTTCTCGATGTCCTGGAAGGTGACCAGGCCGCGCAGGTGGAAACTGTCGTCCACCACCAGCATCTTCTCGACGCGGTGCTCCTGCATCTTGCCCTTGATCACGTCGAGGCCGGTGCCCTCGGGCACGGTGACCAGGCGCTCGCGGGGGGTCATGATGTCGGAGACGCTGTCGCCGTGGTTGGGCTGGAAGCGCATGTCGCGCTCGGTGACGATGCCCACCAGGGTCTCGCCCTCCACCACCGGGAAGCCGCTGAAGCCGTGCTCCTGGGCCATCGCCAGCAGGTCCTCCAGCTTGGCCTTGGGGCCCACGGTGACGGGATCCTTGACGATCACGCTCTCGTGCTTCTTGACCTTGCGCACCTCGGAGGCCTGATGGGCGATGGTCATGTTCTTGTGGATGATGCCGATGCCGCCTTCCTGGGCCATGGCGATGGCCAGGCGGGCTTCGGTCACGGTATCCATGGCGGCCGAGACGAGCGGGATGTTGAGGTAGAGGTTGCGGGTCAGGCGGGTCCTGAGGCTGACGTCCTTGGGCAGGACCTCGGAGTAGCCGGGCACGAGTAATACGTCATCGAACGTAAGAGCTTCTTGGGCCATACGTAGCATAATCGGCAACACCCAGTGAGCTGGTGGGGGGAGGAACTGAAGTTAATCGACCATTATAACGGCCAAGGGTGGGTGACGTCACGGGGTGGGTGCATCCCGGGAGCGTGGTAGTCTGTCGCGACGCCCCAACCGAGACGCTCCCGATGTCAGCCAGCGATACCGCCCTCTCCGTCAGCGACGTGAACCGCCGCGCCCGCCAGGCGCTGGAGCGCGACTTCGGCGAGCTGTGGGTCGAGGGCGAGCTCTCGGGGGTGTCACGGCCCGGCTCGGGGCATGTCTACTTCACCCTCAAGGACGACCGGGCCCAGCTGCGCTGCGCGCTGTTCCGCAACCGGGCACGCTTCGTCGCGGCGCCGATGCGCGACGGCGACCAGGTCAAGGTCCGCGGGCGGCTGTCGATCTTCGAGCCCCGCGGCGACTACCAGCTGATCGTCGAGGCGGTACAGGCGGCCGGCGTCGGCGAGCTGCTGGCGGCCTACGAACGCCTGAAGGCCAAGCTCGCCGCCGAGGGGGTGTTCGCCAATGCTCGCCCCCTGCCCTACCCGCCGCGCCACCTGCTGGTGCTGACCTCCCCCAGCGGTGCGGCGATCCGCGACGTGCTGGCGGTACTCGCCGCGCGCTGGCCGCAGGTGCAGGTGACGCTGATCCCGGTGCCGGTGCAGGGGCGCGAGGCGGCCCCGGCGCTGATCTCCGCGCTGGGCCTGCTCAACCGCCAGTCGGCACTGGACCCTGCCCGCGATGCCATCCTGATCACTCGCGGCGGCGGCAGCCTGGAGGACCTCTGGGCCTTCAACGACGAGCACCTGGCCCGGGCGATCCTCCATTCGCGGCTGCCGGTGATGTCGGCCGTGGGCCACGAGGTGGACGTGACCCTGGCCGACTTCGCCGCCGACGTGCGCGCCCCCACCCCGTCCGCCGCGGCGGAGCAGCTGGTGCCCGACCGGCGCGAGCTCGAGGCTCGCCTGACGACCCTGAGGAGCCGGCTCGAGCGCGCCCAGCTCGGCCGGCTGGAACGCGAGGCCCAGCGTCTCGACCACCTGCGCGCCCGGCTGCGCCACCCCCGCGAGGCGCTGGCGCGCCAACGCACGACCCTGGCCCAGCTGGAGGCGCGGCTGGTGCGCGCCATCCGGGGCCAGCTGGCGACCGAGCGCCGTCGCGAGGCGCACCTGGCCCAGCGGCTGGCGGCCCATCCCCCGGGGCGCCAGCTGGAGCAGGCGAGCCAGCGGCTGGCCCGCGCACGGGGCCGCCTGATCCCGGCGATGCAGCGCGATCTCGCCTTCCGGCAGGAGAGGCTCGGCGGCCTGGCCCGTGAACTGCAGGCGGTGAGCCCGCTGGCGGTGCTGGGGCGCGGCTACGCGATCCTGGAGGATGACCATGGGCAGGTGGTCCGCCGCGCGGCGGATACCCAGCCCGGCCAGGCGCTCACCGCCCGCCTGGGCGAGGGGCGGCTGAGGCTGGAGGTGAAACGGCGGCTGAAGAAGTGACACCTATCCGATCTGCCCCCAGGAAGGGAGATCGCCGAAATTGCCGATCGGTAACTTTCGATGACCAAGAGTGCTCACCTCGATGCAGAATTACCGAACGGTAATTTCATTCAAGCAAGTCAACGGATTCGGCCCTATACTTACCGAACGGTAATTAAGGCAGGACATCTCATGGCTGACAACGACTCGCCCAAGCCTGGCCTGGTGGCCGAACGGATTCGTCACAGCGAGGACCTCGGGAAGCTGGTTCGCCGGGTTCGGGCGGAACAGGAGCTGTTGCAGACCGATCTCGCCGGATTGGCCGGCACCGGGAACCGCTTTATCGTGGATCTCGAGCGTGGCAAGCCGACCCTGCAACTGCAGAAGGTCCTGGATGTGCTGGACCTGATGGGTCTCGAGGTCGTCGTCCAACGCAAGGGTGGACGACGCCATGGCGAGTGACGACGCCCTGGATGTCTATCACGGCGATCGCCTGGTGGGCAGGCTGCATGACGAACAGCCGCTGCGCTTCGAGTATGCACCGTCATGGCGGGAATACCCGCATGCCGAGCCCCTCTCGCCGTCGCTTCCGCTCACCCAGCAGGTCCATGCCGGCGATGCGGCGCTCGCCTACTTCGAGAACCTCCTTCCGGAAGGCGAGCTGCGCCGCCACCTCGAGATCAGCCGCCACACCACCACCGTCTTCGGACTGCTGAAATCCGTCGGTGGCGATACGGCCAGCGGCTTCACACTCCTGCCGCGGGGTGAGGTACCGGCACCGCCTCGCTACCGCCCCATCGGCTGGGGCGAACTGGCAGAGCGCCTTCATCACCGAGAGCGGGGGCCACTGCTTTCACAACAGGGCGAGGAAGCCCGCATCTCGCTGGCCGGTGCCCAGGACAAGCTGCTGCTGATGCTGCTGGACGACGGCCGCCCGGCCATCCCCGAGGGGACAGCGCCATCCAGCCATATCCTCAAGCCGGACATCCATGGCCGGAGAGGCGTCTGGTGCTCGGCACTCAATGAGGCCTTCTGCATGCAACTGGCTGCCGAGCTCGGGCTCGAGGTCGCACAGGCCAGCTATCAACCGGATACCCGGGCATGCCTCGTTCGGCGCTACGATCGGATCCCCGATGAGCGAGGCGGGCTACGACGCCTGCATCAGCTGGACTTCTGCCAGCTCGACGGTACACCCTCGACCATCAAGTACGAGAGCGACGGCGGTCCCGGCCTGGTGCGTTGCCGCGAACTCTTGCAGCAGGCAGGTGCGCCGGCCAGGGACCTGCAGCGGTTGATCGGTTGGTTCTTCTTCAACCTGCTGATAGGCAATAACGACAGCCATGCCAAGAACCTCTCCATCCTGCAGACCGATGAGGGGCCACGGTTGGCGCCGTTCTATGACCTGATGAGCACGACGCTCTATAGCGGCCTGTCGCGCCGCTTCGCTTTTCGTATTGACGGCGAGGATCGGCCCGGCAGGATCGAGAGGCCGCATCTCGAGTCGCTCGCCAGGTCGATGAGGTTCCAGCCACGTTACTTCATCCGGCACGGGCTCGAGCTGGCAGAACACATGCCAGCGGCCATCGACAGGACACTCGAACCCCTTCGCGAGGTGACCCACCCCGGGACGGAGCACACACTACTGGAACGGCTCCAGCAACGACTGACGGGCAATTGCCGCAAGCTGGCAGCTCACTGGTCAGCCGGGCCGGGCTGACCGGCACTCCCGCGCGCGCTCACTCCTCGCCGTGGCGGGCGGCCGGCTTGAAGGTGCCGGGCTCGAGCTCGTGGCGGGCCAGCAGCTTGTAGAAGTCGGTGCGGTTGCGCCCGGCGATGCGCGCCGCCTGGGTGACGTTCCCTTCGGTGATCTTCAGCACCTTGATCAGGTAGCTGCGCTCGAAGCCGGCGCGGGCGTCGTTGAAGGTCGGCAGGGCATTGTCCTCGGCGGCCAGGGCCTGGGCCACCAGCGCCTCGGGGATCATCGCCGAGCTGGTCAGGGCCACGCACTGCTCCACCACGTTGACCAGCTGGCGCACGTTGCCGGGCCAGGCGCTGGAGGCCAGCAGGTTGAGCGCCTCCGGCGAGAAGCCCTTGACGAAGGGCTTGTGGCGTTCGGCGGCCTGGGTCACCAGGTGCTTGGCGAGCAGCGGCACGTCCTCGGCCCGCTCCTTGAGCGCCGGCAGCTTGAGGTTGACCACGTTGAGGCGGTAGTAGAGGTCCTCGCGGAACTCCCCCTCGTGCATGGCCCGGTCGAGGTCGCGGTGGGTGGCCGAGATGATGCGCACGTCGATGGGGGTCGAGGTGGTCGAGCCCAGCGGGCGGATCTGGCGCTCCTGCAGGGCACGCAGCAGCTTGACCTGCAGGGTCAGCGGCATGTCGCCGATCTCGTCGAGGAACAGGGTGCCGCCGTCGGCGGCCTGGAACAGGCCGCGGTGCTCGCTCACCGCCCCGGTGAAGGCCCCCTTGGCGTGGCCGAACAGCTCGCTCTCCAGCAGCTGCTCCGGCAGCGCCCCGCAGTTGATCGCCACGAAGGGCTTGTCGGCCCGGGAGCTGGCCTTGTGGATGGCATTGGCCAGCAGCTCCTTGCCCGAACCGGAAGCGCCGGTGATCAGCACGCTGACGTCGGAGGCCGCCACCATCCGCGCCTGCTCCAGGATGCGCTCCATCTCGGGGCTGCGGGTGATGATCCCCTCGCGCCAGGCCTCGTCACCTTCACCATTGGGGCCTGTGGTCTGGGCCAGCGCCTCGTCGATGGCGGCGAACAGCTCGTCGCGGTCGATCGGCTTGGTGAGGAAGCTGAACACCCCCTGGCGGGTGGCACTCACGGCATCGGGAATCGAGCCGTGGGCGGTGAGCAGGATCACCGGCAGCCCCGGTGCCTGGCGCTGGACCTCCTGGAACAGCGCCAGGCCGTCCATCTCGTCCATGCGCAGGTCGGTGAGCACCAGCTCGGGGCGGTCGGTCTCCAGTACCTTGAGCGCCTGACGGCCGCTCTCGGCGGTAGTCACCCGGTAGCCGCGGCTCTCCAGGCGCATGCCCAGCAGCTTGAGCAGGCTGACGTCATCATCGACCAGCAGGATATGGGGGCTGGGTTCCCGGGAACTGGACGACCGCGTCGCGGGCGCTCGGCTGGCTTGCATTCGGGTGGCATGTTTCACGTTTCATCTCCCTGTCAGTCGGTCTGCTGTCGCAGGTTGATGTTCTGTTCGATGGCGGTGAGCGCCTCCAGCTTCTCGGCCAGGGCGGCGTTTTCCGCCTCCATGGCGGCGAGTTCCGCGCGAGAGCTCTCGAGGCGGCCCGCCATGGCGCGGCGTCCTTCCACCTCGTTGAGCCAGTAGCGCAGCAGTGGCTGGAGCGCAGCCGGGGCGGTGTGCAGGTCCGCCTTGAACAGTTCGGAGGCACGGTCCCACTGGTTCTCGTTGCCCCACGCCAGGAGGATGGCTCGTGCCAGCCGCTGCTCTCTCGCCTCTCCGGCCAGGCGAGCGAGCTTGGCATCGCGCCAGGCGCGGTCGCCGCGCTGGGAGGCCAGCCCGAAGGCAACCCAGTCGGGCAGCAGGCAGGCCTCATTGTCGAAGTCGGGAATCACGGCGTGACAGCCCTGGGTCGACGACTCGGCAGCGACCGGTGCCGTCGACAGCGGCTGTTCGGGCAGCAATTCACAACCGGCCAGCCAGGCCGCTGTCAGGCAGACCAGCACAGGACGATAGTTCATTGTCATCGGTTCCTTGCGTATGCGCTCACTTGCCCTTCGAGCGCCTGGTTCTCGTCAGCGATCTGCGCCGGCGCTTCGGCACGCGGCAAAGTCAGGCGGAAGCAGACCGCAAAGTACGGATCATTCACCAGCGTCAGGGTGCCATGCTGCAGCCGGGCACAGTCGGCAGCCACCGACAGGCCGATGCCGGACCCCTTGAGCGGCCCCTTGCGGCGGGCGCGTCCCTGGTAGAAGGCCTCGAACAGCCTCGACCGATCCTCCTCGGCGATCGGCTCGCCGCTGTTGGCCACTTCGATCACCAGGCGGTCATGGTTGCGACGGGCGCGGATCTCCAGTTCGCCGCCGTCTTCACCATAGGCGATGGCGTTCGAGATCAGGTTGTCGAGGATGCGGCTGGTGGCGGTCCGGTCGGCCTGCCATTCCAGGGGCCCGTCGAAGCAGTCGACATGCATGCCCTTGTTGTTCAGGGCCAGGCGATGCTTGGCCAGCACCTCCTTGACCACGGTGGCGATATCCAGCCGCTCGGCCTGCATCTGGCGATTGTGCTGCAGCAGGTTGTAGTCGAGCAGCTGCTCGATCAGTCGCTGAAGTTCACCGCCGCTGGCGTCGATCAGCTCGAGAATCTCGCGCTGGTGCGGCGAGAGCTCGCCGGCCACCCCGTCGGCGAGCAGCGCCGACCCCTCGCGCACGCTGGCCAGCGGGGTCTTGAGCTCGTGGGACATGTGGCGCAGGAACTGCTGCTTCTGCGCCTCGAGTTCCTCCAGCCGCGAGGAGAGCCAGTCGAGCCGCTCGTCGAGCTGGACGAGTTCCGCCGGGCCCTGGATCGGCCGCACGGCATGCGACTGGCTGCCGCTGCCGATGCCCAGCACGCGCCGCTCGAGCTGGCGCACCGGGCGGATGATCAACCAGGAGAACAGCAGCATCAGCACCAGGCTGGCCGACACCAGGGCGGCGGTCTGCAGCCAGAGCCGGGTCTGCACGGCCTCGGCCCGCTCACGAATCGCCTCGATGCGGGTGTCGATCTGGCGATTGGTGGCGCGCCGCATCGCCTCGGTATGCTGGGCGAAGGGCAGGAAATCGGCGAGCCGTTCCTGGAACTCTTCCATGGGCAGCTCGGGCAGGCGGGCGAGCGCCTCCAGCTGCTGCTCCAACGCCGCCACATCGGGATCGTCGGGCAGAAGCTCTCGCTGCTGGGCCAGCAACGCCCCGTACTCCTCGATTCGCTCGTCGTAGATCTCCAGCAGGCTCTCCTGCTCGACCACCGCGTACTGCCGGGCGCCGCGCTCCATCTCCAGGGCCAGGGCACTGAGCGAGCGGGCCCGGCGGGTCTCCTCGACCGCCTGACGGGCGCTGACATCGGCCAAGCGCGACAGCTCCGACAGCGCCTGGCCGGCCTGGAGCATCAGGATGGCCAGCGGCAGCATCACCACGAGAAAGGCCAGCAGGACGAGTTGCAGCAGCGAGCGTGGGCGCCAGCGACGCGAGACTCGGGAGGTCATGACCAGAGCTCTTTGCAGAATGATGAGAGGTACTGCCATCGTATACGCCCAAAGAATACCAGAATTCTGCCGGACAGCGCTCGACTGCCCACCGAGCCCCCGCCGCGCGCGACCGAAAAAAAAGGGCCGGCAGAGCCGGCCCAAGTACGCAGGGAACTGAAGGGTCTGGAAAACACGCCGCTCGTCTGCCTGGTCAGCTCGAACGGCCCGCTTTCCATGGGCCAGAGGCCCCGAAGCCATGCGAAGACCCTTGCCACCAGGGAGCCGTCTTCACATGCGGGTGGCGAACCATCGCGCGGCGCGCCGCCCTGCTTCGTTCCTGGCATCACCGCCTCGGCCCTTGCCGCGGCGATGCTGCTCGATTCGATCCCCCTCGAAAGGGGGATGAGGCATCCTTGCCTGGGCGTCCTTGCCCTTCTGGTACACTTCCTTGCCTTGCAGCGGTACCCGTCTCATCGCAACCTAAAGTCACACATCGCTTGGAGCAGACGCTGATCGCGTTCGGGGCCGGGCGCACAGGGCAGTGTTTGACCGGACTCCCTTGGCGATCGGAAAGCGGCTCGAGCCGTAATGAACCGCTTCCGTTGCTCACCCTTACCATTGCCAATGCCGTGCCAGGAAATTGTCATTCCCTTTATTTTCAGTAATTTAAAATCACCAAAAAGTTGGCACGCCGCCATGCGACGGCTTGCGGCCCGGCGAGCGGCGGGTTTTCGGGCCAATATCGTTGCCTTATGGAGACACCAAACCCAGGACTCAGAAAAAGTCTTTCTTGATCAACAGGATATATCGTTGCCGATCGGAGACACCCTCACGGGCCGCGACGCCGTGAGGCGACAGCGCACCACGCGTGCGGTTCGCGGGGAGGCCGCCGGTGGCGGCCGGACAGCCGGCCTTCAGGACATCTCGATGCCCAGCTCGTCGATGAAGCGGTCGCGCCGGGAGATGGCCGTTGCGGCGTCGTCGCCGGCGACGGTGGCACAGGCGTTGATCAGGCATTCGGCGGCGGCGAAGAAGGCCACCATGCTGTTGGAGAGGAAGCTGGTCTCGTGGGGTACCAGAATCGAGACATCGGAGTGGCGCACCAGCGGCGAGCTGGCATAGTCGGTGAGCACCAGCGTCTGCATGCCGTGCTCATGGGCCACCCGGCAGACGTCGACCACCTGCCGCGTATAGGGCTTGCAGCTGGCGGCGATCAGGACATCCCCGGGTGACATGGCGGCGAGGCCTTCGGCGATGCCGTTGCCGGTGCCGCCCAGCAGCCCGACGTCGGCACGCAGCATGCCCAGTCCATAGGCGGTGAAGCTGCACAGGGCGTGGAACTGGCGCACGCCGTGGAGGCGAACCCGGCCCGCCCCCATCACGGCCTGGGCGAAGGCCTCGATATCCCCGTGCTCGAGCCCCTGGGCGAACCGTTCGATGTTCTGCCGATTCTCCGCACAGAGCCGATCGGCCTGGGCCTGCAGGTGGTGCCGATCGGCCTTCAGGGCCGTACTGGCGTGGTCACGGTAGAAGGAGCGCGACTGCGACAGCGACGTGCTGAGCAGCACGCCCTGCAGGTCGCTGAAGCGCTCGTAGCCCAGGGAGCGCGCCAGGCGCGAGATGGTCGAGGGGTTGACCTGCAGCTGGCGGGCGGCGGTGGAGATCGACAGCAGGGCCTGATCGCCGTTGAGCTCGATCAGCCGTGCCAGGACTTCCTGGGCCTTGGGCCCGAGGCGCAGCTCGGTCTCTCCCCGCGAGATACGCAGGGAGAGTGCACGCAGGGCTTCAACCGTCTCCGGGGGACGGGCGATGCGGGAGGTGTCCGGCATAGGCGGGCGCGGCTCCTGGTCGATCGTGGACGCACCATGCTACCCCATCCGGGCCGGGTTGCATCACCGCCGTGGCCAGGGTGTTCTCGTGGTCGGGGTCGTCGGGGTCCAGGCGCAGGATCGGCAGCCCGCTGCCCTGCCGATCGTGGAGCAGTGCCAGCGGCTCGCGCACCCCTTCCTCGAGCAGCTCATCGCCACGCCGCTGACGCTCCCGGGACGAGTCGGTGATGATCTGGTGTGCCAGGCCCCGGGCATGGTGCAGGGCGTGGTTGGCATGGACCCGTGGCGTGACGACCTCCTCTACCGAGACCTCGCCTCCGCCGAACTCGACGCTGACGATCGCCCCGCCGGCGGCCTCCGCCAGGGTGAAGTGGAAGCCGCCACTGCGGGGATGACGACGCAGCAGCGCCAGCGCCTCCTCCACCCCCGCCAGGTCGAGCACGGCACGCCCCAGCACCATCCGCGGAACCTCCGGCGCCAGCCCCGTCAGCCGCAGGTTGTTGACCGCCTGCACCATGCCACGGCCGGTGAACGCCAGGGTGTGGCCCGGCAAGGAGCCCGGGTAGCAGAACGCCGTGAAGCCGGGTGCGTGGTCCGGCAGGGCCTCGAACATGAAGCAGTGGCCGGCGAAGAACGGCAGGCCGTCCTCGTTGTGGGCCACCAGGGGGCGTGCCCCCGGCACGACGAGGGTGGTGCAGCCATCCGGCACGCTGGCCAGCAGGTCCCCGCGGCAGTTCCAGGCGAACACCGGCTCGACCGGCAGCGACAGCCCCTCGGCGAGGCCCTCGATCTCGGCCCAGACCCGGGGGAAATGGCGCCGGGTGGTCTCGGCCATGCGGGCCAGGGCACGGTGATGCCCGGGGTCGTTGATGCGTGCCCAGAGGGGGCTCGGCAACAGCCGCTCGTGCACGGCTCGACGGCCCGCCCGACCCAGCGCCCGGCCCAGCGCCCGGGGGTCGCCGCCGGCCCGCTGCCAGCCGATCGGGGAAGTGGACTCAGACATGGCGCAGGAAGTCCCTCATCCGGTCGTTGGGGGGGCTGTCGATCACCTCGGCCGGCTTGCCGTCCACCGCGATCTTGCCGTGCTCCATGAAGATCAGCCGCGTGCCGACCTGCTTGGCGAAGGACATCTCGTGGGTGACCACCACCATGGTCATGTGCTCCTCGGCGAGGGTGCGCATGACGTTGAGCACCTCCTGCTTGAGCTCCGGGTCGAGCGCCGAGGTCGGCTCGTCGAACAGCATGACCTTGGGCTTGATCGCCAGCGACCGCGCGATCGCCACGCGCTGCTGCTGGCCGCCGGAGAGCTCGTGGGGATAGTGCTTCGCCTTGTCGGCCAGGCCCACCTTCTCCAGCAGCTCCCGGGCATGGCGGTCGGCCTCCTTGCGACCGACATGGCGTACCTGGCGCTGACCGAAGGCGACGTTCTCGAGGGCCGTCATCTGCGGGAAGAGGTTGAACTGCTGGAACACCATGCCGGCCTCCTGGCGGATCTCGCGCAGCACCCGGCTGCCCCCCTTGACGCTCAGCTGATCGACGACCAGGTCGCCGCCGCTGATCATCTCCAGGCCGTTGATGCAGCGCAGCAGGGTCGACTTGCCGGATCCCGAGGGGCCGATCAGCACGACCACCTCGCCGCGGTGGACCTCCAGGTCGACCCGGTCGATCACCTTGAGCGGCCCGAAGTGCTTGGAGACATCGTGAAATTGAATGATGGCGCTCATAGGATCCTCATTCGCTTCTCGATGATGCGCAGGATCATCGTCAGGGTGCCCGTCATGAGCAGGTAGAAGACCGCCACCGCGGTCCAGATCTCCACGGCGCGGAAGTTGGCCGCCATGATCTCCTGGCCGGTGCGCGTCAGTTCGCTCACCCCGATCACGATGAACAGGGAGGTATCCTTGAGGCTGACGATGCATTGGTTGCCCAGCGGCGGTATCAGCCGGCGAAAGGCCAGCGGCCCGACGATGTGGACGATCACCTTCCAGCGCGGCAGCCCGATGGAGAGCCCCGCCTCGGTCAGCCCTCGGGAGATGGAGAGTACCGCGCCCCTCACGATCTCGGCGATATAGGCGCCGGCGTTGATGACGATCGCCAGGATCGCCGTGGTCATGGGATCGATGCGGATGCTGGCCAGCACGGGCAGCGCGAAATAGAGAAACATCACCTGGACGACGATGGGCGTGCCACGGATCACCTCGACGTAGACGAAGGCGATGCCGTTGATGACACGCCCCCCGTAGGCGCGCATCAGGCCGACGACGGCACCGATCAGCATGCCCCCCGCCAGCCCCACCACGGTGATGTGGAGCGTGACCCTCGCCCCGGCCAGCAGCTGGGGCAGGAATCCGGTAATGATGGACCAATCGACATTCATGCTCGACTCCCGACTCTCAGTGTCGAACGGGCGGGGTGCCCCGCCCATTCGGTGCTATCGAACGTGATCGACGGGACTATCGAGCGGCGTCTTCGCCGAACCACCTGGCGTAGATCTCGTCGTAGCGGCCGTCCTCGCGCATGGAGGCGAGCACGCCGTTGACCGGCTCGACCAGTGCGCTGCCCTTGGGGAAGGCGATGCCGTACTCGTGGGCCATCATCTGCTCGCCGACGGCCTTCACCTGGCCGTCCCCCGCCGTGGCGATGTAGTAGAGGACGTTGGGCGTATCGTGCATGGCGGCATCCACACGCCCGGTGCGCAGTTCGAGATAGGCGTTGTCGATGTTGGGGAACTGTCGCAACTCGGTCTCGGTGAAGTTCTCGCGCGCGTAGTCCGCCGCCGAGGTCCCCGTGCGCACGGCGAGGGTCTTGCCGGCCAGGTCCTCGGCGCTCTCGATGTCGCTGCCCGTGGGCACCATGATGCGAAAGCCGCTCTCGTAGTAGCCATCGGAGAAGTCGATGACTTCGGCACGGTCGGGGCGGATGGTGATGCCGGCGAGGGCGACATCGACCTGGCCGGTCTGCAGGCCGGGGATGATGCCGTTGAAGTCCATCGCCCGCAGCTCGTACTCGAGCTCCAGCTCGTCGGAGATGACCTTCCACATGTCGATGTCGAAACCGACATATTCCCCATCCTGCATGAATTCGAAGGGGACGAAGGCGGTATCGGTCGCCACGACCAGGCGGTCGGCGTGAGCCGCCACGGCGGCCAGGGAGAGAGCGGCAGCGGCCGCCCAGGGTGTCAGCCTCTTCATGGTAGCGTTCCTCATCACTGTTGGAGTTGTTCGGGAAACGACGATCGAGCCCGGTCGCCTGGGTGCTGGCGGACATGGCCATGCGGCAAGGCCAGGCTCTGCAATTATATTTGCACAACAATACACAATGATCAAATTTTTGCATGAAGAGGGCGCAGGGGCTCACGCCCGGCGGCTTCGCCCGGGCGGGGCACTGTCGGGGAAGGACCTGAATACCCCCACGGATTTCTCGTCTATGGCGGGCTTCGCGACTTGGCTGGGGTCTGATCCCATAGGGGCAGGCCTCGGCGCCTTTTCCGGCCAACGTACCGCCAGCGCCGAGAGAGTGATGCGGCCCGGGTCGCCGCTCAGACGAGCGTCTTGGTGAGTATCTTGGACTTGCGGGCGTAGTTGTAGGTGTCGCGCTTGAGCGGCGGCAGGTCCTCGATGTCGGCGAGGCGAAAGCCATGCTCGAAGAACCAGTGGGTGGTGTGCGTGGTCAGCGCGAACAGCGCGGTGAGCCCCAGGCGCCGTGCGCGGCGCTCGATCTCGGCCAGCAGCAACTCGCCCCGCGCCCCGCCACGGTAGTCGTCATGCACGGCGACACAGGCCAGCTCGGCCATCTCGGCGTCGCGGAAGGTATGCAGGGCCGCACAGCCGATGACCATGCCGTCGCGCTCGATCACCAGGTAGTCGTCGATCTCGTGCTCGAGTCGCTCGCGGGAGCGCGGCACCAGCATGCCACGGCTCTCCAGCGGCTCGAGCAGCTCGAGCAGCCCGCCGATGTCGCCCAGTTCCGCCGGGCGCAACTGCTCGTAGCGGTGCTGAGTGATCATGGTACCCACCCCGTCCCGGGTGAACAGTTCGCCGAGCAGGGCGTCGTGGTCGTGCCAGGAGATCAGGTGAGTACGGGCCACCCCGTGGCGGGCGGCGGCACAGGCCGCGCCCAGGTGGCGGGCCAGCTCGCTGCCGGGAGCCGCCTGGCCCAGCAGCGGCGCGGCCTCGCCCGGATTCAGCTGGCGCTGCAGCTGGCCGCTCCGGTCGTACAGGCCGCTGGCCTCCCCCAGCAGGATCAGCTTGTCGGCACCCAGCGCCATGGCGGCGTGCTGCGCCACCTCGGAGGCATCCAGGTCGAACACTTCACCGGTGCTGGAGTAGCCCAGCGGCGGCAGTACCACCAGGGTCCCCTTCTCCAGCAGTCCCTCGATGGCACCGGCCCTCACCCGACGCACCTCGCCGCTGTGGTGGAAATCGATGCCCTCGCGCACCCCCAGCGGCTTGGCCATCACCAGGTTGCCCGAGACCGCGGTCAGCTCCACCCCGTGCAACGGGGTATTGGGCAACCCCAGCGAGAGCCGTGCCTCGAGCCACAGCCGCTGTTCGGCGGCCACGCGCTCGACGCACGCCATGATCGCCTGGTCGGCCACCCAGCGCCCCCGGTGGCACTTCGGCACGATCTCGGCCGCCTCCAGGGCCTGCTCGACCTGGGGGCGAATGCCGAACACCACCACCAGCCGCACGCCCAGGGTATGCAGTAGCGCCAGGTCCTGGATCAGCTGCTCGCTTCGTCCTCGCGCCATGGCCTCGCCCTCGATCAGGATGACGAAGGTGCGGCCCCGGTGGGCATTGATGTAGGGCGAAGAGTTGCGAAACCAGTCGACGAAGGGGAAGCGAGTATCCAAGGCCGCACTCCGGCAGCAGATGAGGGATGGGTGAAATCGACTTCGACTATATCAGAGCCAGTGAAACGGCGGCACCACTGCCGTGGGCACACCGCTCCCGGTCGGCAGCCGCCGCATGCGGCTGCCGACCGCGCGTGGCCGGCGCGAAGCGCCCGTCAGCCGAAGATCCCCTTGAAGGTGAAGAAGAACACGATGGCCAGGCCGGCGCCGGCCGGCAGGGTGATCAGCCACGACATCACGATGGTGCCGATGACCCGCAGGTTCAGTGCCGCCATGCCGCGGGCCAGGCCCACACCCAGCACCGCCCCCACCAGGGTATGGGTGGTGGAGATCGGCAGGCCGGTCCCCGAGGCGAGCACCACGGTGGTGGCGGCGGCCAGGGTGGCGGCGAAGCCGCGGCTGGGGGTGAGCTCGGTGATGCCGGTGCCCACGGTGGCGATCACCTTGTGGCCGTAGGTGATCAGGCCGACGACGATGCCGCCGCCGCCCAGCACCAGCACCCACCAGGGCACCAGGGCCGCGGCGTCGATGACGCCGTCGCTGCGTACCACGCTGATCACCGCCGCCAGCGGCCCCACGGCGTTGGCCACGTCGTTGGAGCCGTGGGCGAAGGCCATGGCGCAGGCGGTGAAGATCATCAGCACGCCGAACACCCGCTCCACGTTGCCGTAGCCGAACTGGTCGTCGATCCGGCGCTCGTACTGGATGCGCCGCTCCATGACGATGCCGAGGCCCATGATCACCAGGCCGATCGGGATCGACAGCAGCAGGCTCTGGCCGAAGTTCAAGTCGAGCCCGACATGCTTGAGGCCCTTGTTCAGGGTGACCATGGCGACGATGAAGCCGACCAGGAAGACGTAGGCCGGCAGATAGCGCTTGGCCGAGACGAAGGGGTCGCGGGCCTCGAAGATCAGGTGCTGCACCGACTTGAACAGCACATAGGCGATGGTGCCGGCCAGCAGCGGCGAGACCACCCAGCTCGAGGCGATGGTGCCGACCTTGCCCCAGGCCACCGCCTCCATGCCCAGGCCCACGGCGCCGAAGCCGACGATGGCACCGACGATGGAGTGGGTGGTGGAGACCGGCCAGCCCTTGGCCGAGGCGATCAGCAGCCAGATGGCCGCCGCCAGCAGCGCCGAGAGCATGCCGTAGACCAGGAACTGCGGGTCGGCCTCGAGCAGCCCCGGGTCGATGATGCCGCCACGGATGGTCGCGGTGACCTCGCCCCCCGCCAGCCAGGCACCGAGGAATTCGAAGACCACGGCGATGATGATCGCCTGCTTGATGGTGATGGCCCGGGACCCCACCGAGGTCCCCATGGCGTTGGCGACGTCGTTGGCGCCCACGCCCCAGGCCATGAAGAAGCCGAAGACACAGGCCAGGATGATGAAGATTTCGCCGTGCTGCACGATGATCGACATAGGGGATTCGTCCTATGTGGCTGTCAGGGGGTAGCGGATTGGCGTGATGGCGGACGCGCCGCGCACCCGAGGTTGCAGGGCGGCGAGGGATCGCATCCTAGCGGGCCGTGAGGATCTGCAGGCGGCTGCCGACGCGCTCGGCACGATCCGAGAGCTCGCCGACCCCGTCGATGATCTTGTAGAGAAAGACCACCTCCACCGGCGGCAGCTGGCCCTCCAGCTCGAACAGCTGGCGGCGGATGGCCACCTGCTGAGCGTCGGCCTGCTGCTCCAGCACGTGCAGCTCGCGGATCAGCTTCTGCATGACGTCGGAGACGTTGCGCCCGAAGCCGGACTCGAGCAGGTCCTTGAGCTCCTCCAGCGCATGGCGGGACTGGGCCACGCAGGCCACGGCGGTCTGCATGTAGTCGCGCATCGGCTGGGCCAGGGGCTCGGGCACCTGCATGCGCCGGCCGAGCATGATGCCGGTGATGTCGCGCACCTTGTTGGCGATCTTGTCCTGGACACTGATCAGGTCGAGGATGTCGGTACGCGATACCGGCAGGAACATGGTGTTGGGGAGGTTGAGCCGCAGTTCGGTCTTGAGCTCGTCGGCCTCGTGCTCGAGCCGGGTGATGGTCTCGCGGTGTGCTTCCGCGGCCTCCCAGTCACCCACGAGGGTGGCTTCGAAGAACGGCAGCAGCTGGTCGGCACATTCGTTGGCCTTGACGATGTGGGCCAGCAGCGGCTGGAATGGCGAGCGGCCGAACATCGCGGAGAACGGGTTGGGTGTGACCATGGGATCCATGTTCGCTGAGGAATTGGCGGCGACAGTATAGTGATCGACGCCGCCTTCGTCATGAAAATATCATGTTGGATTAACGAACCGAGGTGGCAATGCCATGAGCCAGGAGATCGAACTCAAGGTGGCGCTGGGCCCACAAGGCCCCGAGGCGCTGCGTCACCATCCACGGCTCGCCGGGCTCGTGCCGCGCCTTGCCACCCTCGGCAACACCTACTTCGACACCCCCGGGGGCGACCTGGAAGCGGCCCGCATGGCCCTGCGCCTGCGCCGGGTCGACGGGCGCCTGCTGCAGACCCTCAAGACCCGCGGCCAGGGCGGCGGCGGGCTCTCGCGTCGCGGCGAGTGGGAGTGGGAGGTGCCGGGGCCGGGGCTCGATCTCGAGGGGCTCGCCGCCCTGCCCCCCATGGCGGAGCTCGGCCACGCCCTGCTGGCCAGGCTGGTCCCGCGCTTTGCCACCGACTTCCGGCGCGAGACCTGGCGGATCGAGTCCGGCGACGCGCGCATCGAGCTGGCACTCGACCTGGGCGAGATACGCGCCGAGGGCCGCACGGTGGCGATCCGCGAGCTCGAGCTCGAACTCGAGGCCGGCGAGCCGGCGGCCCTCCAGGACCTGGCCGAGGAGCTGGCCGAGTCGGTCCCCCTGCGCCCGGCGGATACCAGCAAGGCCGCCCGTGGCGGTGCCCTGCTCGCCGGCCACTGGCAGTTGCCGGAAGGCGGTTCCGCCGACGCCTGGCTGCATCGTGCCGTGGTGGCGCTGGATGCCCTCGACGACACCGGCGATCCCGCCTGGCGAGAACGGGCCCGGGAGGCGCTCGCCCGGCTGGCCGGGCTCGAGGAGGGCCGCTACCGGCGCGAGGCCGAGGCGCTGGCCGCCGCCCTGGACGCCCCCGACTGGCCGACCCCCGCCTTCGGTCGCCTGGCGTTGCGCCTGGCTCGACGACTGCCCGCCGATGCCGAACTCTGATGCATCCCCTTTCCGTGTCGCCAGGGAGGCGCCTCGATGAACAACCCGTTCAAGCCTGCCGCCGAAGGCCTGCGCACCCGCATCTTCCAGGTCATCTTCGAGTCCGACACCCCGGTGGCCAAGGGCTTCGATGTCGCCCTGATCGGCATCATCCTGGCCAGCGTGCTGGTGGTGATGCTCGACAGCGTGGCGGCCTGGCATTCCGACTACGGCGACCTGTTCTACTGGCTGGAGTGGGGCTTCACCATCGCCTTCACGGTGGAACTCGCCGTGCGCCTCTACTGCCTCGACAAGCCATTGACCTACCTGCGCAGCTTCTACGGCATCGTCGACGTGATCGCCATCCTGCCCACCTGGCTGATGCTGATCATCCCCGGCGCCCAGTCGCTGGTGGTGGTGCGCCTGCTGCGGGTGCTGCGCATCTTCCGCGTGCTGCGACTGATGCAGTTCGTCGGCGAGGGCAGGCTGCTGGTGGAGTCGCTGCGCCGGGCCTGGCACCCGATCTTCCTGTTCCTGTTCACCGTGTTCATGCTGGTGACCATCTTCGCCTCGCTGATCTACCTGATCGAACCCGCCGAGGCCGGCTTCACCAGCATCCCCCAGGCCATCTACTGGGCCATCGTCACCCTGACCACGGTGGGCTACGGCGACATCGTCCCGGTCACCCCGCTGGGCCAGGGGCTCTCGGTCATGGTGATGCTCACCGGCTATTCGATCATCGTGGTGCCCACCGGGGTGTTCTCGGCGGAGGTGATCCGCTCGATCCGCCAGGAGCGCTACTCCGACGAGGCGTGTCCGGGCTGCGGCCACGACAGGCACGAGCGGGGAGCCAAGTACTGCCTGAAGTGCGGCACCTGGCTCGACGAGGAGACCCCGGATCCCAATGCCCCGAAGGACGAACGGGAAGACAGGGAGGGGAACCGGGAGAACGGCGGGGACTGAGCCCCGCCGGGACGCTGGCGGCTACTCGCGGAACGGCTCGACGTCGCCGCGCCCCTCGCGGACGATCTTCGGCGGCAGCTCGCGCAGGTCGATGACGCTGGTCGCCTCGAGGTGGCAGGCGCCGCCGTCGATGATCAGGTCGAGGTGGGTGCCGAAGCGGTCGCGGATCTCTTCCGGGTCGGTCATCGGCAACGTCTCGTCCACCGGGATCAGGGTCACGCTCATCAGCGGTTCCCCCAGGGCACCGAGCAGGGCTCGCGTGATGTTGTGATCCGGCACCCGCATGCCGATGGAGCGGCGCTTGGGATGCAGCAGCAGCCTCGGCACCTCGGTGGTGGCGTTGAGGATGAAGGTGTAGGCCCCCGGGGTATGGGCCTTGAGCAGCCGGAAGACGGCGTTGTCCACCTTGGCGTAGGTGCCGATCTCGGAGAGGTCCGAGCAGACCAGGGTGAAGTTGTGCTTGTCGTCCAGCGAGCGCAACCACTTGATCCTCTCGATGGCCTTCTTGTCGCCCAGGTGGCAGCCCAGGGCATAGCCGGAATCGGTGGGGTAGGCCACCACGCCACCGTCACGAATGATCTGTATCGCCTGGTCGATCAGCCGCTTCTGCGGGTTGTCTGGATGGATCTGGAAGAACTGGCTCATGCGAGCTCCCTGTTCGATGGCCGATGAATGTCTGTCACTATAGCGCGCTCCGGTGCTCACGCCGCGGCCTCGGCGAAGCCGGCCAGCCGCGGATGGGACCAGACCGGCGGGGTGGCGGTGCGCGGCACCGGACTCATGCTGCCCGGGGCCAGGTGGCCGCCGGGGAAGTGGAAGTCACTGCCCAGCGAGGCGTAGAGCTCGCGCTCCTGGAACTGGCGGGCCAGGTCCCGGGTCGCGTCCGGGTTCTGGAAGCCGCTGACCAGCTCGGCGGCCTGGCCGCCCGCGGCGCGGAAGGCGTCCAGCAGCAGGCCCCGCTTGCGCCGGGTCAGGCCGTGACGCAGCGGATGCGCGAGTACCGCCACGCCGCCGGCATCGAGGATCCAGCCCACCGCCTCGGCGAGCTCCGGCCAGTGCGCCTTGACGTCGCCGGCCTTGCCGTTGCCGAGGTGCTTCCTGAAGGCCGTGGCCACATCAGGCACCAGCCCCGCCGCCACCAGGGCCCTGGCGAAGTCGGGTCGACCCAGCGGGCGCAGGGAACCGGCCTGTTCCCGGGCGCGGGACAGGGCATCCTCGAGCCCCAGCTTCTCCATGCGCCGGGCAATGAGTTCGGCGCGGGCCTGGCGGGCCACGGCCTGGCGCTCGAGCCCCTCGACCAGGGCACCCTGCGCTCCCTCGGGCAGCAGGGCGACCACATGGATATTGATCCCGGCCCAGCGGGTGGAGAGCTCGCTGCCGGGCATCAGGCGGATGCCCTCGCGCTCGGCAGCAGCGGCGGCCTCGGCGATGCCGGCCATGGTATCGTGATCGGTGAGCGCCATGTGAGTCAGGCCGCGCGCCCGGCACAGCGCCACCACCTCGGCGGGCGGCAGGGCGCCGTCCGAGGCGGTGGAGTGCATGTGCAGGTCGACGGTCAACGGGCGGCTCTCGCCCTCGAAACGGGCGGGAAGTGCATTCATTGGCATGACGCCGGCAGGTGACTTTGTCAGAATATCCTTACATGGTGCTCGCCCGGCCGATATCGGTCAATGTCGAGCCCCGCTGGCCCCCTGCGGCCCGTGCCGCACAACCCCGAGGAAGCGACTGCGATGCTCTATGCGATCATCAGCGAAGATGTGAAGAACAGCCTGGAGCGGCGCCTTGCCGCCCGCCCCGACCACCTGGCCCGCCTCGAGACGCTGCGCGACGAGGGGCGCCTGGTCCTGGCCGGCCCGCATCCGGCCATCGACAGCGAAGACCCGGGCGAGGCCGGCTTCTCCGGCAGCCTGGTGGTGGCCGAGTTCGACAACCTGGAGGAGGCCCAGGCCTGGGCCGATGCCGACCCCTACATGATCGCGGGGGTCTACGCCAGGGTGACCGTCAAGCCCTACAAGAAGGTCTTCCCCTGACTTATCCACCGAGGGTTTTGCACAGACTCTGTGGATAACGCTGTTGATACGCCGCGGACGCCTTGCGACAGCCCTGTCACGATGGCGCTGCGGCGGCAATGATCAAGTTCTGACCAGCACCTGCCCATCGGAGCCACGCCTTGACCGCTACCGCCGATGGCCTGCCTCCGATGGCGGGCCTGGAGACTGCCTGCCTCGACTGGCGCCGGGACGAGACGGGCGAGTCCTCGCCCCACTCCCGGGCCTTCGACGATGTCTACTTCTCCCGCCATGACGGCCGGGCCGAGACCGAGCATGTCTTCATCGCCGGCAACGACCTGCCACGGCGGTTCGCCGAGTGGCGCGAGACGCGCCCCTTCGTGATCGGCGAGACGGGCTTCGGTACCGGGCTCAACCTGCTCTGTGCCTGGGCCTGCTTCGACACCCATGCCCCGGCGGGCGCGAGGCTGCACCTGGTCTCCACCGAACGGTTCCCGCTCACCCGCGAGGACCTGGCCCGGGCGCTCGCCGCCTGGCCCGACCTCGCCCCGCGTGCCGCGCGGCTGGTGGCCCAATGGCCCGAGCCGGTGGCCGGGGTACACCGACTGTGGCTCGACGAGAGGGTGACCCTGGACCTGCACTTCGGCGATACCACCGAACGCTTGCGGCTCCTCGACGGCCGGATCGACGCCTGGTTCCTCGACGGCTTCGCGCCGGCCAAGAACCCGGAGATGTGGCGGCCCGAACTGTTCCTCGCCATGGCGGCCCGCTCGCGCCCCGGGGCGACCTTCGCCACCTTCACCTGTGCGGGCGTCGTCAAGCGCGGCCTGGCCGAAGCAGGCTTTGCCTGGCGCAAGGTGCCGGGCTTCGGTCGCAAGCGCGAGATGCTCGCCGGCGAGATCGACGCGCCACCGCTGGATGAGCGGCGAACCCGCTCCCCCTGGTTCACGCCCCCCGCCGCCCGGCCGCCGCGCCGTGTGGCGGTGATCGGCGCCGGCATCGCCGGGGCCAGCACCGCCGCCGCCCTGGCCCGGCGCGGCGTCGCGGTCACCCTGATCGACCGCTTCGACCGTGCCAGCCTCGGCGAGACCCACCTGCAGGGGGCGCTCTACGTGAAGCTGGCCGTGGACACCAACCTGCAGAGCCGCACCTACCTGGCCGGGCTGCTGCACAGCCGGCGCTGGCTCGAAACACTCGACCCCGAACAGCGGCTGTGGCGTCCCAGCGGCGTGCTGCAGCTGGCCCTGAGCGAGAAGGAGCAGGCACGCCAGGCGCGCTTCCTGGCCAACCACCCGCTGCCCGAGAGCGTGGTGCGCGGCCTCGACGCCGAGGCGGCCAGCGCGGTGGCCGGCATCGAGGTGCCGGGGCCGGCTCTGGACTACCCCTGCGCCGCCTGGGTCCGGCCGCTCTCGCTCTGCACGCGCCTGGCCGCCACCTCGGGCGTCGCCTTCCGGCAGGGCGAGGTGACGGCGCTGGAGAAGGACGCCGACGGCTGGAACCTGAGCCTGGCCGACGGCGAGGTGCTTCGGGCCGACCAGGTGGTGGTCGCCGGGGCCAGCGAGGCCGCCGGCTTCGCCCAGACCGCCGCCCTGCCCCTGCAGCCGGTGCGCGGCCAGGTCAGTCAGCTTGCGGTCCCCGAAGGCGCCCCCACCCTGGGTCGGGTAGTGTGCGCCGGCGGCTATGTGCCCCCGGCGGCGGACGGTGTGCTCAACTTCGGCGCCACCTTTGCCCCGGGAGAGACCGACACGGCGGAGCGCGAGGCGGACCACGCCGCCAACCTGGCCGAGCTGGCCCGGGGCCTGCCCGCCTTCGTCGAGGCGCTGCGCGCCGCGGGGGCGGATCTATCCCCCGCACGCCTCACCGGCCGGGTGGGCGTACGGGCGGCGAGCCCCGACAAGTCGCCCTACGCCGGGCCGGTACCCGACGCCGAGGCGTGGCGGGAGGACTACGCGGTGCTGGCCCGGGACGCCACCCAGGTGCCCGACGTCACGGGGCGCCACCACGAGGGGCTCTGGATCAGCGCCGCCCATGGCTCCCGGGGGCTGGCCAGCGCGCCGCTCTGCGCGGAGCTGCTGGCCTCGATGATCTGCGACGAGCCGCTGCCCCTGGAGCAGCCGCTGGTGGACCATCTGCACCCGGGCCGGCGGATCATCAGGGACCTGGTGAGGGGGAAGCAGGCCTGACTCGCAGCCTTCTGTGGGAGTTCGGCTCCGCCGAGCGATTGGCGCCGCAGGCGCCTTGGCGGAAACCGCCAACGTTGCCGACCACCGCCCAGCGCCGCTTCGCGCCGCATCGCCCCGCAAAGCGCGGCTCCCACAGGCAGGCAAATCCCCGCCTCGGCGGCGGATGACCGCCAGCGCCCCTGTGGGAGTGCAGATTTTCTGCGCGATTGGCGCCGAAGGCGCCCCGGCGGCAACCGTCAGCGTTGCCGACCACCGCCCAGCGCCGCTTCGCGCCGCATCGCCCCGCAAAGCGCGGCTCCCACAAGGTGGTCGATGCCTGCCCTGGAGCTCCGCTCCCACAGCGGACGGGCTGCGGCCATGGATCCCTACCCTTCCTCGTCGTCGGCCAGGTCGCGGCCGAAGGCGCGCCACTGGGCCAGCGTCATCACCTCGGTGCTCTCGGTCTGGAGATCGTGGGCGATGATCAGCTCGCCACGCTCGAGCTGGCGCTTGAGCTCGGCGACCCAGCCTTGCATGCCCTCGCCGGTGTCGGTGGTGTCGTAGCCCTGGCGGGTGACGAAGGCCTCGAGGAGGGCATCCAGGGTCTCGCCCGGCAGCATGCGGTAGGGGACCTCGATAAAGCGACCGTCATTCATTGCGCTTCCTCTCCGTTCTCCCAGGCCTCGAGCCGGGCGAGGAAGGCCGCCTCGTCGAGCACCTCGACGCCGAGCTGCATGGCCTTCTCGAGCTTGCTGCCGGCCCCCGGGCCGGCCACCACCCCGGCGGTCTTCTTCGACACGCTGCCGGCGACCTTGGCGCCCAGTGCCTGCAGGCGTGCCTTGCCCTCGTCGCGGGTCATGCTCTCCAGGGTGCCGGTGAGCACCCAGGTCTGGCCCGCCAGCGGCTGGGGACGCTCGCCGACCTTCTCCTCCTCCCACTGCAGGCCGCAGGCGATCAGCTCCTCGATGGTCTCGCGGTTGTGGGGCTGGCGGAAGAAGGTGTGCACATGGGCGGCCACCACCGGGCCGACGTCCTCCACGGCCTCGAGGTCCTCGACCTCGGCGGCCATCAGGGCCTCCAGGGTACCGAAGTGGCGCGCCAGGTTGGCGGCGGTGGCCTCGCCCACCTCGCGGATGCCCAGGGCGTAGATGAAGCGGGGCAGGGTCGTCCGCTTGGCCCTCTCCAGCGCCGCCACCAGGTTCTCGGAGGACTTCTGCGCCATGCGCGGCAGGTCGGCCAGCCGCTCGGCCTCGAGCCGGAACAGGTCCGCCGGCGAGGTGACCCAGTCGCGCTCGACCAGCTGATCGATCAGCTTCTCGCCGAGGCCGTCGATGTCGAGCGCGCGGCGCGAGGCGAAGTGCTTGAGGGCCTCCTTGCGCTGGGCGGCACAGTAGAGCCCGCCGGAACAGCGCGAGACGACCTCGCTCTCGATGCGCTCGATCTCGGAGTCGCACACCGGACAGCGGCTGGGGAAGACGATCTCCCGGGCATCCGCCGGGCGCTCCTCCTCCAGCACCCGCACCACCTGGGGAATCACGTCGCCGGCGCGGCGGATGGCCACGGTGTCGCCGATCATCACCCCCAGGCGGGCGATCTCGTCGGCGTTGTGCAGGGTGGCATTGGAGACGGTGACGCCGGCCACCGAGACCGGCTCGAGCCGCGCCACCGGGGTGATCGCCCCGGTACGGCCGACCTGGAACTCCACGTCGTTGAGCCGGGTGGTCTGTTCCTGGGCGGGGAACTTGTAGGCGATGGCCCAGCGCGGCGCGCGGGCCACGAAGCCCAGCTCGCGCTGCAGGCGCAGGTCATCGACCTTGATCACCACGCCGTCGATGTCGTAACCGAGGCCGTCGCGCTTCTCGCCCAGGGTGCGGCAGTAGTCGATCAGCCCCTGGCTACCGGTGACCACCTCGAGTTCGGCGCTGGTGCGCAGGCCGAGATCGCCGAGGCGCGCCATCAGCTCGCTGTGGGTGGCGTCGCCCGGGTCCGGATCGATCCGCGCCACCTGGTAGGCGCTGAACTCCAGCGGCCGGGTGGCGGTGATCCTGGGGTCGAGCTGGCGCAGGCTGCCGGCGGCGGCGTTGCGCGGGTTGGCGAAGACCTTGCCGCCCTCCTCCCGTGCCCTGTCGTTCAGGGCCTCGAAGCCGGCATGGCTCATGATCACCTCGCCGCGCACCTCCAGCAGGTCCGGGGGGGCATTACCGCGCAGCCTGAGCGGGATGGAGCGCAGGGTGCGCAGGTTGGAGGTGATGCCCTCGCCGATGCGGCCGTCGCCCCGGGTGGCACCGCTGACCAGCACGCCATGCTCGTAGACCAGCGACACCGCGGCGCCGTCGAGCTTGGGCTCGCAGCAGAAGGCCAGGTCGTCGCCGTCCCGCTCGAGGCGGTCGCCGATGCGCTTGACGAAGGCGGCGAGCTCCGCCTCGTCGAAGGCGTTGTCCAGCGACAGCATCGGCACGGCGTGCTGGACCTCGGGGAAACCGGCGTCCGGTGCCGCGCCGACCCGCTGGGTGGGCGAGTCCGGCGTCACCAGCTCGGGGTGCGCGTCCTCGATTTCCTGCAACCGGCGCAGCCGGCGGTCGTAGTCGGCATCGGTCAGGCGCGGCTCGTCGAGCACGTAGTAGCGATAGTTGGCATCCTCGAGCTCGGCACGCAGGCGCACGACCTCGTCGCGGATCTTCTGGTCGGGCTGACTCATGGTGTCCCTGGTCTGGTATCACGAAGGCCGGGCTATTTTCGCATACCCGCGTTTTCTGCACCCCATAAAGGAACAACCCCATGAGTTCATGGGGTTGTTCCTGTTCCAGCTTCAAGCTTGCCGCTTCCGGCTTCAGTTCACCTGATAGCGGTTGAGGCGGTTGCGCCTCTCGAACTCCTGAACCCGCTGGCGGGCGAATTCCACCGTCTGGGCGGTCATCACGCTCTGGTTCTCGTCCTTCAGCTCGCCGCCCATGTTACGCACGACGACCATGGCGGTCTCGACCATCGCCTCGAAGGCGGCCGCGGTGTCGCTGGCTCCCGGCAGGGGCATCAGCAGGGTCACGCCCGGGGTACGGAAGTCGTCCATGGACTCGATGGGGAAGGTGCCCGGCTTGAGCACATTGACCATCGAGAACTGCAGCTGACTCTCCGGGTCTTCGGTCTCGAAACGGTGGAAGATGCCCATGTCGCGGCTGTAGCGGAGCCCGCAGGCGAGCATCAGGTCGAGCAGCGCGGTCCCCGAGAAGCCCTCCTCCTCGCGCGACATCACGCTGATGACGATGATCTCCTCGGCGTGGCTGAGCGCGTGCCGGGCGTGCTCGGCGCTGACGTCGTGACGCAGGGCCTTCTCCAGCACCGGATGGGCGCGCACCACATCGCTCTGGTAACGCTCCTCGAAGGCCGGGGCCTCGTCGCGGTGCGCCTGTCGCTCGGCGGCCGGGGATTCGCTGTCGTCAGGACGACGGGCATCGGCCCCGGACGCGAGCTCCTCGGCACTGCGCAGCCGCGGCGGGGTGAACAGTGGATCGTCGTCGTCGGCCTGGGCGATGGCCTCGGCCTCGCGGGCCGCCTTCGCCTCCTCGGCCCGGCGACGCTGTTCGGCCTCGCGGGCGGCCTTCTCTGCCCTCTCCTGCTCGCGGCGCTCCCTCTCGAGCCGCTTCTGCTCGCGGCGGTCGGCGATGGACTTCTGCAGCGAGGCACCGAAGCGCTGCATCGTGGCACCCATGCGCCGCGATCCGCTCTTGATCGTGTCGCCCACGCCGTCGAGATCCACCAGGCGATGGCGCTCGATCTCCTGGTAGTCGTCGTGGTCCCCGGGATCGGCGGCCAGGGGTTCGGCCCCTGCCTCCATCCCGGTCTCGGCGGTATCGTCCTCCCAAGCCGAGAGGCTGGGTTCACGCCGCCCCTCAGTGGCCCCCTCGCTGGACGGCGACCCGTGGTCTTCCGCCACCGCCGGGCTGGCTTCCGTCTGACGGGAAGCCGGCTCGGCCGGGCGGGAAGCGGCGGGCTCGTGGCGCGTTTCACGCGCAGGCGGGAATTCCGGCTCCGCGGATGCCGTGCTTGCCGACGAGGCCGCCTCCTGGCTGGCGCTCGCCCTCAGGCCGGCCAGCACGCGAGAGGGGCCGGGATGTGCCTGGCGTTCGAGCTTGGGCTTGGGTTGCAGGCTACTGTAATCCGCGGGCCTGACGACTCGCGCCCCTCCATTGGGCAGTTCCCAGTTGATTTCAGCCTCGCGGGCCGCCGCTTCGGGGTCGAGGTCCTGCCCTCGCGCATCGCCTTCCACCTCGTCGAGGCGAGGGATTCGACGCTGACGCTGCAGGCGACGCACTCCATCGATGACGATGAGGGTCACCAGCGCCAACCCCAGGATGATCAGCCACTCTCTAAGTTCCATGGGTCGTCATGCCTTTTGCTAAGGCGCCATGCCTGATGGTTGTCCGTCAACAGCATAGCGCGATTGCCAAAAAAAGGGCCACTTTTTTTGTTTGTCAAGCCCGGCCTTTTTCTGCCGAGAGTCGACAGTGCCCTGTGCAATCGCCCTTCCATAATCCCAGTGCATCCATGCAATGCAGCAACGTTACCTTCCTTGTTACCCCTTTTGCCGTTCACGATCAAGTCCATCAGGCCTCGGCCAGGGCCGCGGCCTCCTCGACGCCCACCGCCACCAGGCGTGATACCCCGGGCTCCTGCATGGTCACGCCCATGAGACGTTCCGATGCTTCCATGGCGATCTTGTTGTGGGTGATATAGATGAACTGGACGGTCTCCGACATCTCCTTCACCAGCTTCGCATAGCGACCCACATTGGCATCATCGAGGGGAGCATCCACCTCGTCGAGCATGCAGAAGGGTGCCGGATTGAGCTGGAAGATGGCAAAGACCATCGACAGGGCGGTGAGTGCCTTTTCGCCACCGGACAGCAGGTGAATGGTGCTGTTCTTCTTGCCCGGTGGCCTCGCCATGATGGCCACGCCGGTCTCGAGCAAATCCTCGCCGGTCAGGGTCAACCATGCGGTTCCGCCGCCGAAGACCCGCGGAAAAAGTGACTGCAGGCCGGCATTGACTCGCTCGAAGGTCTCGCGGAAGCGGGTACGGGTTTCCTGGTCGATGCGGCGGATCGCCCGGTCGAGGGTCTCCAGGGCCTCGCTGAGCTCGGCGTGCTGGGCTTCCAGGTAGTCGCGCCGCTCGGCCTGCTGGTCGTACTCCTCGATGGCCGCCAGGTTGATGGCCCCGAGCCGGCGGATGCGCTCGCCGAGCTCCTCGAGGCGGGTCTGCCAGGCGGACTCGGTGGCATTGGGATCGAGCGACTCGGCCAGGGCATCGGCGTCGTGACCCAGTTCGCCGAGCTGCTCGTCCTGGGTCTCGGCCTTGAGCCTCAGCGCCTGGACCTGCATCCGCGCCTCCTGCAGCCGCTCGCGGATACCCTCGAGGTTGCGCTCGTGGCCCTGGCGGGCCTGTTCGTCCTTGCGCAGCCGCTCGACCAGTTCGGCGGCCCGGCTGCGTACCTCGTTCAGGGCGCGCTCCTCGCGCTCGCGGCGGTCGAGCAGTTCGTCGAGTCGCTCGCGGCGCTCCTCCTCCGGTTCGCGCAGCATCTCGCGCTCCTCCTCGAGCTCGGCGGCACGCTGCTCGAGGCGCTCGCGCACCTCGCCGGCGCGCCCCTGCTGCTCGGCCAGACCGGCCCGCTCGGCGCTCAGGCGCTCCTGCTCCAGGGCGAGCCGCTGGACCTCGTCGGCCAGCGGACGCTGCCGACTGCGCAGCGAGGCGAGCCGCTCGCGGGCCTGCTGGCGCTCGCGGTCGAGCCGCTCGCGCCGCTCGGTGCCCTCCTCGAGCCGGGCCATGGCCTGCTGCCAGCGATCCCGCACCTCCTCGATGGCCAGCAATGCCTCCTCGCGCGCCTCGACCAGCCCGGCGAGCTCTTCGTCGAGTTCGGCCGCCCGCCCTTCGAGATGCTCGAGGCGACTGGCCAGGCCACTGTCCTGCACGGCCAGTTGCTGGCACTGCTGGTCGAGGTCCCGCTCCTCCAGCCGCGACGCTTCCAGGGCCCCCTCGGCCTGCTCGACTCGCTCGGCGGCGGCGGCGAGGCGCGTCTCCTGCTCGTCCAGGCGCGCCTCGACCTCGTCGAGTTCGCTGCGGGCCTCGGCCTCGCGGCGTCGGCTGACCAGCAGGGCATCGAGCCCCTCGCCCTGGCCGCGGTGACGCGCCCAGCCATCCCCCAGCCAGAGGCCGTCGGCGGTGATCAGGCTCTCGCCGGACGAGAGCGAGGCCCGTTCCGCCCAGGCCGCCTCGCGGGACTCGACACAGCGGATGCCGGCCAGCCACTGGGCGGCGGCGCCGGCGCCCCGGACACGCGCCGCGAGGCTGTCGGCCGGGGCGGGGCGCGCGTCGGCCTCGAGCAGGCCGAGCTCCCCGGGCGCGGCATCCAGGGCCGCCCGCCCTTCGGCGAGCGGGCCCAGGCGAGCCCGTATCCAGGGAGCGAGCACCCAGGAGACCGCCTCCTCCCAGCCCGGGTCGACCTCGAGGCTCTCGCCCAGGCGCGGGGCCTCGGCCAGGCCGCGCTCGGCCAGGTGAGCGTCGAGGGCCTCGTCGTGATCGGCCAGGCCGGCCTGGATCAGGGCCTCCAGGGAGGCCAGCTCGCCCTGCAGTTCGCTGCGCCGCTGACGATCGGCCTCGCGTGCCTGTTCGGCCTCGCGCACCTGCTCCCGTGCCTCGTCCCGGCTGGCCTGGAGCGACTCGCGACGCTCCTCCACCGCGTCGCGCGACAGCGCCAGCTCGGCCAGGCGCTCGGCCAGCTCCCGGCGTTGTTCGCCGAGCAGGGCGATGTCGGGCAGCTCGTCATGCTGCTGGCGGCGGCGGCGCTCGTCGCCCTCGATCCGCTCGAGTCGCGACTCCAGCTCGCGCAGGCGGTCCTGGCTGCGCTCGGCCTCGCGGCTGGCTTCACGCCACTGCTCGTTGAAGGCTTCCCAGGCGGCATCGGCCTCCTCGGCCTCGGGCTCTGTCTCCTCGACGCCGGCCTCCAGCTGGGCCAGCTGCTCGGCGGCCTCCTCGCGCTCGGGGGTGAGGGTCTCGAGCCGTTCATCCAGGCGCACCAGGCGTTCGCCGTCGTCCTCGCCCAGGCGGTCGAGCTCGGCCAGTTCGCGCCGGGCATTCTCCAGGTCGCGGGCGAGCTGGGCATCGCGGGCTCGGGCGTGCTCGATGTCCTGCTCGAGGCGGGCAATGGCGGTGGTGGTCTCGTAGAAGCGACCCTGCTGGGCATCGAGTTCGCCGGCCAGGCGGTCGTGGTCGGCGCGGGCCTCCTCGAGGCGGGTCTCGCACTGGCGCAGTCCCAGGACCTCGCGCTCGACGCCGGTCTCCAGCTCGCGGACGCGGGTCTCCTGCTCGGTCTGGCTGGCCCGCAGGGCACGGGCGCGCAGCAGTGCCAGCTCGCCCTTCACCCGATGCTCCTCCTGCTTGAGGGTCTGGTAGCGGCGGGCGGCCTCGGCCTGGCGCCTGAGGCGCTCGAGCTGCTTGTCGAGCTCCTCGCGGATGTCCTCCAGGCGCTCCAGGTTCTCCTGGGTGCGGCGCATGCGATTCTCGGTCTCGCGGCGGCGCTCCTTGTACTTGGAGATGCCGGCGGCCTCCTCGAGAGTCGCCCGCAGCTCCTCGGGGCGTGCCTCGATCAACCGCGAGATCATGCCCTGGCCGATGATGGCATAGGAGCGCGGCCCGAGGCCGGTGCCGAGGAAGAGGTCGGCGATGTCGCGGCGGCGGCACTTCTGGCCGTTGAAGAAGTAGCTCGACTGGGCGTCGCGGGTGACCAGGCGCTTGACGGCGATCTCGGCATACTGGGCGTAGATGCCGCCCATGGCACCGTCGCGATTGTCGAAGAGCAGCTCGATGGAGGCCTGCCCCACCGGCTTGCGGCCGGTGGAGCCGTTGAAGATCACGTCGGTCATCGACTCGCCGCGCAGGGTCTTGGCCGAGGACTCCCCCATGACCCAGCGCACGGCATCGATGATGTTCGACTTGCCGCAGCCGTTGGGCCCGACGATGGCCGTCATGTTGCCGTCGAAGGGCACCGTGACCGGATCGACGAAGGACTTGAACCCGACCAGGCGGATCGACTTGAGACGCATGACGGCTTTCCCGTTCTTGTTATTGGAAGAAGGTCACTCGAAGACGCGGTCGATCACCACCTCGACGGGATCACCGTCGACGCTGCCCACCGCAACACCCTCGCGGTCGCCGAACAGGTCGCCGGCCCGGGGAGTGGCATCGCCGCTGGACGAGACGCGCACCATCAGCCTCGCCTCGTTCACCTGGGAGAGACTCGCCTCGGGCGACATCGAGCGGCTGTCGTCGAGCACCAGCTCGGTCGGCAGGTCGGCCAGGCTCAGCCGGGCCACGGCCAGCGGCGGCAGCTCGCCCTCCATGTCCCGGGCCACCACGAAGACCGCGGCATCGTCGTCGAGGCGACCGACCAGGTCGTCGTCCAGGCTGACCCGCACATGGATGCCGGGGCCCTCGGCGGCAACCGGGTCCTGCGCGTCCGGGGCAACCCCCATGCGCTGCTGGGCCACGCGGATGCCCTCGCGCAGGGCCTCGCCGGAGGCGGGGTCGTCCATGCCGGCGATGGCACGCCGCCAGTGGTCGATGGCCGCCTCGTAGTTGCCGCGGTCGAAGGCCTCGATCCCCAGCACGCCGAGGACGGTGGGCTGGCTGGAGTCCAGCGCCAGGGTCTCGTCGACCAGCGCCTGCACCTCGCCGGTGAGCTGCCGGTTGGCGACGAAGAACTTGATCTGCGCCAGCTGGCCGAGAAGCGGTGCGATACGCCCCTCGATCTCGATCAGCCGCTCCAGGGCATGGATCGCCTGGTCGCCCCGGCCGGCATCGCGATAGAGCGGGAACAGCGACATCCACACATTGGGATTGTCGGGCTGGCGGGCGGCCTGCTCCTCGAGTCGCTCGATCATCACCTCCATCGAGGCGTCCGGCTGGCTCATCACGTCCTGCTGGACCGCCAGCAGGGTGAGGTCGCCTTCGGCCCCCTCGCGCTGATACCAGAGCACGCTGGCCACCACCACCGCGACCATCATCACCGGCACCGCGAGGCGCCCGGTGGCGGAGCCCTTGAGGGGCGAGCGCTTGAGGCTCTCCGTGTCGTCGAGCAGGCTGCGATCGAGCTCGAGGCGGTCCTCCTCGAAGCGGCCCTGGTCGATGTCCCCCCGCTCGAGGGCGGCCTCGAGGGAAGCCAGGCGACGGTGATAGATGGCCACGTTCTGCTCGGCGGAACGGTCGTTGGCCTCGAAGTCACGCTGGGCGTCGTGCAGGGCACGGGAGCGCCGCAGGGGAGCCGCCAGCAGCCACAGGGCCGGGAGCAGCAGGATGGCGAAGGCAATCCAGAGTAGGGTCATTCGGTCCTCTCGCGATTGATCAGGGCATCGAGGCGCGCACGCTCCTCGGCGCTGAGGGCACTGGCCGAGGCATTGCGCCGCGCACGCACGACGAGGATCACCAGCACGCCGCCGAGCAGCACCAGGGCGGCGGGCAGCCCCCACAGCAGGAAGGTGCGCCCTTCCAGGCGGGGGTTGTAGAGCACGTAGTCGCCGAAGCGCTGCACCATGTGATCGCGGATCTCCATGTCCGAACGGCCATCCTGCAGCAGCAGGTAGACGCGGTCGCGCATGTCGCCGGAGACCGGCGCATCGGAGTCGTTGATCGCCTGATTCTCGCAGGTCGGACAGCGCAGCGAGGCGGTCAGGCTGCGATATCGCTGTTCGAGCACCGGGTCGTCGAACTCCCGCACCTCGATGGCCGCGGCCTGGGCCAGGCCGGCCACCAGCAGCAGGGCGAGCGTCGTGATCAGGGATCGCATCAGCGCCATCTTTCCACCTCCGGCAGGATCTTGTCGCGGACGTCACCCGGCGCGATATAGCCCACATGGTGATAGCGGATCACCCCGTCGGCATCCACCAGGAAGGACTCGGGCGCGCCGAACACGCCCAGTTCGAAGCCCAGCTCGTTGTCCGGGTCGAAGATATTGATCTCGAAGGGGTTGCCGAACTCCTCCAGGAAGCCCAGCCCCTTCTCGCGGGTGTCCTTCCAGCTGATGCCGACCATGCGGATGTCGTGGCGCTGGGAGAGGTCGAGCAGCTGCGGCATCTCGCGCTTGCACTCGGGGCACCACTCGCCCCAGACATTGACCAGGGTGAGCTCGCCGGTGGTCAGCAGCGAGCGGTCCACCCGGCGTTCGGGCTCCTCCAGGGTGGCGAGATCGAACTCGGGGAAGTCCCGGGCCATCAGCGCGGAATCCCGGTGGAAGGGATTCAACGACAGCCCCTGGTAGAGAAACACCGAGAGCACCAGGAAGCCGGCCAGGGGCAACAGCAGCAGCAGACGACGCTTCATGCGGTGGCCTCCCGCTGCCGGGCCTCGGCCGCCGCTTCGGGATCACGGGCGGTGGCCAGGCGGCGGTAGCGCTTGTCGGCCACCGCCAGGATGCCGCCGGCCGCCATCAGCAGGGCGCCCAGCCACAGCCAGCGCACGAAGGGCTTGTACTGCACGCGCATGGCCCAGGTGCCGTCCTCGAGGTCCTCGCCCATGGCCACGTAGAGATCACGGAAGAGGCCGGGGCGCAGGGCGACCTGGGTCATCGGCATGCCGCGGGCGATGTAGAGCCGCTTTTCCGGCGTCATGGTGAAGCTGCGACGGCTCTCGCCACGCTGCACCTCGATCAGCGCGCGGTCGGCCAGGAAGTTGGCCCCGCGGCGGCTGGTGAGCTCGGTCATGGTGAAGGTGTAGCCGGCGACCTGCACGCTGTCGCCCGGGCCCATGCGCACGTTGCGCTCGATGTTGTAGTTGGACACCACGGCCACGCCGATGATGGTGACCGCCACGCCGAGGTGGCCGAGTTGCATGCCCCAGTAGGCCAGCGAGAGCTTCTTGAGGCCGGCCAGCCGCGTGGGGGCGTTGCGCGTCTTGTCGTGGAGGTCGCGCAGCATCGGCAGCACGATCCAGAGTGCCGTGACGAAGCCCAGGGCCACCCAGAGGTTCCACTCCGCGCCATAGAAGACCGGGATCAGCCCACCGATCAGCACGGCTGCCAGGGCCGCCCACCACAGCCGCCGCCACAGCTCGCGGCCATCCATGCGCTTCCAGCGCGACAACGGCCCGAGGCCCATGAACACGCACATGATCACGGTCAGCGGCACGAACAGCGCGTTGAAGTAGGGAGGGCCCACGCTGATCTTGCCGAGGTTCAGTGCATCGAGGAGCAGCGGGTAGACCGTCCCCATCAGCACGGTGACGGTCATGATCACCAGCATGATGTTGTTGATCAGCAGCAGGGCGTCGCGGGAGAGCCAGGTGAAGCCCACCTTGTGGCTGACCCGCGGGGCCCGCAGGGCGAAGATGAGCAGCGACAGGCCCACGGTGATGCCCAGCAGCACCAGGATGAAGAAGCCGCGTGACGGATCGTTGGCAAAGGCGTGCACCGAGGTGAGCACCCCGGAACGCACCAGGAAGGTGCCCAGCAGCGACAGCGAGAAGGTGGTGATCGCCAGCAGCACCGTCCAGCTCTTGAAGGCACCGCGCTTCTCGGTGACGGCCAGGGAGTGCATCAGTGCGGTGCCGGTGAGCCACGGCAGCAGCGAGGCGTTCTCCACCGGGTCCCAGAACCACCAGCCGCCCCAGCCGAGCTCATAGTAGGCCCACCAGCTGCCCAGCGCGATGCCCACGGTGAGGAATGCCCAGGCCAGGTTGGTCCAGGGGCGCGCCCAGCGGGTCCAGGCGGCGTCCAGACGCCCACCCAGCAGGGCGGCGATGGCGAAGGCGAAGACCACCGAGAAGCCCACGTAGCCCATGTAGAGCATCGGCGGGTGGACGATCAGGCCGAAGTCCTGCAGCAGCGGGTTCAGGTCGGCGCCGTCCTGGGGCATGTTGGGCAGCAGCCGCTCGAAGGGGTTGGAGGTGACCAGGATGAACAGCAGGAAGCCGACACAGACCAGCCCCATCACGCCGATGACCCGGGCGACCATGTCACGGGGCAGCTCGCGCGAGAAGCGCGCGGCGAAGTAGCCCCAGCCGGCGAGCATCAGGCTCCACAGCAGTACCGAGCCCTCGTGGTTGCCCCAGACAGCACTGGCCTTGTAGTACCAGGGCAGCATGGAGTTGGAGTTGTTGGCCACGTTGGCGACGCTGAAGTCATCGAGCATGTAGCTCGCCGTCAGGCAGGCGTAGGCGACGGCCACGAACAGGAACTGCCCGGCCGCCATGGGCCGGGCATAGGCCATCCACAACGGCCGACGGGTCGCCGCACCGGCCAGGGGCATCACCGCCTGCACCACCGCCAGCAGCAGCGCGATGATCAGGGCAAAGTGGCCGATTTCGGGAATCATCAAGGTCTGCATGGACACTCCGGATCAGTTCTGGCTGGCGCCGTCGCCCTCGGCTTCGAGCCGCTTGCCGACCTCGGCGGCCTTGGCCTGGTAGTCGGCGGGCGAGTAACCCGCTTCCTCCAGCGCCTGGGCCACCTCGGGGGGCATGTAGTTCTCGTCGTGGCGGGCCAGCACCTGGTCGGCCTTGAGGTAGCCGTCGTGCTGCAGCTGGCCGACCACCACCACCCCCTGCCCCTCGCGGAACAGGTCGGGGAGGATGCCACTGTAGTGTACGCGCAGGTCGTCCACATAGTCCGTCACGGTGAACTCCACATCCAGGCTATCGCGATTGCGCGACACCGAGCCCTCCTTGACCATGCCGCCGGCGCGGATCTGGCGCTCGTAGGGGGCATCACCGGCGGCGATCTGCACCGGGCTGAAGAAGAGGTTGATGTTGGCGCGCAGCGCGTAGAGGGTCAGGCCCACGGCGATGGCGGCCAGGGCGACGAGCCCCAGGATCACGTAGAGTTTCTGCTTGCGTTTCGGTGTCAGGCTAAGTGTCATGACGATTACCACCCGATTGATGTGAAACTCTCGCCACCTCGCCCTGGTCGGCTCCCAGGCGCTGCTCGCGACGGGCGCGACGCTGCAGGTTGCGCAGCAGTTGGCGGCGCTCGGCGCGGGCGTGCAGGACGATGCCGCCCAGCAGCACCGCGGTGACGGCCCACGAGGCCCAGACGTAGGGGGCATGTCCCCCCATGGCGATGAATTCGTTGAAGGATTCGAAGGCCATCAGCGCTCCTCTCCGGCCAGGTCACGCACCCAGCGCTTGTTGGATTCGCGGCGCAGGATCTCGCTGCGGGTGCGCATCAGGGTCAGGGCGATGAAGAAGCTGTAGAAGCCCAGCACCATGATCAGCAGCGGTGCCCACATCTCCATGGGCATGCCGACGCGCCCGGTGACGGTGAAGGTGGCCGGCTGATGCAACGTATACCACCAGTCCACCGAATACTTGATGATCGGGATGTTGATGACGCCCACCATGGCCAGCACCGAGGCCGCTCGGGAGGCGCTGTCACGGCTCGAGAAGGCCCCGCGCAGGGCGATGACGCCGAAGTAGAGGAACAGCAGGATCAGCATGGATGTCAGGCGCGCGTCCCACATCCACCAGGTGCCCCAGGTAGGCACGCCCCACACGGCACCGGAGAACAGCGCGATGAAGGCCATGGCCGCGCCCAGCGGCGCCATCATGGCGGCGGCCATGTCGGCCACCTTGATCTTCCAGACCATGTAGACCAGCCCGGCCACCGCCATGCTGACGAAGATCGACTGGGCCAGGAAGGCCGCCGGCACGTGCACGTAGATGATGCGGAAGCTGTTGCCCTGCTGGTAGTCGGCCGGCGCAAAGGCCAGGCCCCAGACGGTCCCGACCAGGATCAGCGCGGCCGCGGCGACCCAGAACCACGGCATCAGGCGTGCACTGATGGCGTAGAACCATTTGGGGGAACGCAATTTGTTAATAAAGGCCCACATGCCTCTCCACCTCTCAACCGTTGATGCTGATACGCAGTGACGCCGCGATCGCCCAGGGGGCCAGCATCAGTGCCAGCGCCAGCAGAGCCCCCAGGATGGCCAGATGGGCCACGGCCCCGTCGCCCAGGATGGCCGCCTGTACGGCACCGGCGCCGAAGATCAGCACCGGGATGTAGAGCGGCAGGACCAGCAGCGACAGCAGCACCCCGCCCCTCGAGAGCCCCACGGTCAGGGCCGCACCGATGGCCCCGATCAGGCTCAGGCTGGCGGTCCCCAGGGCCAGCGATAGCGCCAGGATCAGGTAGCTGCCGGCGGGCAGCGACAGCATGATCCCCAGCACCGGCGCCATCAGGGACAGCGGCAGGCCGGTGAGCAGCCAGTGTACCGCCACCTTGGCCAGCCCCAGGGCAGCCAGCGGCTGGGGCGTGAGCAGCAGCTGCTCCAGGGAGCCGTCGTCATAGTCGCCGCGAAACAGGCTGTCCAGCGAGAGCAGCGCCGCCAGTAGCGCCGCCACCCACAGCAAGCCGGGGGCGATGGTGGCCAGCAACTCCGGATCCGGCGAGATACCGATCGGAAACAGGGTGATCACCAGGGCGAAGAACACCAGCGGGTTGAGCACCTCGCTGCGTCGCCGCAACAGCAGCACCAGGTCGCGTTTCAGGGTTGCCCGCAATGCGACCATCAGGCCGCCGTGAGGTTCCCGCCGGAAGGGCATGGCCGCCTCGGAGTCGGTGATGGAGGTCTCAGTGCCGGGCATCGCTCCCTCCCCCGCCGAGGCGGATGCGCCTCAGCTCGTCGGTGGCCCGCAACTCGTGGTGGGTGGTGACCAGCACGCAGCCCCCGTCCCGGGCATGGGCAACGAGCCGTGCCTCCAGGGCCGCCACGCCGTCACGGTCGATGGCGGTGAAGGGCTCGTCGAGCACCCACAGGGGGCGGGGCGTCAGGTCCAGCCGGGCCAGCGCCACACGGCGCTGCTGCCCCGCGGAGAGCTGTCCCGTCGGCACGTCCTCGAAGCCGAGAAGCCCCGCGCCCTCCAGGGCCGCCAGGCGTGCCTCCTCGTCGTCGGCCTCGCCGGCCAGCGCCTGGTACCAGGCGAGATTCTCCAGCGGCGTCAGGGCCGCCTTGACCCCCGGCGCGTGCCCCAGGTAGAGCAGGCTGGAGAGGAAGTCGCCACGCACGCGGCGCATCGGCATCCCGTTCCAGAAGAGCTCGCCCTGGTAGTCGGTCAGCTGTCCTGACAGGATCTTGAGCAGCGTGGTCTTGCCGCTGCCGTTGGGCCCTTCGACCCGTACGATCTCACCGGCACGTATGTCCAGCTCGAGACCCTCGAACAGCCAGCGGTCGTCACGCTCGCAGGCCAGCTCACGGGCTTGCAGACGCAGGGTCAAGGCACTCTCCCGGCATGGGTAATTTCGCCCGGAACTCTACACGGAAAGGGCTTTTGCTGCCAGAGGAGCTCGTGCGTCAGCCAGTCGCAGTTGACCTGCATCAACGCTACCGTCTGCGGCCGCCCCTTGCCAGATCCCGCCCCCCTGCTATGCTTCAGATTCACTGTACGTATCGACAGGGGTTTGCTCACCGATCCGCAGACAGGAGAGACGCACCATGCCCAAGGCCACAACACGGTTCCTGCATCGCCTGCCCAACCTGCCACTGGCAGAGGCCTGGGAGGCCCTCGAAGCCGACGACCTGACCCAGGACGAACTGGTCGAAATCCCGCTGCTGGGGCAGGTCTCGGCGGGGATGCCCATCGAGGCCTGCCTGGAGGCCGGCAGCATCCACGTACCCTCGCGCATGGTGCGCCGCAACACCTACGCCCTGAAGGTCCGCGGTGACTCCATGATCGATTGCAACATCTTCGACGGGGATGTGATCATCATCGAACGGCAGGAGAGCGCCGAGAACGGCGAGACCGCCGTGGTGATGATCAACGACCAGGAGGTCACCCTGAAGAAGCTCTATATAGAGAAGTCGGGCGTGCGCCTGCAGCCGGCCAACGAGAGCATGGCCCCCATCTACCTGAAGAACAGCGACATCCAGGTGCTGGGACTGGTGATGGGCGTGGCGCGACGACCGGAGATGGCCGCCTGATGCGCTATGCGGTTCCCGATATCCCGGCGGGGCACTGGCGGGAAACGGCTCTCGAGGTCGAGCGCAGCCGTTTCATCACCTGGCTCTGCCTCGCCCCCGACATCACCGCCTTCGAGGCCCTGCTGGCCGAGGCCCGCCGCACCCACCCCAATGCCAGCCACCACTGCAGCGCCTTCATCGCCGGGCCACCCGGCGAGCAGGCCGCGATCGGCTTCTCCGATGACGGCGAGCCCGGCGGCACCGCCGGTCGCCCCATGTTCCAGGTACTCCAGGGCTCGGGGCTGGGCCAGGTGGGTTGCGTGGTCACCCGCTACTTCGGCGGCACCAAGCTCGGCACCGGCGGCCTGGCCCGCGCCTATGCCCAGGCCGTGGCCCAGGCACTGGAAACCCTCCCCCGCCGCGAGGTCATCGAACGCACCCCGCAACAGCTGAAGGTCGACTTCGCCGGCGAGGCCGAGGCCCGCGCCTGGCTGGCCGACCGCGACATCCCCGTGGAACAGGCCGACTACGGCGCCGATGGCGTGGTCCTGACCGTGGGCTGGCCCCGTGACACCGAACTCGACCTGGCCTCGCTGGAGGCCCGGCTGCGTGGACGGGTCCGCCTGGCCTCCCGGGACTAGCCCCGGATGGCGAAGCCCCCCAGCGCCACCTCGTAGGAGCGCTGGATATGATCATCCATCAGCTCCCTGGCCGACTCGATGTCACGCTCGAGCGCCAGTTCCACCAGCTCGCCGTGCTGTGCATCGAGCACACGCCGTACCTCGGGGGCCTCGGGCGCCATGCGCCGATAGCGATCGAACTGATCATGCAACTGCTCGATGAAGCGAAGTAGCCAGACCGAGCCGCAGGGTGCCACCAGGGTCCGATGGAAGCGGGCATGCAGTTGCTCCCACTCGTCGACCTTCTCCGGCGCCATGTCGGCACGCTTGAGACGGTGCGCCGCGGCGAGCAGTTCGGACTCCCATTCGGCATCACCGAAACGAATCGCACGTTCCAGCGCCATGCCCTCCAGCTCGCGCCGCATGCCCGAGATGTCATCGAGTTCCTCACGATCCAGGCTCGGCACCCGGAAGCCACGCTGGTTCTCCTGTATCAACAGCCCGTAGGCCGCCAGTCGGTTGAGCGCCTCTCGAAGCGGGCTCAACCCCACCGAGTAGCGCTCCTTCAGGGCACTGATGGCAACCTTTTCACCGGCCTCGAAGCGACCATTGACAAGGTCCTGGCGCAGGGTGTCGTAGATCCGGCTGGATGCGGTCATCCGCTCCTTCCGCTTGGGTATCGCCATGTTTCCTCCTCGACGGCCCACTCCGATTGCAGGCTTGACGCATCTTTCCGTGGCAACCTATAGTCTAGTTCAAATAATCGATTTTTTAATATCAAGACGACTAATGCACATAATATCCATTAGAGCTCCCCTCATCGACCTGACCAGGGTGACGCCATGAACCCCGCCGACAAGGCACCGCTAGGTGCTCTCTTCTGGGCCTTCACCCGGATCGGCCTGCTGGGTTTCGGTGGCGGCCCCGCCATGATACCGCTGGTCCAGCAGGAAGTGGTGAAGCGGCACGGCTGGCTGAACGACGAGGAGTTCGCCGACGTCCTCGCCATCGGCAATACGCTGCCGGGCCCCATCGCCACCAAGATGCCCGGCTATATCGGCTATCGGGTAGCGGGCCTTGGCGGCTGCGTGATCGCCGTGGGTGCCGTGATCCTGCCCATGATCGCGGCGATGATCGCCCTGCTGGGCATCTTCAGCCGTTATCGCGATGTCGCCTGGATCCAGGGCATGGGCCAGGCTGTGGTGCCGGTCGTCATGGTGATGATGGCCCAGCTGACCATGGACTTCTGGAACAAGTCACGGCTCGCCTTGGGCTGGGGGGCCAGCCTGGCCATGGCAGGCGTGGCAGGCGTGCTGATCTACCTGCTGGGCGTGCATCCCGGCTGGATCATCGGCGGCCTGCTGGCCGCCGCGCTGCTGCGACCGGCGCCGTCCGGCAAGGCGGCTACCCGATGATCTACTGGGAACTGTTCCTCGCCTTCTTCATCCCCAACATCATTGGCTACGGGGGTGGGCCGGCAATCATCCCGCTGATCGAAGCGGAGGTGGTCGGTCGCTATGGGTGGATGAATGCCCAGCAGTTCGCCGAGACCCTGGCGGTCGGCAATGCCCTGCCGAGCCCCATCGCCACCAAGATGGCCGGCTACGTGGGCTATGACGTGGCCGGCGCCGGTGGCGCCGTGGTCGCGGTATTCGCCACTGTGGTGCCGTCGCTGCTGCTGATGATCGGTGCCCTGGGCGTACTGTACCGCCATCGCGAATCCCCTCGCGTCAAGCGCATGAGCCAATGGGTCCGCCCGGTGATCGCGCTGATGATGGCCTGGCTGACGCTTGGCTTCTTTCTGGAAGGCGTCGGCGCTGCAGGCCTCTTCCATACCCTGCTGATCGCAGCCGCTGCGGCCGTCGCCCTGCTGCGCTTCCGGACCCACCCGGCCTTCGTCGTGATGGCCGCCCTGGCCTATGGAGGGCTGTTCCTCGGCTGAAGCGACCCCGGCAAAGAACAACAACCCCGCACAAGGGATCACGCGCTCACCCGTTGCCACCGACTTCAGGTGGCAATCACCACACCACCAACAACAAAGGTGTTCAGATATGACGCGTTCAGGATTGACCCTCACCCTCGCCGCCATCGGCCTTGCCACCGGCATGGCCATCGCCGGCAACGCCCAGGCCGACTACCCCGAGCAGGACGTCCGGCTGATCATCCCCTATGGCCCGGGCGGTGCCACTGACATCATCTTCCGCCTGGTCTCCCAGGAAGCGGAAAAGTCCCTCGGTGAATCCATCGTGCCGGTCAACATGGCCGGCGCCGGCGCGACACTCGGCTCTCGCAACGTCAAGGATGCCCGCCCCGATGGCTACACCCTGCTGGGCAGCCATGACACGATCGCCCTGTCCAAGCTCGCCGGCACCGTGGACTACTCCTATGATGCCTTCGAGCCGATCGCCCTGCTCACCCAGACCATCAACATTCCCGCTGCCCACGCCAACCACCCGGTACAGAGCGCCGCCGAGATCGCCGACTACGTGCGAGAGAATCCAGGCGAGGTGCGCTTCAGCATGATCCCGAGCTCCACCGATCACTTCTTCTGGGCCCAGTTCTTCGACGAAGCCGGCATCGACATGGCCGACATCCGCCTGGTCGGCTATCCCGACACCGGCGAACAGGTCTCGGCCCTGATGTCCGAGGAGATCGACTTCGCGATGTTCAACCTTCCCTCAGGCGGTGCCTTCTTCGAGGACGGGACCTTCCGCCCCCTGGGCGTGGCACACCCGGAGCGGCTCGACAGTCTGTCCGGGGTGGCGACACTGCGCGAACAGGGTATCGAGATGGACCACTCGACAAGCCGCGGGATCTTCGCGCCCAAGGGCACGCCCCAGGAGGTCAAGGACGCCATTGCCGACGCCTATGGCCAGGCACTGGAGAATGACGAGGTGCGCAGCCGCATCGAGAACGAATTCGGCTCGGTCATTCGCTTCCTATCCGGGGACGACTACCTCGAGTTCCTCGACGACAACGAGGCAGCACTGACCGCCGCCGCAGAGAACATCGACTTCCAGAACTGAAGCAGCGGCTGGCCGGCTGGTCCCACCGCGGGCCGGCTGGCCACCCTGGAGACCCATCATGCTGACGCTTACCAAGGATCGTGCTCTGGCACTGGCCATGCTGGTCATGGCAGGCATCATGCTGGCGGAGTCGAGCAACATCCGGCCACCCACCAGCTGGCAACCCTATGGCTCGGCTCTGTTTCCGCGCATCCTGCTGGTACTGATCTGCCTGCTGTCGCTCACGATCCTGGTCCGCTCGCTGCTGACTGGCACGCCCACAGGTGGTGCCCGACGCCGGTCATTCGGCGGGTGGCTGAGCCATAACCGCACGGTGCTGGGCCTGTTCGCCCTCTTCGGTGGCTACGCGGCGCTGCTTCCGCTGGTCGGCTACCTTGCTGCCACCCTGGCATTTCTGGTGACCTCGCTGGCGCTGCTGCTGGGAATCGACACGCGGAAGAAATGGGCCACCAACCTGATCATCAGCGGCACGCTGGTGCCTCTGGTCTACCTGGTCTTTCGTTTCGGCCTCAATGTCTGGCTGCCCTGACGCCCCGGAGTGAACATGGCTGACTTCTTTATCCAGGCACTCATCCAGGTCAGCACCCCTGCTGTCCTGGCACTGATCATCATCGGCGTCCTGTTCGGCATCATCGGTGGCAGCATCCCGGGCTTCACCGTGACCATGGCCATCCTGGTGGTCTTCCCCTTCACCTTCGCCATGGACCCGGTCAGCGGCGTCTCGCTGATGGTCGGGGTATTCGTCGGGGGCTACTCGGGCGGGATCGTCTCGGGCGTGATGCTGGGCATTCCGGGCACGCCCTCGTCGATCACCACGGTCTACGACGGCTACCCCATGGCGCAGAAGGGCGAGCCGGGGCGTGCACTCGGCATCGGTGTCGCCGCCTCCTTTCTCGGCACCTTGATCAGCGTCGCCGTCCTGGTGTTCTTCGGCCCGCTCATCGCCAGCTTCAGCATGAATTTCCGCCCCTGGGAAATCACTGCCCTGATCGTCTTTGCCCTGACACTCGTGGCCGGCCTCTCCAACGGCGCCCTGCTCAAGGGCCTGCTGGCCGCCGTACTGGGCCTGCTGATCACCACCGTGGGCTACGATCGCAACAGCAACCTGCGCTTCGATTTCGGCCTCCCGGCGCTGAGCTCGGGCTTCGAGATCCTGCCGGTGATGATCGGCATCTTCGCCTTCTCCCAACTGATGGGCAACCTCGAGAAGCTACGCGACAACGGGGGCAGCGATGGGCAGGGGGTCGATACCGGCGTGGCCATCCCCTACCGCCAGATCGTCAGGGACATGGCCGGGCAGAAGCTCAACACGCTGCGCTCGTCGTTGATCGGCAGCCTGGTCGGCGCCCTGCCGGGCACCGGAGGAACCGTGGCCAATTTCATCAGCTATGACCAGGCCAAGAAGTTCTCGCGACATCCCGAACGGTTCGGCACCGGCACCCCGGACGGGATCGTTGCCTCGGAGTCATCGAACAGCGCCGTTGCCGGTGGCGCCTTCATCCCGACCCTCGCCCTGGGGATTCCCGGCGACCTGCCCATGGCGATCATGATGGGAGTGCTGATTCTGCACGGCATCACGCCGGGGCCCTTGATGTTCGAGCAGAACCCCGTGCTGGTGGGTGCCATCTATGCCAGCCTGCTGATCGGTGCCGTGATCATGGTGACCTGCCAGCTGCTGCTGGTGCGATGGTTCGCCAAGATATCGCTGATCCCCCAGCAGATCCTGGTGCCAGTGGTGTTGATGCTGTGCGCGATCGGCTCCTATGCATTGAACAACAACCTGTTCGACATCTGGGTGCTCTTCGCCTTCGGCATCCTGGGCTACCTGCTGTGGAAGGCCGGGGTACCACTTACGCCGCTGATCCTCGGCGTCGTCCTGGGCAACAACCTCGAGCGCCAGCTCTTCCGAGCCCTCGAGCTCGACAGCAGCTGGCTGACCTTCCTTACTCGCCCATTGTCAGCGCTGTTCCTGGCCCTGGCAGTGGTGTCGGTCATCTTCTCTCTGTACCAGAACCGCAAGATCCAACGAAACCAGCTCAAGGCTCGAGGCAGTGATGCCTGAGCCGGGAAAGGAGTCAATCGATGCAGCATGATGCCCGTTACTATCCAAGCCCCTCGCGACGCATGGCCAGCTTCGGCAGTCGCGGGATGGTTGCCACCTCCCAGCCCCTGGGGGCTCAGGTCGGCATGCAGATCCTGCAGCGGGGCGGCAATGCCGTGGATGCGGCGATCGCGACGGCCGCTGCCCTGACCGTGGTGGAGCCGACCTCCAACGGTATCGGCAGCGATGTCTTCGCCATCGTCTGGGTCGATGGGGAGATGCATGGCCTCAACGCCAGTGGACCCGCTCCCCGGGCCGCGACACCGGAAGCCATCAAGGCGCTGGGCCATGAGCGCGTTCCCGAGCATGGCTTGCTTCCGGTCACCGTGCCGGGTGCACCGGCTTCCTGGGCAGCGCTCTCCGAGCGCTTCGGCAAGCTGCCGTTTGCCGACTTGCTGGCACCGGCGATTGCCCTGGCCGAGGATGGCTTCCCGGTCTCGCCGATCGTCAACCAGATGTGGGAGGACGCCTTCGACAGCTACAGCGGCTATGACGATCCGGCCTTCCTGCCCTGGTTCGAGACTTTCGCCCCGAACGGACATGCCCCGCGCCCCGGGGAGCGCTGGGCCTCACCGGGACACGCCAGCACGCTGCGAGCGATTGCCGAGACCCGGGCACGCGCCTTCTACGAGGGGGAGCTGGCCGATCGCATCGATGCCTTCTCCCGCGAGCATGGCGGCCTGTTGCGCAAGGAGGACCTTGCCGCCTTTCAGCCCGAGTGGGTCGATCCCATCAGCACCCGCTACCGCGGCCACGACATCTGGGAAATTCCCCCCAACGGAAGCGGCCTGATTGCCCTCCAGGCACTGGGGGTGCTCGACCGCATGGGCGAGGAGGTGCGCGACCCCGTCGAGACCCTGCATCGCCGCATCGAAGCCACCAAGCTGGGCTATGTGGATGGCCTGCGCTATGTCACTGAGCGGGACGCCATGGGGCCGAGCGTCGAGCAGCTGCTCTCCGACGACTACCTCAAGGCCCGCGCCGGCCTGATCGGCGACACCGCACTGGACCCCGTGCACGGCAATCCGATCATGGGCGGCACCGTCTACCTGGCCACCGCTGATGGTGACGGCAACATGGTGTCGTTCATCCAGAGCAACTTCAAAGGCTTCGGCTCGGGGATCGTGGTCCCCGGCACCGGCATCAGCCTGCAGAACCGTGGCTGGTCATTCTCGCTGGACCCCGAGCACGCCAACGTCCTGGCACCGGGCAAGCGTACCTACCACACCATCATCCCCGGCTTCATCACCAGGAATGGTCAGGCAATCGGCCCCTTCGGGGTCATGGGGGGCTTCATGCAGCCCCAGGGGCACGTGCAGGTGATCACCGCCATGCTGGATGACCACCTCAACCCCCAGGCTGCCCTCGACATGCCTCGCTGGAAGTGGACCCAGGGCAGGACCATCGAGGTCGAGCCGCACTTCCCGGATCACCTCGCCCAGGCACTGGCACGTCGCGGCCACCGGATCGTCAAGATGGCCGACTCACTGAGTTTCGGCCGCGGCCAGGTCATCCTGCGTGACGCCGACACCGGCGTGCTGTGTGGCGGCACCGAACCGCGCACCGACGCGGCCGTTCTACCCTGGTAGTCCAGGGTACCGGGCATGCGCATGGCGCATGCCAACCACAACAAGGAGATACAAGATGCCGACTCTGCGGAAGATCAAACAAGACGCCTCGAGCCATCCAGTTACTGCCCCCTGGAAGCTGGCCGCCGCGGCCCTGGCCGGGGCCTCGCTGACGATGGGAGGCCTGGCGACCTCCGCCCTGGCCGACGAGTACCCGGAAGAGCCCATCGAGTTCATCGTGCCCTGGTCACCCGGCGGCGGCAGCGACACCCTGATGCGAATCGTCTCGAACCATATCGAGCCCCACCTGGGCCAACCCATGCCGGTAATCAACATGCCCGGCGTGAGCGGCACGGTGGGTCTTGCCGACCTCGCTGAACGCAAGGCCGATGGCTATACCGTGGGCCAGGTTCACGACGGCTTCCTGGTGTCGCACTACACCGGCCTGACCCCGTACAACTGGGATGACTTCGAGACGATCGCGGCGATCACCGCCTCGCCCCAGTACATCACGGTGAACGCCGATCGCGGCTGGGAGACCTTCGAGGACTTCGTCGAGTATGCCCGCGAGAATCCCGGCGAGATACGGTTCGGCGTGACCCTCGGCGGCGTTCCGCACCTCCATGGCGCCATGATCGAGGAAGCCGAGGAACTCTCGTTCCGCTACGTGGGCTTCGAGGGTACCGGGGAGCGTATCCGCGCCCTGGTCGGTGGCCACATCGATGCGGCCATGGGCGACATCGCCTCCAGCAACCAGTTTGTCGAAAACGGTGACCTGCGCTTCCTGGCCGTGGGGCACACCGAACGCATGAAGCAGACCCCCGATGTCCCGACCCTGAAGGAACTGGGCTACGACAACCTGAACCTGTCGATCCTGCGCGGCCTGATCGCCCCTGCAGGCACCCCCCAGGAGCGCGTGGAGGTGCTGGCCAGTGCCGTGGAAGCCATGGCCGCCGAGGAGGCCTTCGTGACGACCGTCAACAACGCCGGTGCAGAGGTCCAGTTCATGGGTCCCGAGGAGTACCGTCGCCATCTCGAGACCCTCGACGGTACCGTGGAACGCCTCTCAGGAAATCTGCAACAATGACCGATACCCCCCGCCAACCCCGGTCGCCTGGCGACCGGGTCCATTCCGGAGACGCCAGGGCCAAGGCCCTGGGGCATGTGGTCTTCAATGGCCTCCTGGCGCTCCTTTTCACCTTGATGTTCGTACGTGCGGGCGACCTCCCGTCCTCGATGTGGGAGCCCATGGGGTCCGGCACCTTTCCGCGACTGATCCTGGGTGTATTGCTGCTGTTCAACCTCACCATCATCATCCAGGAGTTGCGTCGCTACCTGGGCTGTCGCTCCATCGAACCGCACGCCGTTCGCGGCTGGCTGTGGCAGCACCGGCTGGCCTTCAGTGTGCTTGGCCTGTTCGCCCTCTTCACCCTGGCCGTTCCAGTGATCGGCTTCCGCTGGGCCAGCTTCCCCTTTCTCGTCGCCAGCCAGTGCCTGCTGGGTGCACGCCGACCAAAGGCAGTGTTGATCGCGCTGGTCGTGGCTCTGGTGATGTCGTTCGGGCTCGATGCCCTGTTCCGCCACGTGTTCACCATCTCGCTGCCACGCGGCATGTGGGGCTGAGCCTTCGCCTTCTCGAGGACACCGTTTCAGGAGCCAGACCATGATGGAAGCCATCCTGTCCGGGGCAGATCAGCTGTTCAACCTGCCTACAATGCTGACCATGGTGATTGGCGTGACAGCAGGGGTCATCGCCGCTGCCATCCCGGGCTTCACTATCACCATGGCAATCGTGCTGACATTGCCCCTGACCTTTACCATGCCTCCCCTGCAGGGTGTGGCAACCATGCTGGCGGTCTACATCGGAGGCTACACCGGTGGCATGATCAGCGCCGCACTTCTCGGCATTCCCGGTACCCCCTCCGCCGTCGCGACGACCTTCGATGCCTTCCCCATGGCCCGCAACGGCGAACCCGGCAGGGCGCTGGCCATCGGCATCTGGGCATCCTTCTTCGGTACCCTGATCAGCTCCATTGTGCTGATCATCGCCGCTCCTCCCCTGGCCATGATCGCCGTCAAACTGGGCGCCTGGGAGTACTTCTCGCTGGTCATCTTCGCCCTGACGATCGTTGCCAGCCTGGTGGGCCGCTCGATGATCCGCGGCCTGATGGCCGGCCTGATGGGTCTGCTGATCGCCACGGTCGGCGCCGACCCGCTGATGGGCGTGACCCGCTTCACCTTCGATCTGCGAGTGCTGTCGGCGGGCATACCCTTCCTGGTGGTGTTGATCGGGATCTTCGCCGTCAGCCAGTTGCTGCGTGAAGTCGAGAATCCCGAACAGATCAAGCAGGGCAAGGCATTGATCTCCTCGCACATCGAGTTCAGACCCCTGGCGGCCCTGCGGGAAGTCGTGATGAACCCCGTCAACCTGATCCGCTCGTCGCTGGTTGGTGTCTTCATCGGTGCCGTACCCGGGGCCGGCGGCAGTATCGCCAACCTGCTCGCCTACGATCAGGCCAAGCGCGGCTCGCGGAACCCGGAAGCCTTCGGGAAGGGATCAAGCGAAGGGGTGATTGCCTCGGAATCGGGCAACTCGGCCACCTCCGGCGGCGGCCTGATCCCCATGATCGCCCTCGGCATACCCGGCAGTGCCGTCGATGCCGTGCTGATGGCTGCCCTGATGGTGCATGGCATCGGCGTGGGCCCACGCCTCATCATGGACCATGCCGATACGGTGTACGGCATGTTCATGGCCATGTTCCTGGCCGGCGCCATGATGCTCCTGGTGTGCCTGCTCAGCATGCGACTGTTCCTCAAGGTCACCAACGTGCCGAAGTCGATCATCGTGCCCGTGGTCCTGACCTGCTGCCTGGTGGGCGCCTTCACCCTGAACAACCGGGTCACGGATATCTACCTGCTGCTGGGGATCGGCGTATTCGGCTACCTCCTGGCCAAGCTCGACTATCCCCTGGCGCCGCTGGTCCTGGGGGTGATCCTCGGCCCCATCGCCGAGACCAACCTGCGCCGGGCGCTGATGACCAATGAAGACTGGACACTGTTCTTCACTCGTCCGATATCTCTGGTACTGCTGACCCTGGCAGCGCTCTCCATCATCCTGGCCATACGCTATCGCCTCAAACATCGGCAAGGGACCGCGGCCCTCGAATAGCGATGCCCGGCTCGCGATGACGGACGGCGCCCGAATGGGCGCCGTCCGTCATTGGAACGTCCCCTCGTGCTGCACCAGCAGGTCGCCACAGCGCGCACACCGGCTCCACCCTGGTGCGATACGGATGCGTGACCCTGCCGAGCGATACCGATGCAGGGGAGATAAATCTTTTAAAGCAAGGAAAATCGATTATCTGGCATGCCGCTTGCTACTTGATGGGTGTCAAGGATGTTTCTCCAACCCATCACGAAAGGTAAAGTCATGTCTCTGTCACGTCGCAAGTTCCTCACCACGGCCGCGGCCTCCTCCACCGCGGGACTGATCCTCGCCGCGCCGGCCATTGCCACTGCCCAGTCTCCCCGGACCTTCAACTGGCGCATGACCAATGCCTACGGACCGGGCTCCCCCTTCTATGTCGAGGGTCCCGGCAGTCCTACGGACATGATCAAGAAGATCCACACCATGTCGGGCGGCCGACTGAACATCCAGCACTTCGCCGCCGGGGAGCTGATTCCGGCCTTCGAGGGCTTCGAGGCCGTGCAGTCCGGCACCATCGAGATGAATGCCGCAAACAGCTACTTCTGGTCCGGCACCACCTTCGCCGCCCAGTACTTCACCACGGTGCCGTTCGGCATGAGCTACATGGGCCATATGGCCTGGCTGTTCCATGGCGGCGGCCTGGAACTGTGGCAGGAGGTCTACGAGCCCTATGGTCTGGTGGCACTGCCACTCAACAACACCGGCGTGCAGATGACCGGCTGGTTCCGCGAACCGATCGAGGACGTCAACCAGCTCAATGGCCTGCGCATGAGGATCCCCGGCCTGGCCGGCAAGGTCTACGCCGCGCTTGGCGTCGATGCCCGCGTCCTGCCGGGCGGCGAGATCTTCCCCGCCCTGGAGCGCGGCGTGATCGATGCCGCAGAGTTCGTCGGCCCCTATCAGGACCGACGCCTGGGCCTGCAGAACGCCGCCAGGTACTACCACACCACCGGCTGGCATGAGCCCGCCACGACCGGGGAACTGCTGATCTCCAGATCCCACTGGGACAGCCTGCCGGATGACCTGAAGATGATCGTCCGCACGGCCTGCATGGCCTCCTGCCTCGACAGCCTGGCCTGGTCGGAAGCGGTGAATGGTGAGGCCCTGACCGATCTGGTGGAGAACCACGGGGTCATCGCTCGGGTCCTGCCCGACACGGTGGTGAGCGCACTGCGTGAAGCGACGCTCGACACCCTGGCCACGGAAGCCAATGCGGACCCGCTGGTGCGCCGGGTTCACGACAGCTACATGGCGTTCAAGGCCAACCACGACCGCTGGGCCGACATCAGTGAAGGACCCTGGCATGCATCGATCCTGGGAGCCTGAGATGAAAGCCGTGGAACGCGTGGTCCACGGGCTCGAGGCGGTTGTCCGGCTGTCCGGCTGGATGGCCGCCTGGGTCTGCGTGGTCCTTGTCCTGCTGGTGACCGGGGACGTGGTCATGCGCTACCTGTTCCGGATCGGTGCCGTGTGGCTTCAGGAACTGCAGTGGCACCTGATCTCGCCCATTGCGCTATTCGGCATGTCCTTCGCCCTCTACTCCGGGGAGCAGGTACGCGTGGACGTGTTCTACGAGCGCTTCCCCGATGCGCTGAAACGCACCATCGAGGTGACCGGAGGCTTGCTGCTGCTGGGCATCGCGCTCTATGCCGCCTGGTTGACCCTGCCTTGGCTGAGCCAGTCATGGTTGCGCAACGAGGGATCACCCAATCCCGGCGGGCTGCCATGGCGCTGGGCCCTGAAGGCCTTCCTCCCGCTCGGATTCCTGCTGCTTGCCCTGCAGAGCCTGGCGCATGTGCTCCGTCACGCCTTTGCCCTTCCCTCAGGAGGTGAATGACCGATGTCTCCCAACGAGTGGCTTGCGATCGCCATGATCGGGGCCTTTTTCGTGCTGCTGCTGATCGGACTGCCGGTGGGAATCGCCATCGCCAGCAGCGCCTTCTTCTTCGGCTACCTGGGCTTTGGTCCGGCGCTCTTCAACCTGCTGCCTTCCCGCATCTTCGGCGTGGTGACCAACTACACCTTCATGGCCATTCCCCTGTTCGTGTTCATGGGAGTGATGCTGGAGAAGTCACGGCTCGCCGAGGAACTGATCGACGTGGTCGGCCACCTGTTCGGCGGCGTGCCGGGGGGCATGGGAGTCGCCATCATCGCCGTCGGCGTGCTGCTCGGCGCGGCCACCGGCATCGTCGGCGCGACTATCGTCACACTGGGGCTGCTGACGCTGCCGCCCCTGCTGCGACGCGGCTACCCCAAGCCGCTGGCCACGGGGATGATCTGTGCGTCGGGCACGCTGGGACAGATCATCCCTCCCAGCCTGGTCCTGATCCTGCTGGCCGAGATCCTCGGGGAATCGGTCGGCACCATGTTCGCGGCCGCGATGGTACCGGGCCTGACCCTCGCTGCGGTGTACCTCATCGCCATTCTCGTGCTGGCCGCACTGCGTCCGGGCCTGATGCCGCCGATCCCGCTGGAGGAGCGAACGGCGATGCCGCGTGCCGAACTGCTGAGCAAGGTGGTCCTGGTGGTAGGCCCGCCCGTAGGCCTGGTGATCGCCGTGCTGGGATCAATCATCGGCGGCATCGCCGCTCCCACCGAAGCCGCGGGCATGGGGGCCATCGGTGCCCTGCTGTTCGTCGGCCTCTCCGGCCGTCTGAACTTGGCGCTGCTCATGGCGGTGGCCAAGTCGACGCTGCTGATCTCGGCCATGGTGTTCTTCATCCTGATCTGTGCCCAGGTGTTTGGCCTGGCCTTCCGGGGACTCGGCGGCGAGCACCTGGTGGCACGGATGTTCGAGTGGGTCCCCGGCGGCGAGACCGGCACCCTGCTCTTCATGCTGCTGCTGATGTTCGTTCTCGGCTTCTTCCTCGAATGGATCGAGATCACCTATATCGCACTCCCCCTGTTCCTGCCGTTCTTCGTGCAGATGGGAGTGGACATGGTATGGCTGGGAATCCTGGTGGGCCTGATCCTGCAGACCTCGTTTCTGACCCCACCCTTCGGGTGGTCGCTGTTCTTCCTCAAGGGCGTGGCCCCCGATGATGTCTCCACGCTCGATATCTACAAGGGGGCGCTGCCCTTCATCGCCCTGCAGTTCATGGCAGTGGCCCTGGTGTTTGCCTTTCCCTCGATTGCCACCTGGCTGCCCGACGCGATCGGCTGGTAGGGAAGGGACACCACGACGCCCGCTGGTGACAATACCGCCAGCACCATCGCTTTCATTCCCATGAAGAGGCATGCCTGATGATCCATACCCGACGCAGTTACGGCGGCATGTGTGTCGCCCCACACCACCTGGCGGCGGAGGCCGGTCGCGATGTGCTCAGGGCCGGCGGCAACGCCGTGGAGGCCATGGTCGCCGCTGCCGCCACCATTGCCGTGGCCTACCCTCACATGAATGCCATCGGCGGCGACGGCTTCTGGCTGATCCACGAACCCGGACAACCGCCGGTGGCGATCGACGCCTGTGGCGCCGCGGCCGGGCTCGCCACGCCAGCCTTCTACCGGGGGCATGACACCATACCCGAGCGCGGGCCCGAGGCGGCCCTGACCATGGCCGGGACCGTGGGAGGGTGGGACGAGGCCCTGAAGCTTGCCGGTCGCTGGGGCTCGGCCGTGCCGTTGCCCGACCTGCTGGCCGACGCCATTCGCCATGCCCGGGAGGGCGTGGCCGTCTCCAGGAGCCAACAGCAGCTCACCGCCAGGCATCAGGCTCGCCTGTCGCAGAGCCCCGGTTTCAACGAGACATTCCTGATCGATGGCCAGGCACCCCACGAGGGGGAGCGGCTGCGCCAGCCACGCCTCGCCGTGACCCTCGAGCGCCTCGCCTCGGCGGGCCTCGCTGACTTCTATCGCGGCGAGCTGGCCGCCAGCATGGCACATGACCTGGATGCCGTCGGCAGCCCGCTGCGCCGGGACGACTTCAGCGGTTACCGTGCCCGGCAAGTCACGCCACTCGAGGTCAGTCTCGCGGACGTCACTCTGTATAACCTGCCGGCGCCGACCCAGGGTGTCGCCTCGCTGATGATCCTCGCGCTCTATGAACGGTTGAGGGTTGCCGAGGGCGAGCGCGTGGAGCACATCCACGGCCTCATCGAAGCGACCAAGCGGTCCTTCCTCCTGCGCGACCGACACGTGACTGACCCCGAGCGCCTGCCCGAGCCGCTCCAGGGCCTGCTGGATGCCGCGCTCCTGGACCGCGAAGCCGCCCGGATCGACATGCACAAGGCCCTGCCATGGCCCCATGAGCCGGCGCCGGGGGATACCATCTGGATGGGCACCGTGGACCGCCAGGGGCGGGCGGTAAGCTTCATCCAGAGCATCTACTGGGAGTTCGGCAGCGGGCTGGTGCTCCCGGAAAGTGGTGTGCTGTGGCAGAATCGCGGCATCAGTTTCTCCCTGGATACCGACTCCCTCCGCGGGCTGGGCCCGGGACGCAAGCCGTTCCATACCCTCAACCCGGCGCTGGCGCGCTTTCATGACGGGCGAACCCTGGTGTACGGCACCATGGGCGGCGAGGGCCAGCCCCAGACACAGGCGGCGGTGTTCTCGCGGTATGCCTTCCACGGAATGCCGCTCCAGGCTGCGGTCAGTGCACCTCGCTGGCTGCTGGGCCGTACCTGGGGCGAGAGCAGCACCAACCTCAAGCTGGAGTCACGCTTTCCCGAACGCACCGTGGCCGCGCTGCGCGCGGCGGGGCACGATGTGGAGGTGCTCCCGGAGGCCTACAGCGACACCATGGGCCATGCCGGGGGTATCGTGCATCACCCGGACGGCCTGATCGAAGGGGCCCACGACCCGCGCAGCGACGGCGGCGCCGCCGGCTGCTGACGGCACTCCACGAAGAAGGGCGCCCCAAGGGGCGCCCTTCTTCGTGTCAGCAAGCCCGTGGCTCACGCCAGGTACTTGATCATCACCCCGGCGGCCACCGCCGAGCCGATCACCCCGGCCACGTTGGGGCCCATGGCGTGCATCAGCAGGAAGTTGTGCGGGTTCGACTCCAGCCCCACCTTGTTGGCGACGCGGGCCGCCATGGGTACCGCCGAGACCCCGGCGGCCCCGATCAGCGGGTTGATCGGCATCTTGCTCACCACGTTCATCAGCTTGGCCATCAGCACGCCGGCGGCAGTGCCGATGGCGAAGGCCACGATGCCCAGCCCCATGATGCCCAGGGTCTCCACCGCCAGGAAGCTCTCGGCCATCAGCTTGGAGCCCACGGCCAGGCCCAGCACGATGGTGACGATGTTGATCAGGGCGTTCTGGGCGGTGTCGGTGAGGCGCTCCACCACGCCGCACTCGCGCATCAGGTTGCCGAAGCAGAACATGCCGAGCAGCGGCGAGGCGTCCGGCAGGAACAGTGCCACCAGCACCAGCAGGGCCAGCGGAAACACGATCTTCTCGAGCTTCGACACCGGGCGCAGCTGGGTCATGGCGATCTCGCGCTCGCGCCGCGAGGTCAGGAGCTTCATGATCGGCGGCTGGATCATCGGCACCAGGGCCATGTAGGCATAGGCCGCCACGGCGATGGCGCCCAGCAGTTCCGGGGCCAGCACGCTCGACACGTAGATCGAGGTGGGACCGTCGGCACCGCCGATGATACCGATGGCGGCGGCCTGGTTGAGCGAGAAGTCCATCCAGCCCATGGCCGACATGCCCACCGCACCGAACAGGGTGGCGAAGATGCCGAACTGTGCAGCGGCGCCGAGGAACAGCGTGCGCGGGTTGGCCAGCAGCGGGCCGAAGTCGGTCATCGCGCCCACGCCCATGAAGATCAGCAGCGGGGCGATGCCCGAAGCCACGGCCACCGAGTAGAAGACGTAGAGCAGGCCATCGCCATAGCCGACGTTGACCGCCACGTCCTTGGCCGCACGCAGCTGGTCCGGCGAGACACCGTTATCGACCACCGCCTTGAGCGTCTCGCGCCAGGCCGCCTCGCCGGCCAGCGGGTCGAGGGTGGCACCCAGCGCCGCGGCGATCTGCTGCAGCACCGCCGGGCGCGCCACCTCGATGGCCTGGTCCAGCGCCGAGATGGCCAGCCCCGCCTCGGGAATGTTGGCGAGAATGCCGCCGAAGCCGATCGGCACCAGGAGCAGCGGTTCGAAGCGCTTGTGGATGGCGAGATAGAGCAGTACCAGGCCGACGACGATCATCACGGCCTGCCCCGGGGTCAGGTTGTAGGCCCCCGAGCCCTCCCATAGCGTCAGTAGCTTGTCCATGGGCAGACCCTTAAAGCTCGATCAGGGTGTCACCGACGGCGACGCTGTCGCCCTCGCTGACCCGGATGGCCGACACCGTACCGGCACTGCTGGCCCGCACTTCGGTTTCCATCTTCATCGCCTCGAGGATGATCACCACGTCGCCCTCCTTGACGCTGTCCCCCTCGCGCACGTTGACCTTGAAGATGTTGCCGGCCAGCGGCGCGGTGATCGCTTCGCCGGTCGGAGCCGCCGGGGCGCTCTGGGCGGGCTTGGCGGCCTCGCCCTTCTCGGCGACCTGGCCGATCTCGCCGCCCTCGGCGACCTCCACCACGTACTGCTTGCCGTTGACGGTGATGGTGTAGGTCTCGGGACCGGCCGGTGCCGCGCCCTGGGCCACCGGCGCCCTGGCCTCGGCCTTCGCCGGCAGGTTGGCGCTGGCACTGGTATCCGGCGCCTGGGGCGCCGGCTCGAAGGCGTCGGGGTTGTCGCGGTTCTTGAGGAACTTCAGGCCGATCTGCGGGAACAGCGCGTAGGTCAGGACATCATCGATCTCGCGCTCGCCCTCGGCCAGGCGGATGCCGTCGGTCCCGGCCTTCTCCTTGAGCTCCGCGGCGAGCCTGTCCATCTCGGGCTCGAGCAGGTCCGCCGGGCGGCAGGTGATGGGTTCCTTGCCCTCCAGCACGCGGGCCTGCAGCTCCTTGTTGAACTCGGCCGGCGCGGCGCCATACTCACCCTTCAGCAGCGCCTGGACCTCCTTGGAGATCGACTTGTAGCGCTCGCCCATCATCACGTTCATCACCGCCTGGGTGCCGACGATCTGGGAGGTGGGCGTCACCAGCGGGATGAAGCCCAGGTCCTCGCGGACCCTGGGGATCTCCTGGAGCACGTCGTCGAGCTTGTCGCCGGCGCCCTGCTCCTTGAGCTGGCCCTCCATGTTGGTGAGCATGCCGCCCGGCACCTGGGCGATCAGGATGCGCGAGTCGATGCCCTTCAGCGAGCCCTCGAAGGCGGCGTACTTCTTGCGCACCTCGCGGAAGTAGGCGGCGATCTCCTCGAGCAGCTCGAGGTCGAGGCCGGTGTCGCGCTCGGTGCCCTGCAGGATCGCCACCACCGACTCGGTGGGGCTGTGGCCGTAGGTCATCGACATCGAGGAGATGGCCGTATCGACGTTGTCGATGCCGGCCTCGGCGGCCTTGATGGCGGTAGCGGTGGACATGCCCGTGGTGGCGTGGCAGTGCAAATGGATGCGGATATCCAGCGCAGCCTTCAGCTTGGAGACCAGCTCATAGGCGTCGTAGGGCTTGAGCAGGCCCGCCATGTCCTTGATCGCCAGGGAATCGGCCCCCATGGCGGCGATGGTCTTGCCGAGTTCGACCCAGCCGTCCAGGGTGTGCGCCGGGCTCACCGTGTAGGAGAGCGTCCCCTGGGCGTGACCCTCGACCTTGCGCACCGCCTGGATGGCGCGCTCCAGGTTGCGCGGGTCGTTCATGGCGTCGAAGACGCGGAAGACGTCGACGCCGTTGGTCCTGGCGCGCTCGACGAACCTGTCCACCACGTCGTCGGCGTAGTGACGATAGCCGAGCAGGTTCTGGCCGCGCAGCAGCATCTGCTGCGGGGTATTGGGCATGGCTGCCTTCAACGCCCGTATCCGCTCCCAGGGGTCCTCGCCCAAGTAGCGGATACAGGCGTCGAAGGTGGCCCCGCCCCAGGATTCGAGCGACCAGAAGCCGACGCGATCGAGTTTCTCGGCAATGGGCAGCATGTCATCCAGGCGCATGCGCGTGGCGAACAGCGACTGGTGGGCATCACGCAGGACGACGTCGGTGATGCCGAGCGGGCGAGCGTTGTCAGTCATGAAAGCGACCTTGTCATTTCAGGGAGAGGGAAAGCGAAGGGGAGGCGTCGTCAGCGACGATGGCGCCGACGATAGCGATGCAGGGCGGCACTGATCACCACCATCAGCTCGTCGTCAGCCCGGGCCGGAGGGCGTGGCCCATCACCGGGAGCGGCCTTGGCAGGCTCGGGGACGAGGCGGCGCACGGCCATGGACATCAGGGTGGTAGTGATCACCAGCACGGTAAGAAAAACAAAAACAAACCCCATGCCGAGGCCCATCAGGGCAAGCCCCTCCTGTAGAAGCTCGATGTCCTGCATACGACATTCTCCTAGATCTTGTCTCCAGCCGGCATCGATCTAACGCGATCAGGGCGGCTTGCGTAATTTTTTCGATCATATAACCTGCCATATCCCCGACAGATTACAAGAGCGCCATGGTGGAAGTCAGCGTTGTTAATTTACTACAAGACGGTCGAATCGGCCTGGCCCCCATGGAAGGGGTGATCGATTCGATCACCCGAGAACTGCTGACTCGCCAGCCAGGATTCGACTGGACGGTGACCGAGTTCGTGCGCGTCGTTGACGCCAGGCTGCCGCCTCGCGTCTTCCACAAGCACTGCCCTGAGCTGGCCCGGCCGGACGTGGCCACGCCCAGCGGCGTACCGGTCCACCTCCAGCTGCTGGGCGCCGATCCACCGGCCCTGGCCGCCAATGCCCGCCAGGCGCTCGAACTGGGCGCCGTGAGCCTCGACCTCAATTTCGGCTGCCCGGCCAAACTCGTCAACCGTCATGACGGCGGCGCCTCGCTGCTGCGCGACCCGCGCCGGGTAGAGGCCGCCGTGGCCGCGGTATCCAGCGCGGTTGGCGACGCGATCCCGGTGACCGCCAAGATCCGCCTGGGCTTTTCCGACCGCCTCAGGGCGCTGGAGTGCGCCCTGGCCGCCGAGAACGGCGGAGCACGACAGCTGGTGGTCCATGGACGCACCCGCGACGAGGGCTACCGCCCACCCGCCCACTGGGAGTGGATCGGCCGCATTCACCGGCGGCTGCGCATCCCGGTGGTGGCCAACGGTGATATCTGGACCCTCGAGGACTACTGGAAGGCCCGCACCCTGTCGGGCTGCCGGGATGTCATGCTCGGCCGCGGCGCCCTGGCCGACCCCTGGCTCGCGGCGCGCATCCGTCACTGGCTGGCCACTGGCGAACGCCTGGGCGAGACACCCTGGCAGGCCCGGGCCGCCATCCTTGCCGACTTTGCTGCATTGCAGCGTAACACACTCCCCGACAGGGTTGTCACGTCTCTCATAAAGCAGTGGCTCAACCACATGCGCGCCCGTGATGCCGAGGCGGCACGCCGCTTCGCCTCGCTGAAGCGCCTCACCCGGCTGGACGAGCTGCTCCTCGGCCTGCAGGCGGACGCCGGCGCCGCGCAGCCTGCCCGGGACGAGGCGACAGGCGATGAACCCGCAAGGGCTCTCCGCGAACGGGCGTGAGCGGCTGGACGGCCTGGGTGGGACTCGGCGCTTCACACGTCAGCCTGCGAGGCGTGAAAAAAGAGGCGCTCGTCGCATTGCGACGGCGCCTCAAACGATCGCGAGACCGGCGCACGAGCTGCAGCGCCGCTCCAGCCAGCGAAAAGCGGATATGGAAAGCAGAAGACCCGCCCTCGCAGGCGAGGACGGGTCGGGATCTGGCGCGCCCGGGAGGATTCGAACCTCCGACCACCTGATTCGTAGTCAGGTACTCTATCCAGCTGAGCTACGGGCGCTGATAGCAATGACGGGGTCACTGCGGGGCATGAAGCACGATGCGGTCTAGCCACCGGCAACACTTGCATGAAGATGGCGCGCCCGGGAGGATTCGAACCTCCGACCACCTGATTCGTAGTCAGGTACTCTATCCAGCTGAGCTACGGGCGCTCATTCTTCACGTCGTGTCGAGGCTCAATGGCGGAGAGGGAGGGATTCGAACCCTCGATGGGGCTATAAACCCCATACTCCCTTAGCAGGGGAGCGCCTTCAGCCACTCGGCCACCTCTCCCTCATCGACACGGCGCGTATGTTACCGTTTCTGAAGGCCATTGTCCAGCGGCCCCGGGAGTTTTTTCAGGCTGGCGGCGGCGATACTTCCGGCACCCTTCAGCTGCCCTGATCACCATCCTCCACATCGGCCTTCTCGCGCTGGATGCGCTGGTAGATCTCCTCACGATGTACGGCAACATCCTTGGGGGCATTGACGCCGATGCGGACCTGGTTTCCTTTGACGCCCAGCACCGTGACGGTGATGTCGTCTCCGATCATCAGGGTTTCGCCGACACGGCGAGTCAGGATGAGCATGGCTGATCTCCTTCTCAGACTTGTTCTCGGACTTGCTGGCAACGGGATGTTCGCCGACAGGGCGGCGCCGCCTCATTATGTGGCATTGCGTCGTCCTTGACCAATGGCGCCGACTCCATGACACCCGAGAAGCCCGTTGAAGGGAAGCGCCGTCACGAGGGTGTCACGGACTTCCCTTCAGCGTAGAAGGTGTCGGCCGTACGCGACGCCCTTATTCGCTCTCGATATCGCTCTTGTCGAGGCCGAAGGCCTTGTGCAGCGCCTTGACCGCCAGTTCCATGTGCTTCTCGTCGACGACCACCGAGATCTTGATCTCGGAGGTGGAGACCATGCGGATGTTGATGTTCTCCTCGGAGAGCACGCGGAACATCTTGGAGGCCACACCGGCGTGCGAGCGCATGCCCACGCCCACCAGCGACACCTTGGCGATGTTGTCGTCGCCCTTGACCTCGCCTTCCCCGAGGTCGGGCAGGACCTGCTCCTTGAGGATCTTCAGGGTCTGCTTGTAGTCACCCTTGGCCACGGTGAAGGTGAAGTCGGTGTAGTCACCCGCCGGCGCCACGTTCTGGACGATCATGTCGACCTCGATGTTGGCATCGGCGATCGGGCCCAGGATGCGCCATGCCACACCCGGCACGTCCGGGGTATTGAGCAGGGTCAGCTTGGCTTCGTTGGCGGTGAAGGCGATACCGGAGATCAGCGGTTCTTCCATGGAGTCCTCGTCTTGGTCGGAATCTGCAACGATCAGGGTGCCGGGGCCGTCCTCGAAGCTGGACAGCACGCGCAGCGCGACATTGTACTTGCCGGCGAACTCGACGGCGCGAATCTGCAGGACCTTGGAGCCGAGGCTCGCCAGTTCCAGCATCTCCTCGACGGTGATGGTGTCCAGGCGCTGGGCCCTGGAGCAGACACGGGGGTCGGTGGTATAGACGCCGTCGACATCGGTATAGATCTGGCACTCGTCGGCACCCAGCGCCGCCGCCAGGGCCACGCCGGTGGTGTCGGAGCCGCCGCGACCCAGGGTGGTGATGTTGCCCTCCTCGTCCACGCCCTGGAAGCCGGCGACCACCACCACCTTGCCGTCGTCCAGGTCCTCGCGCATCTCGTCGGTCTCGATCCGCTGGATGCGCGCCTTGGTGTGGGCGCTGTCGGTGAGGATGCCCACCTGGGAACCGGTGTAGGAGGTCGCCGGTACGCCGAGCTTGTGCAGGGCCATGGCCAGCAGCGAGATGGTGACCTGTTCGCCGGTGGAGACCAGCATGTCCATCTCGCGGGGTGTCGGCTCGTCGTTGATCTCGTTGGCCATGCCGATGAGGCGGTTGGTCTCGCCGCTCATGGCGGAGACCACGACCACGACCTGGTGGCCGTTGTCGCGGAAGCCCTTGACCTTCTCGGCCACGGCCTTGATGCGCTCCACGGAGCCCACCGAGGTGCCGCCGAACTTCTGTACGTATAGTGCCATATGCCGTTTTACCTCGTATGTCGAGTTAGCGTGCGAATGGGTGACGGGTGAATGAAGCCGATAGAAGCAGGGGCCGGGGCATTGCTGCCACCGGCCCCCGATGTTGACTAGAGCCGCGCCTCGAGCCAGGCCGGCACGCTCTCGAGCGCCCCCGGCAGGGCCGCCACATCGTTGCCGCCCGCCTGGGCCATGTCGGGGCGCCCCCCTCCCTTGCCGCCGACCTGTGAGGCCACGTGGTTGACCAGCTCGCCGGCCTTGACGCGACCGGTGAGATCGTCGGTCACGCCGGCGATCAGGCTCACCTTGCCGGCGCTGGCGTCGGCCACGCCCAGCACCACGATGCCGGAGCCCAGCTTGTTCTTGAGCTGGTCGAGCATGCCGCGCAGCTCCTTGCCGGAGACCCCCTCGAGGCGGGTGGAGAGCACCTTGACCCCGTTGACCTCCCGGGCCTGGCTGAGCATGTCGCTGCCGGCGGCGCTGGCGAGCTTGGCCTTGAGCCGCTCGAGCTCCTTCTCCAGGCCGCGGTTGCGCTCGAGCAGCGACTCCACCCGCTCTTCCGCCTGCTCCGGGCTGGCCTTGAGCCGCTCGCCGATGCGGTTGAGGCGGGCTTCCTGCTCGCGGAACCAGGCCAGTGCCCCCTCGCCGGTGATCGCCTCGATGCGACGCACCCCGGAGGCGATACCGGTCTCGCTGACGATATGGAAGCAGCCGATGTCGCCGCTGCGCGCCACGTGGGTGCCGCCGCAGAGCTCGATGGAGAAGTCATCGTCGCCGATGGTCAGCACGCGGACGTTGTCGGCGTACTTGGCCTCGAAGAGTGCCGCGGCCCCCTTGGCCTTGGCCTCGTCCAGGCTCATGTGCTCGATGCGCGTCGGCGCGTTGGCGAGGATCTGCTCGTTGACCAGGCGCTCCACCTCGGCCAGCTGCTCGGCCGTCATCGCCTCGAAGTGACTGAAGTCGAAGCGCAGGCGCTCGGGGGTCACCAGCGAGCCCTTCTGCTGGACATGATCACCGAGCACCAGGCGCAGCGCCTTGTGCATCAGGTGAGTGGCCGAATGGTTGCGCACCGTGGCCGCACGCAGCCGCGCGTCGACCTGCGGGCGCACCTCGGCCCCCACCGCGAGACCGCCCTCGAGCAGCACCCCGTGGTGCAGGTGGTGACCGGCCTGCTTCTGGGTATCGGTGACCAGGAAGCGGCCGCCGCCCTCGAGGTGCAGGTAGCCGGTGTCGCCCACCTGGCCGCCCGATTCACCGTAGAAGGGCGTGCGATCGAGCACCACGATCCCGTGCTGCTCGGGCTCGAGCCCGGCCAGGGCATTGCCCTCGCGGTCGACGATGGCGGTGACGGTGGCACGATCCTCCAGTCGGTCATGGCCGGTGAAGGCGGTCTCGCCCTCGAGCTCCAGGGCCGCGCCGTAGTCGGCACCGAACTGGCTGGCCGCGCGGGCGCGCTCGCGCTGGGCCTCCAGCGCACGCTTGAAGCCGATCTCGTCGAGCGTCACGTCGCGCTCGCGGCAGACGTCGGCGGTCAGGTCATAGGGAAAGCCGTAGGTGTCATAGAGCTTGAACACCGTCTCGCCGGGCAGCACCTCGCCATCGAGGTCGGCCAGCGCCTCCTCCAGCAGGCCCATGCCGTGCTCCAGGGTGCGGGCGAACTGCTCCTCCTCCTTGAGCAGCACGCGCTCGATCTGGTGGCGGCCGTTGCGCAGCTCGGGGTAGGCATCGCCCATCTCGACGTCCAGCGCCCCCACCAGCTTGTGGAAGAAGTTGTCCTTGGCGCCGAGCTTGTGGCCGTGGCGGATGGCGCGGCGGATGATCCGCCGCAGCACGTAGCCGCGGCCCTCGTTGGAGGGCAGCACGCCGTCGGTGACCAGGAAGGCGCAGGAGCGGATATGGTCGGCGATGACCCGCAGCGAGGGGTTGCGAGTGTCGGCGTGGCCGGTATGGCGCGCCGCCGCCTCGAGCAGGTTCTGGAACAGGTCGATCTCGTAGTTGGAGTGCACGCCCTGCATCACCGCGGCGATGCGCTCCAGCCCCATGCCGGTGTCGATGGAGGGCTTGGGCAGCGGGTTCAGGTTGCCGGCCGCGTCGCGGTCGAACTGCATGAACACCAGGTTCCAGATCTCGATGTAGCGGTCGCCGTCCTCCTCGGGGCTGCCGGGAGGCCCGCCCCATACCTCGGGGCCATGGTCGAAGAAGATCTCGGAGCTGGGGCCGCAGGGGCCGGTGTCGCCCATCTGCCAGAAGTTGTCCTCGTCGAGCTTGGAGAAGCGCGCCGGGTCGATCCCCATCTCCTCCTTCCAGATGCGCTCGGCCTCGTCATCGCTGACATGCACCGTGACCCACAGCTTCTCCTTCGGCAGGCCCAGCACCTCGGTGAGGAAGGTCCAGGCGAAGCGGATGGCGTCGCGCTTGAAGTAGTCGCCGAAGCTGAAGTTGCCCAGCATCTCGAAGAAGGTGTGGTGCCGCGCGGTATAGCCGACGTTGTCGAGGTCGTTGTGCTTGCCGCCGGCGCGCACGCAGCGCTGGGACGAGGCCGCCCGCACGTAGGGGCGCGGGTCGCGGCCGAGGAAGACGTCCTTGAACGGCACCATGCCGGCGTTGGTGAACAGCAGGGTCGGGTCGTTGCCCGGCACCAGGGAACTGGACGGCACGACGGTGTGACCGTGCTGCTCGAAGAAACTCAGAAAGGCCTGTCTGATGTCTGCGCTTTTCATGGAATATCCGTGGCGATGGGCGGGGTGTCCGTCAGCAACGAGGTCACCCGGGGCGTCCGCAAAGGGACCCATTATAGCGCAGCTGTCAAGGGACTGAAGGGGCGCCCCTCATCAATCCTGGTCGGCAGGGCTATCCCAGGCGTGATCCAGGGCGTGGCGCAGCTGGTCGAAATCGAAGCCGCGGCCGGCCAGGAAGCGCTCGCGACGGGCCCGCTCGCGGGGCGTGTCGCCGGGGCCGGAGAAGCGCCTGGCCAGGGTCTCGCAGGCCAGGGCGAACCAGTCGGCCTCGCCCGCCTCCCCGGACTCGGCGAAGGCGGCGCGAATACCGTCGCGGTCGATGCCGCGCCGCTCGAGCTCGGCACGGATCTTCCGCGGCCCCTGCCCGCGGGCGATCCGCGAGCGCAGGAAGCTCTCGGCGAAGCGTGCGTCGGACTGCAGTCCCTCCTCGGCCAGGGCATCGAGGCAGGCCAGGATGTCGGCCGCGTCATGGCCGCGGGCAGACAGCCGCTCGAGCAGCTCGGCGCGGGAGTACTCGCGCCGCGCCAGCAGGCGGATGGCATCGTCCCGGGGGGTCGCGTCGCGACCGGGGGCTGGCTGGTCGAGCATGGCCTAGAGCAGGTCGTCCTCGCGCGCCTCGGTGCCGGCCACCGCCTCCTCGGTCTCCTCCTTCTTCGCCTCCGGCGCGGCGAGCAGCTGGGCGCGGATCTGGCTCTCGATCTCCTCCATGATGGCCGGGTTGTCCTCGAGGAACTGGGCGGCGTTGGCCTTGCCCTGGCCGATCTTGTTGCCCTGGTAGCTGTACCAGGCGCCGGCCTTGTCGACCAGCTTGCACTGCACGCCCAGGTCGATCACCTCGCCGGCATGGTAGATGCCCTTGCCGTAGAGGATCTGGAACTCGGCCTGACGGAATGGCGGCGCCACCTTGTTCTTGACCACCTTGACGCGGGTCTCGTTGCCGGTCACCTCGTCCCCCTGCTTCACCGAGCCGGTGCGGCGGATGTCGAGACGCACGCTGGCGTAGAACTTCAGCGCGTTGCCGCCGGTGGTGGTCTCGGGGCTACCGAACATCACGCCGATCTTCATGCGGATCTGGTTGATGAACACCACCATGCAGTTGGCGTTCTTGATGTTGCCGGTGATCTTGCGCAGCGCCTGGGACATCAGGCGCGCCTGCAGGCCGACGTGGGAGTCGCCCATCTCCCCCTCGATCTCGGCCCGCGGGGTGAGGGCGGCCACCGAGTCGATGATGATCACGTCGACGCCGCCGGAGCGGACCAGCATGTCGCAGATCTCCAGCGCCTGTTCGCCGGTGTCCGGCTGGGAGACCAGCAGGTCGTCGAGGTTGACGCCGAGCTTCTCGGCATAGCTGGGGTCGAGGGCGTGCTCGGCGTCGATGAAGGCGCAGGTCTTGCCCTGCTTCTGGGCCTGGGCGATCACCGACAGGGTCAGCGTCGTCTTGCCCGAGGACTCCGGTCCGAAGATCTCCACCACCCGGCCCAGCGGCAGACCGCCGATGCCGAGCGCGATATCGAGCCCGAGCGAACCGGTGGACACCGAGGGCATGACCACCCGCGGGGCATCGCCGAGACGCATCACGGTGCCCTTGCCGAACTGGCGATCGATCTGGGAAAGCGCGGCATTCAGCGCCTTGGAGCGGTTGTCGTCCTGAGCCATCACGGGTCTCCTGGCAGTGGAATGAAACGAGAGGAATGGTTTGGGTACTGTATGACTGCACAGTAGTATGGCGAAAAAATCCGCGCTCGGCCAGCGTCGGCGACGGCGCCTCAGTCGTGCTCCAGGTGCCGGACCAGCCCGACCAGGGCCTCGCGCACGGACTGCTCGCGTACCGCGCGGCGATCGCCGGGAAAGTGGCGACAGACCGCCTGCTGGCGCTCGCCGTTCCCCCAGGCCAGCCAGACGGTGCCCACCGGCTTGTCCGGGGTGCCGCCGCCGGGGCCGGCCACGCCGCTGATCGCCACGCCGAGATCCGCGCCGCTGTCGCGGCAGGCACCGGCGACCATGGCGTCCACCACCTCGCGGCTGACCGCGCCGTGCTCCGCCAGGCTGGCCTCCGGCACCCCCAGCAGGCGGGTCTTGGCAGCGTTGGAGTAGGTGACATAACCGGTCTCGAACCAGCGGGAGCTGCCGGCCACGGCGGTGATGGCGCTGGCCACCCCACCGCCGGTGCAGGACTCCGCGGCGGTCACCGTCACGCCACGCTGGCGGCAGGCCCGCCCCAGCCGCTCGGCGAGCAGGGTCAGGTCGAGATCGGCCAGGCCGGTATCGCTGGGGGACATCGCATCGCTCCTGCACGAGTGAAACCGCACCGGCGAGGGGTCTCCTGACGCCGGCCACGCTTGTGCGTAGAATACTGCCTTTGTCTGCGCCATGTCATGGCGCGCCAGCCCCGACATCATCGAGCGACAGGAAACCCATGTCCCAGGCCAGCGCCCAGCACACGCCCATGATGCAACAGTTCCTGACGATCAAGCGCGAGCACCCGGACGTGCTGCTCTTCTACCGCATGGGCGACTTCTACGAGCTGTTCTTCGACGATGCCCGGCGCGCCGCCGCGCTGCTCGACATCACCCTGACGCAGCGGGGCCAGTCGGCGGGCAAGCCGATCCCCATGGCCGGGGTGCCCTACCACAGTGCCGAGGGGTACCTGGCGCGCCTGGTGGCCGCCGGCGAATCGGTGGCGATCTGCGAGCAGATCGGCGACCCCGCCGCCGCCAAGGGCCCGGTGGAGCGCCGCGTGGTGCGCATCGTCACCCCCGGCACCCTCTACGACGAGGCACTGCTCGACGCCCGCCGCGACAACCTGCTGGTCGCCCTGCACCCTCGCGGCGAGTGCTGGGGGCTGGCCTGGCTGGAGCTCTCCAGTGGCCGCTTCAGCGTGCTCGAGGTCGAGGGCGAGAGCGAGATGCTCGCCGAGCTGCAGCGACTCGACCCCGCCGAACTGCTGGTGGCGGAGAGCTCCACGCTTCCCCCGGCACTGGAGGGCCGGCGCGGCCTGCGCCGCCAGAGCGACTGGCTGTTCGACCTGGAGAGTGCCACCCGCACCCTGTGCGACCAGTTCGAGGTCCAGGACCTGCGCGGCTTCGGCTGTGCCCACCTGGAAGCGGCGCTGACCGCCGCCGGGGTGCTGATCGACTACGCCCGCGACACCCAGCGCTCGCGGCTGCCCCATGTCACCGCCATCGGCGTGGAGAGCCGCGACGACGCCGTGGTGATCGACGCCGCCAGCCGCCGCAACCTGGAGATCGACCTCAATCTCGGCGGTACCGCCGACAACACCCTGGCCAGCGTGCTCGATACCACCACCACCGCCATGGGCTCGCGGCTGCTCAAGCGTTGGCTCAACCGCCCCCTGCGCGACCGCGACCAGGTCGCGGCCCGGCAGGCGGCGGTGGCCCTGCTGCTCGACATCGAGGGCTTCGTGCCGCTGCGCGAGGCGCTCAAGGCGATCGGCGACATGGAGCGCATCCTGGCCCGGGTCGCGCTCTACAGCGCCCGCCCGCGGGATCTCGCCCGGCTGCGTGACGCCTTGGCGGCGCTGCCCGAGCTGGAGGAAGCGCTCACCACCTACACCGACGGCACCGCGCTGGACGAGTTGAAGCGGCACATCCGCCCCTATCCCGAGCTCGCCGACACCCTGACCCGGGCGCTGGTGGAGAACCCCCCGGTGGTGATCCGCGACGGCGGCGTGATCGCCGAGGGCTTCGATGACGAGCTCGACGAGCACCGCGGCCTCGCCGAACACGCCGGCGACTACCTGGTCCGGCTCGAGACCCGCGAGCGCGAGCGCACCGGCCTGCCCGGGCTCAAGGTCGGCTACAACCGGGTCCACGGCTACTACATCGAGATTCCCCGAGCCCAGGCCCGCGACGCCCCGGCGGACTACGTGCGCCGCCAGACCCTGAAGAATGCCGAGCGCTTCATCATCCCCGAGCTCAAGGAGTTCGAGGACAAGGCACTGTCGGCCAGGTCCCGCGCCCTGGCCCGCGAGAAGCTGCTCTACGACGGCCTGCTCGACACCCTCAATGCCGACCTCGATGCGCTGCAGGCCAGCGGCCGGGCACTCGCGGCGCTGGACGTGCTGTGCGCCTTCGCCGAGCGCGCCCAGGCGCTGGACTTCGCCCGCCCCCGGCTCGCCGAGACGCCCGGGATCAGCATCCGCGGTGGCCGCCACCCGGTCGTCGAGCAGGTCAGCGAGGCGCCCTTCGTGCCCAACGACCTGATCATGAATGATGAGCGCAGGATGCTCGTCATCACCGGCCCCAACATGGGCGGCAAGTCCACCTACATGCGCCAGGCGGCGCTGATCACCCTGCTCGCCCACACCGGCAGCTTCGTGCCGGCGGACACGGCGGAGATCGGCCCCGTGGACCGCATCTTCACCCGCATCGGCTCCTCCGACGACCTGGCCGGCGGGCGTTCCACCTTCATGGTGGAGATGTCCGAGACCGCCAGCATCCTGCACAACGCCACCGACCACAGCCTGGTACTGATGGACGAGATCGGCCGCGGCACCAGCACCTTCGACGGCCTGTCGCTGGCCTGGGCCAGCGCCGAGCACCTGACCCGCTCGAGGGCCTTCACGCTGTTCGCCACCCACTACTTCGAGATGACGGCCCTGGCCGAGCAGGCCGACAGCGTGGCCAACGTGCACCTGACGGCGGCGGAGCACAGGGATGGCATCGTCTTCATGCACCGGGTCGAGGAAGGCCCCGCCAGCCAGAGCTACGGCCTGCAGGTGGCCCAGCTGGCCGGGGTACCCCAGGGAGTGATCGCCCGCGCCCGGGAGAAGCTCGCCCTGCTCGAGCAGCAGGAGATCGACCAGGGCAGCCGCCAGTTCACCACGGCGACGGGGGGCGGCGATGTACCGCAGCAGACCGACCTCTTCGCCAGCGCGCCCCACCCGCTGGTGGAAGAGCTCGGCGGCCTGGCCCTGGATGAGCTGACGCCGCGCCAGGCCCTGGAGCTGCTCTACCGCTGGCGGGAGTCGTTGTAATGTGCAGTCAGGTCTACCGGAGTTGCCGAGCCGTGTCAGCGAAAGGCGCCGGGGACAGGTCAGAGAGGGGGTCCGAGGACCAGGGGTGAGAAGCACCGCTCCGAACGGGCTGGCCAAGGATGGCCAGCACCGGACCTGCAAGCGAAGCGGGACGCGAGAGCGATGCAGGGCCGAGGTAGCGTACAGGAAGTATTCATAGCGCCCCCGAACAGGCCTGTCGCCGAAACAGCCTTGAGCGATGCTGACCCCTGACATAGCCCTGAACTTGCAACCCTTCGTCTTGCGAGGCTATTGGGCCGCGACTAGAATGGTCAGATTCACCGCCGCCTTAGCATAAGAAACTCGGCTTTTATAACTGTTTCATCAACTATCCACAGTGGCCGAGCGACGCCGGCCCGAGGAAGGGAGAGTGGCATGACGTTCGTCGTCACCGAGAACTGCATCAAGTGCAAGTACACCGACTGTGTCGAGGTCTGCCCGGTGGACTGCTTCTACGAGGGCCCCAACTTCCTGGTCATCCACCCCGACGAGTGCATCGACTGCGCCCTTTGCGAGCCGGAATGCCCCGCCGAGGCGATCTTCTCCGAGGACGAGTTGCCCGAGGGCCAGGAGCCGTTCATCGAGATCAACGCCGAACTGGCCGACGTCTGGCCGAACATCAGCGAGAAGAAGGACCCGCTGCCCGACGCCGAGGAGTGGGACGGCAAGCCGGGCAAGCTCGAGCACCTCGAGCGCTGACCCCGGCACCGGGAAGCAGAAACGACACCGCCGAATGTCGCGAGACATTCGGCGGTGTCGTTTCTGCCCTGAGCGAAGAAGGAGAACACCAGGCAAAAAGGCGGCCCGCAGGCCGCCCGCTCCCAGCCAATCCTTGAGCGGTTCCCTCCGCTCGACTCCTGTGGTGCCTTCCCTGCCCGGAAGCGGCTTCCTGTCGCACCAGGCGCACCACGTCTTGCATCCCGTTGCATCCTGCCGGGAGACCCTTGCCGTTCTCCCTTGTCCCGTGGTCCATTGTGGCAGCCCTGCGCTGCAGCACAACCCTCCCCCCGCCATGCTCCGAAGGTGAGCCCCCTTGAGCGGCCGATGGAGGGATAGAATTTAATCTTTCAAAATCAATGGTATAAAAAAGACCGACACCCAAGGATGTCGGTCTTCCCAATCCGTCTCTAGCGAATCTCTTCGCCTTTTTGTAGGCGATTTCCTACAAAAAATCGCGCAAAAGGCAACAGCGTTCGCTTACTGGCCCTTGATCGCGGCGCGGCCCGGGTAGCTCACGCGGTCGCCCAGCTCCTGCTCGATCACCAGCAGGCGATTGTACTTGGCAACGCGATCGCTGCGGCACAGCGAGCCGGTCTTGATCTGGCCGGCACAGGTGCCCACGGCCAGGTCGGCGATGGTGGTGTCCTCGGTCTCGCCGGAGCGATGCGAGATCACCGCGGTGAAGCCGGCGTCCTGGGCCATGCGGATGGCATCGAGGGTCTCGGAGAGCGAACCGATCTGGTTGAACTTGATCAGGATCGAGTTGCCGATCTGCTCGTCGATGCCGCGCTTGAGGATCCGGGTATTGGTGACGAAGAGGTCGTCGCCCACCAGCTGCACCTTGTCGCCGAGCTTCTCGGTCAGCGCCTTCCAGCCGTCCCAGTCGGACTCGTCCATGCCGTCCTCGATGGAGACGATGGGGTAGTCGTCGCACAGGCCGGCCAGGTAGTCGACGAAGCCTGCCGCATCGAAGGACTGCCCCTCCCCGGAGAGGTCGTACTGACCGTCCCGGTAGAACTCGGAGGAGGCACAATCCAGGGCCAGGGTGATGTCGCGGTCGAGCTCGTAGCCGGCATCGGCCACGGCCTGCTTGATCACCGCCAGGGCCTCGGCGTTGGAGGCCAGGTTGGGGGCGAAACCGCCCTCGTCGCCCACCGCGGTGGCCAGGCCCCGGGCGCCGAGCACCTTCTTCAGGGCATGGAAGATCTCGGCGCCCATGCGCAGGCCTTCGCGGAAGTTCGGGGCGCCCACCGGCTGGATCATGAACTCCTGGATATCGACGTTGTTGTCGGCATGCTCGCCGCCGTTGAGGATGTTCATCATCGGCACCGGCATGCTGTACTGGCCCGGCTGGCCGTAGAGCTCGGCGACATGCGCATAGAGCGGCATGCCCTTGGCATTGGCCGCGGCCTTGGCGGCGGCCAGCGACACCGCCAGGATGGCGTTGGCCCCCAGCTTGGCCTTGTTGTCGGTGCCGTCGAGCGCCAGCATGGCGTCATCGAGGCCACGCTGATCACGAGCATCCATGCCCACCAGGCGCTCGCGGATCTCGCCATTGACCGCCTCGACGGCCTTCAGCACGCCCTTGCCGAGATAGCGACTCTTGTCGCCATCGCGCAGCTCCAGGGCCTCGCGCGAGCCGGTGGAGGCCCCGCTGGGGGCACAGGCCACGCCCACGGCGCCGCTCTCGAGGCGCACCTCGGCCTGCACGGTCGGGTTGCCGCGGGAGTCGAGCACCTCGAGGGCGCGAATGTCGACGATCTTGGTCATACGAGGTTTCCTTTTGTCCTGTCAGCTGTGGAGTCGTTACGGGATCTCGAGCGGCGTAAAGCCCTTCACCAGCTCATCGAGGGCCTTGAGCTGGGCCAGGAAGGGCTCGAGCCGGTCCAGCGGCAGCGCGCAGGGGCCGTCGCACAGGGCCGCATCCGGGTCCGGATGGGCCTCGAGGAAGAGCCCGGCGAGGCCCACCGCGACCCCGGCACGGGCCAGCTCGGCCACCTGCGCCCGGCGGCCGTCGGCGCTGTCGGAGCGCCCGCCCGGGCGCTGCAGCGAGTGGGTCACGTCGAAGAACAGTGGGCAGCCGGTCTGCTTCATCTCGCCGAAGCCGAGCATGTCCACCACCAGGTTGTTGTAGCCGAAGCTGGAGCCCCGCTCGCAGAGGATCAGGCGGTCGTTGCCGGCCTCCTCGCACTTGCGGATGATATGGCGCATCTCGTGGGGGGCCAGGAACTGCGGCTTCTTGATGTTGATCACCGCGCCGGTCCGGGCCATGGCCACCACCAGGTCGGTCTGGCGTGCCAGGAAGGCCGGCAGCTGGATCACGTCGGCCACCTCGGCCACCGGGGCGGCCTGCCAGGGCTCGTGGACATCGGTGATGATCGGCACCCCGAAGCGCGCCTTCACCTCGGCCAGTATCTCCAGCCCCTTCTCCAGGCCCGGACCGCGGAAGGAGTGGATCGAGCTGCGGTTGGCCTTGTCGAAGCTCGCCTTGAACACATAGGGCATCCCGAGCCTGCCCGTGACCTCGACGTAGGCCTCGGCGACCTGGAGCGCCAGCTCCCGGGACTCCAGCACGTTCATGCCGCCCAGCAGCATCAGCGGCAACGAATTGCCGGCCTTCAGGCCGGCAATGTCGACATGACGTTCGGGTTCTGACATGGCTTGCCTCACTCCTGGTGCGAAGACTGGGCGCGGGTGCGCATCGCTTTGTGCTCCAGCGCCGCGTTGACGAAGCCGGTGAACAACGGGTGACCATCACGCGGCGTGGAGGTGAACTCCGGGTGGAACTGGCAGGCCACGAACCAGGGATGATCCGGCAGCTCGACCATCTCCACCAGGGAATTGTCGACGCTCCTGCCGGAGACCACCAGCCCGGCCTTCTCCAGCGCCTCGACGAACTGGTTGTTGACCTCGAAACGGTGGCGATGGCGCTCGACGATCTCGTCGCTGCCGTAGGCCTCGCGGGCCTTGCTGCCGGCCGCCAGGTGGCAGATCTGGCCGCCCAGGCGCATGGTGCCACCCAGGTCGGAGGCCGCGTCACGCAGCTCGATCTTGCCCTCGGGGGTGATCCACTCGGTGATCAGGCCCACCACCGGGTGCTGGGTGTCGTGGGTGAACTCGGTGGAGTTGGCGTCCTCCCAGCCGGCCTTGTTCCGGGCGAACTCGATCACCGCCACCTGCATGCCGAGGCAGATGCCGAGGTAGGGGATGCCGCTCTCGCGGGCGTAGCGGGCGGCGGCGATCTTGCCCTCCACGCCGCGCTCGCCGAAGCCGCCGGGGACCAGGATGGCGTCCTTGCCCGCCAGCCGTTCCGGGCCGTGGCGCTCGATGTCCTCGGAGTCGATGTAGTCGACGTTGACCTTGACCCGGGTCTGGATGCCGGCGTGGATCAGCGCCTCGTTGAGCGACTTGTAGGCGTCGAGCAGTTCCATGTACTTGCCGACCATGGCGATATTGATCGACTTCAGCGGGTTGAGCTTGGCATCGAGCACCTTGACCCACTCGGCGAGGTCGGCCTCGTCCGCCTCGAGGCGCAGCTTGTCGCAGACGATCTCGTCGAGGCCGTGCTCGTGGAGCATCAGCGGGATGCGATAGATGGTGTCGGCATCCTGCAGCGGGATGACCGCGCGCTCTTCCACGTTGGTGAAGAGCGCGATCTTGCGCCGCTCGCCCTCCTCGAGCTCCACCTCGCTGCGACAGATCAGGATGTCCGGCTGGATGCCGATGGAGCGCAGCTCCTTGACGCTGTGCTGGGTCGGCTTGGTCTTGGTCTCACCGGCCGTCTTGATATAGGGCACCAGGGTGAGGTGCATGAAGATCGCCCGACTCGCCCCCAGCTCACTGCGGATCTGACGGATCGACTCCAGGAAGGGCAGTGACTCGATATCACCCACGGTGCCGCCGATCTCCACCAGCGCCACGTCGAAGCCCTCGCCGCCGGCATAGACGCGGCGCTTGATCTCGTCGGTGATGTGCGGGATCACCTGCACGGTACCGCCCAGGTAGTCGCCGCGGCGCTCGCGACGCAGCACATGCTCGTAGACACGCCCGGTGGTGAAGTTGTTGCCCTGGGTCATCTTGGTGCGGATGAAGCGCTCGTAGTGGCCCAGGTCGAGGTCGGTCTCGGCGCCATCCTCGGTGACGAACACCTCGCCATGCTGGAAGGGGCTCATGGTGCCCGGGTCCACGTTGATGTACGGGTCGAGCTTGAGCATGGTGACCTTGAGGCCGCGCGCCTCGAGAATCGCCGCCAGCGAGGCCGACGCGATGCCCTTGCCGAGTGAGGACACAACGCCACCGGTCACGAAGATATATCGTGTCATGGAGAACCTGTCGAAACGTGATCATGAGGCTCGGCAGGAAGCCGCGCCAGGATGGGACGACAGACTAGCAGAATACGACCAATGGCTCAATTTCAGCGCCAAGCGCCAAGCAGTATGAAACCTTCGCTTGCAGGTACCCGGCAATCGGTGCTGACGAGGCTAGCGGCGCCGGGGGCAGGTCGCAGAGGGGGTCCTACGCCAGGGATGGCGTCGGTAGCGCCCAGGGAGGGGTTCACAGCGCCCCCTCGTAGACCTGTCGCCGGGAAAGCCGCGGATTCAAGCCCCAGTCAGTAGCATTACGACTCGCGGCCCGAAGCCTGCTGCCCGTGGCTTATACGCCCAGATAGTCGAGGATGCCCTCGCCGGCCTGGCGGCCCTCGTAGATGGCGGTGACCACCAGGTCGGAGCCGCGCACCATGTCGCCACCGGCGAAGATCTTCTCGTTGGTGGTCTGGAAGGCGTGGGCGCCCTCTTCCGGCGCCTTGACCCGGCCGCGTTCGTCGAGCTCGATGCCCACGGTCTCGAACCAGGGCGCGGGGCTCGGCTGGAAGCCGAAGGCGATGACCACGGCATCGGCGGGTACGATCTCCTCGGAGCCCGGCACCACCTCGGGCCGCTGGCGGCCGTTCTCGTCGGGCTCGCCCAGGCGGGTACGCACCACCTTGACGCCCTCGACCTTGCCCTCGCCGACCACGGCCACCGGCTGGCGGTTGAACAGGAACTCCACGCCCTCCTCGCGGGCGTTGGCCACCTCGCGCCGCGAGCCCGGCATGTTCTCCTCGTCGCGGCGATAGGCACAGGTCACGCTGGCCGCGCCCTGGCGAATCGAGGTGCGGTTGCAGTCCATGGCAGTATCACCGCCACCCAGCACCACCACCCGCTGGCCCTTGAAGGAGATGTAGTCACGCGGGTCCTTCTCGAAGCCCAGGCAGTGATTGACGTTGGCGATCAGGAAGTCGAGGGCCTTGTGCACCCCGGGGAGGTCCTCGCCGGGAAAACCGCCTTCCATGTACTTGTAGGTGCCCATGCCGAGGAAGACCGCGTCGTACTCCTCCAGCAGGGTGTCGAACGGGATGTCCCTGCCGATCTCGACGCCGAGGCGGAACTCGATGCCCATCTCCTCGAACACCGCCCGGCGGCGCTCCATGACGTTCTTCTCGAGCTTGAACTCGGGGATGCCGAAGGTCAGCAGCCCTCCAATTTCCGGATAGCGGTCGTACACCACCGGCTTGACGCCGTTGCGCACCAGGATGTCCGCGCAGCCCAGGCCCGCCGGGCCAGCCCCGATCACCGCCACCTTGCGATCGGTCCAGATCACCTTGGACATGTCCGGGCGCCAGCCCATGGCGAAGGCGGTGTCGGTGATGTACTTCTCCACCGAGCCGATGGTCACCGCGCCGAAGCCATCGTTGAGGGTACAGTCCCCCTCGCACAGGCGGTCCTGGGGACAGACCCGGCCGCACACCTCGGGCAGCGTATTGGTCTTGTGCGACAGCTCGGCCGCCTCGAGGATGTTGCCCTCGGCCACCAGCTGCAGCCAGTTGGGAATGTAGTTGTGGACCGGGCACTTCCACTCGCAATAGGGGTTGCCGCAATGCAGGCAGCGGTGCGCCTGGCTGGCCGCCTCCTGGGGCTTGTAGGGCTCGTAGATCTCGGCGAACTCCCGCGAGCGGGTGCGCACCTCCTTCTTCTTCGGGTCCTGGCGACCCACGTCGATAAACTGGAAATCGTTGCTCAGACGGTTTGCCATGGTCTCTGCTCCTCTCTGCGGGCTGACTCGGAACGCCAACGACTCATTCATTCCGGCTGACGCCGGGACTGGGCAAGCAGGCCGTTGAGGCTCGCTGCCTTGGGCTTCACCAGCCAGAAGTGGCGAATGAAGTCGCTGAAGTCCTCGAGGATCGCCGCGCCCCGGGCAGAGCCGGTCTCGGCGACGAACTCCTCGATGACCTCCCGCAGGTGACGCCGGTAGGCCTCCATGGCCTCGGTATTCACCCGGTGGATCTCCACCAGTTCATGGTTGTACTTGTCGACGAAGGTGCGATCCTCGTCGAGCACATAGGCGAAGCCACCGGTCATGCCGGCACCGAAGTTCACCCCGGTCTCGCCGAGCACGCAGATCAGGCCGCCGGTCATGTACTCGCAGCAGTGGTCACCGGCGCCCTCGATCACCGCATGGACGCCGGAGTTGCGCACCCCGAAGCGCTCGCCCGCGGTGCCGGCGGCGAACAGCTTGCCGCCGGTGGCGCCGTACAGGCAGGTGTTGCCGATGATCGCCGTCCTGTGGCTCTCGAAGGAGCTGCCCGCCGGCGGCACGATCACCACCTTGCCGCCGTTCATCCCCTTGCCGACGTAGTCGTTGGCGTCGCCCTCCAGGTAGAGGTGCAGGCCGCGGGCGTTCCAGACGCCGAAGCTCTGCCCGGCCACGCCCTTGAAGCGCGCGGTGATCGGTGCATCCTCGAGCCCCTGCTCGCCGTAGCGCTTGGCGATGGCGCCGGAGGCCAGCGCCGCGACGGAGCGGTCGCAGTTGGTGATGGTGAACGCGAACTCACCGCCGGACTTCGCCTCGATGGCGTCCTTGAGCGCTTCCAGCACCTCCTGATTCTTGGCCCCCGGGTCATGGGGCACGTTGCGGCTGACCCGGCAGAACTGCGGCGCATCCGCCGGCACGAAGTCGTTGCCGAGCAGCGGGGTCAGGTCGAGCCGCCGCTGGGAGGCGGTCACGCCCTCGAGCACCTCGAGCAGGTCGGTGCGGCCGATCAGGTCGGTGAGCCGGCGCACGCCCAGCATGGCCATCAGCTCGCGCACCTCCTCGGCGATGAAGCGGAAGTAGTGCTTGACCATGTCCACGGTGCCGCGGAAGTGCTCGCCGCGCAGGTAGTCGTCCTGGGTGGCCACCCCGGTGGCGCAGTTGTTGAGGTGGCAGATGCGCAGGTACTTGCAGCCCAGCGCCACCATCGGCGCGGTGCCGAAGCCGAAGCTCTCGGCGCCGAGGATCGCCGCCTTGACCACGTCGAGGCCGGTCTTCAGGCCGCCGTCGGTCTGCAGGCGGATCTTGTCGCGCAGGCCGTTGATGCGCAGCGCCTGGTGCACCTCGGGCAGGCCCAGCTCCCAGGGCGAGCCGGCGTGCTTGATCGAGGTCAGCGGGCTCGCCGCGGTGCCGCCGTCGTAGCCGGACACGGTGATCAGGTCGGCATAGGCCTTGGCCACGCCGGTGGCGATGGTGCCGATGCCGGGCTCCGAGACCAGCTTGACCGAGACCTGGGCGTCCGGATTGACCTGCTTGAGGTCGAAGATCAGCTGCGCCAGGTCCTCGATGGAGTAGATGTCGTGGTGCGGCGGCGGCGAGATCAGGGTCACGCCGGGCACCGAGTAGCGCAGCCGGGCGATCAGTTCGTTGACCTTGCCACCGGGCAGCTGGCCGCCCTCGCCGGGCTTGGCGCCCTGGGCCACCTTGATCTGCAGCACCTCGGCGTTGACCAGGTAGGCCGGGGTCACGCCGAAGCGCCCGGAGGCGATCTGCTTGATCTTGGAGGAGCGCACGGTGCCGTAGCGGGCCGGATCCTCGCCGCCCTCGCCGGAGTTGGAGCGCCCCCCCGCCTCGTTCATGGCCTGGGCCAGGGCCTCGTGGGCCTCGGGCGACAGCGCCCCCAGCGACATGCCGGCGCTGTCGAAGCGCGGGATCAGGTCCTCGACCGCCTCGACCTCCTCGAGCGGCAGCGGCTCGGCGGCCGGCTTCAACTGGAGCAGGTCACGGATGGTGGCCGGCGAACGCTCGTTGACCAGCGCGGCGAACGTCTTCCACTTGGCGTAGTCGCCCTCCTGCACGGCCTCCTGCAGCGCCTTCACCACGTCGGGGTTGTAGGCGTGGTACTCGTGGCCGTGCACGTACTTGACGAGGCCGCCCTGGGAGATGCCCTTGCGCGGGGTCCAGGCGTCGCGGGCCAGCCACTCCTGCTGCAGCTGCAGCTCGGCGAAGCCGGTGCCCTGGATACGCGAGGCCATGCCGGTGAAGCACAGCTCCATCACCTCGTCGGCCAGGCCCACCGCCTCGAACAGCTGGGAGCCGCGGTAGGAGGCCAGCGTCGAGATGCCCATCTTGGAGAGGATCTTGAACAGCCCCTTCTGCAGGCCCTTGCGGTAGTTCTCGCGTGCGTCGGCCGGGTTGCCGACCAGCTCGCCGGTGCGGTGCATGTCGGCCATCACCTGATAGGCCAGCCACGGGAAGACCGCGGTGGCCCCGACGCCGAACAGCACCGCCATCTGGTGGGCGTCGCGGGCATAGCCGGTCTCCACCACGATATTGGCGCGCGGGCGAAGGGCCAGGCGACCCAGGTGGTGGTGCACGGCCCCCACGGCCATGGCCGCGTGGATCGGCAGCTCGCCCTTCTCGAGGTCGGCGTCCGACAGCACCAGCACCACCTTGCCCGCCTTCACGGCCTCCTCGGCCTGGCGGCAGAGCTCGCGGATGGCCGCCTGCAGCCCAAGGCTCTCGGGGTCATAGGCCATGCGCAGCCGGTGGGGAGCGAAGGCCGGTTCCTCCTGCTCCACCAGCGCGGTGAACTTGCGCGGCGAGAGCACCGGTGTGGTCAGGATGATGCGGTGGGCGTGTTCGGGGGTCGCCTTGAAGACGTTGCGCTCGGCGCCGATGCAGGTCTCCAGCGACATCACGATCGCCTCGCGCAGCGGGTCGATGGCCGGGTTGGTGACCTGGGCGAACTTCTGGCGGAAGTAGTCGGTCAGCAGGCGCTGCTTGCCGGAGAGCACGGCCATGGGGGTATCGTCACCCATGGAGCCGACCGCTTCCTGGCCGCTCTCCGCCAGCGGGCGCAGCAGCTGGTCGCGCTCCTCGAAGCTGACCTGGAACATCTTCTGCTGCACGTTCAGCGTGTCGACGTCCATGTTCTGGAAGCTGGCCAGCTCGGTGAGCGCCGATTCCAGGTAGTTGGCCTCCTGCTTGAGCCAGCGCTTGTAGGGATAGGCCGCCTTCAACCGCTCGTCGACATCGCTGGTATGCAGCACCTCGCCGGTCTCGGTATCCACGGCCAGGATCTGCCCCGGGCCGACGCGGCCCTTGGCCACCACGTCCTCGGGCTTGTAGTCGTAGGTACCGATCTCGGAGGCCAGCGTGATGTAGCCGTTGCGGGTGACCACCCAGCGGGCGGGACGCAGGCCGTTGCGGTCGAGCATGCAGACGGCCTGGCGGCCGTCGGTCATGACCACGCCGGCCGGGCCGTCCCAGGGCTCCATGTGCATGGAGTTGTACTCGTAGAAGGCGCGCAGCTCGCCATCCATCAACTCCACGTTCTGCCAGGCCGGCGGCACCATCATGCGCACCGCACGGTGAAGTTCCATGCCACCGGTCAGCAGCACTTCCAGCATGTTGTCCATGCTCGAGGAGTCGGAGCCCGTGGTGTTGACGATCTCGTCGAGCTCGACGATCTCGGGAAGGCGCTCGCTGATGAAGTTCTCCTTGCGCGAGTTCGCCCAGCCACGGTTGGCCTCGATGGTGTTGATCTCACCGTTGTGGGCCAGCAGGCGGAACGGCTGGGCCAGCGGCCAGCGGGGCTCGGTATTGGTGGAGAAGCGCTGATGGAAGACGCAGATGGCGGTCTCCAGCCGCTCGTCCCCCAGGTCCCGGTAGAAGGCCGGCAGGTCCACCGGCATCACCAGCCCCTTGTAGGAGAGCACTTCCGGCGACAGCGAACAGACATAGAAGTCCGCGTCGTCGCGCAGCGCCTGCTCGGCACGGCGACGGGCCATGAACAGGTCGACATCGAACCGTTCGCCCTCCCCTTCGGCCGGCTCGACGAACACCTGGCGGATGCGCGGCAGGCAGTCCAGCGCCATGGGGCCGCAGATGCTCGGGTCCACCGGCACATCGCGCCAGCCCAGCACCTTGAGGCCACGCGCCTCGAGCTCGGCCTGCAGGGCCTCGCGCCCGCGGGCCTCGCGAGCATCGTCGTCGGGCAGGAAGATGGCGCCCACGGCATAGCGCTCGCCCAGCTCGACCTTGAGCGATTCCTGTGCGACTTCGCGCATGAAGGCGTCGGGCATCTTCAGCAGCAGGCCACAGCCGTCGCCGGTCTTGCCGTCGGCGGCGATGCCGCCACGATGGGTCATGCAGGTCAGGGATTCGATGGCGGTCTTGAGCAGGTCGTGACTGGCCTGTCCCTCCATATGGGCGATCAGGCCGAACCCGCAGTTGTCACGGAACTCGCCGGGCTGGTGAAGACCTCTGTTCATGGGCGTGCCTCGGGTAAAGGTATTTCTTTTACAGCTGATGCATGGTATTTTAGACGGTTTTTCTTTTTTGCTTCCCCGACATCGCTCGCATCAGCCGTGCGGCAAAAAGGGCCACAAGAATAGCCAGCCCAACGGCCAACACGCAATGACCCCGCCCCGGATCGCGCTGGAAAAACAACGAAAAATCCGTGACTTGCAGAACAGTCACGGCAAAAAAACCCGGCAAGTCAACGACTTGCAAAGCCCTACAACGATTTTTTAACGCATGCCACAAGGATATAGACTTTGGTCTAATCTGGCCGATTTTTTCCATGCCGATACGGCATAACGCATGCGGATTAGCGAATTACCGAGCCTGCCGGCCGGTCGACGGCACCCGGATACGCCGACGCCCGCACGAGGCGGGCGTCGGCAGTGTCGATGGCAGCGGGCGAGCGTCAGCGGCGGGGGAACTCCTCGAGCAGCGCAGCCAGCGTCTCGGGCGGGGTCTCGTCGTGCACGCGGGCATCCCCCAGCGCACGCAGCAGGATCAGGCGCAGGCGGCTGTCGATGTTCTTCTTGTCCAGGCGCATGCGGACCAGGAAATCCTCCCCCGACATGTCGGCCGGAGCGGACAGCGGCAGCGCCGCGGCCTCGATGATCGACCGGGTGCGCGCCACCTGCCCGGCACTCAGCCAGCCCAGTCGCTGCGAGAGCTCGGCGGCCATCAGCATCCCGGCGCCCACTGCCTCGCCGTGCAGCCACTTGCCGTAGCCCTGGTGGGCCTCGATGGCGTGCCCGAAGGTGTGACCCAGGTTGAGCAGCGCCCGCACCCCCTGCTCGGTCTCGTCCTCGGCGACGACCTCGGCCTTGATCTCGCAGCTGCGTTCGATGGCCCGCGTCAGGGCCGGGGCGTCCAGGGCCCGCAGGGAGGGCATCTCGCCTTCCAGCCAGGCCAGGAACTCGGCATCGCGGATCAGGCCGTACTTGATCACCTCGGCGAGTCCCGCGGAGAGCTCCCGCGGCGGCAGGGTCGCCAGGGTGTCGGTGTCGATCAGCACCGCCCTGGGTTGCCAGAAGGCACCGATCATGTTCTTGCCGCGGGGGTGATTGACCCCCGTCTTGCCGCCCACCGAGGAGTCCACCTGGGCCAGCAGCGTCGTGGGCACCTGGATGAAGGCCACGCCGCGCTGGTAGCAGGCCGCCGCGAAGCCGACCATGTCGCCGATCACCCCGCCCCCCAGCGCGACGAGGGTGCAGCGACGGTTGAAGCCGGCCTCGAGCAGGGCGTCCCAGATCCGCTCGACGCTGGCCAGGCTCTTGGTGGCCTCGCCGTCCGGAAGCACCAGTTCACGCACCTCGAGCCCCTCGGGGAGGCCCTGGCGGCAGCGCTCGAGATAGAGCGGGGCGATGGTCTCGTTGGTGATGATCATCACCTGGCGCCCGGCCAGGTAGGGCGAGAGCCAGCGGGGATCGCCCAGCAGGCCGGGACCGATGTGGATGGGGTAGCTGCGATCGCCCAGCGCCACCCGGAGGGTGTGCGGGGCGTTCCGGGAGTCGCTCATGGGATCAGGCCTTGCATTGCAGGGGATCGACCAGGCGCGTCACGCGCCGCACGATCTCGTTGACCACGGCCCGCGGGCCGCGGCGATCGGTACGCACGATGATATCGGCGGTGGCGCGGTAGAGCGGGTCGCGAAGGGCGAACATCTCGCGCAGCACGGCCTCGCGATCGGGGCGCTGGAGCAGCGGCCGGTTGCGATCCTTGGCGGTGCGCCTGAGTTGCTGCTCGACGGTGGTGAACAGGTAGATGACGGTGCCGCGCTCGCGCAGGGCGCGGCGGTTCTCCTCGCGCAGCACGGCACCGCCCCCGGTGGCGATGACCACATTCTCGAGGCGGGTCAGCTCGTCGATCATCTGGGACTCGCGATCGCGAAAGCCCGCCTCGCCCTCGACGTCGAAGATCCAGGGGATGTCGGCGCCGCAACGCGCCTGGATCTCGTGGTCACTGTCGAGGAACTCGCGTGACAGTTCGGCCGCCAGCAGGCGGCCGATGGTGCTCTTGCCGGCCCCCATGGGGCCGATCAGTATCAGGTTGGGTAAGTCCTGCATCAGCGAATGGCCAGGCCGTCCTCCAGGATTCTGGGAGTGATGAAGACCAACAGCTCCACTTTCTGGTTACTGCTCTCATTGTATCGGAAAAGCCGCCCCAGTACCGGAAGGTCGCCGAAGAACGGGGTCTTGGCCAGTCGGGACAACTCCTCGGTCGTGAGTATACCACCCAGGACGACGGTCTCGCCGTTGTCCACCAGCACCTGGGTCTCGATCTGGTTGGTGTCGATGGCCGGCACCCCGCCGAACACCTGGTCGGCGATGGTGTCGTTGTTGATCACCAGGTCCATGATGATGCGGTTGTCGGGGGTGATCTGCGGCGTCACCTCCAGCGACAGCACCGCCTCCTTGAACTGCACGTTGGTCGCCCCACTGGAGGTGGCCTCCTGATAGGGAATCTCCTGCCCCTGCTTGATCACCGCGGTGCGCTGGTTGGCGGTGATCACCCGCGGCTGGGAGATCGTCTGGCTCTTGCTCTCGCTCTCGAGGGCGCGCAGCTCGAGGTCGAGCAGGATATCACCGGACAGGTAGCCGAAGGCCAGGGAGGTGAGCGGGTCACGACCATCGCCACCGAGGTCCACCGCCAGGCCGCCCCGCTCACGCCGGACGAGCTCGTCCTCGACGGGATCGAACCAGATCTGCTGGGGGTTCTCGCCGGTGGCGGCCCCGCCCATGCGGAATCGATTCCCGTCCCGCGAGACGCCCCAGTTGACCCCCAGCTCCTGGGTGACGCCGTCGCGGGCGATGACGATGCGCGCCTCGATCTGCACCTGGCGCACCGCCACATCGAGCCGATCGAGGGTGCGCAGGATCTCGTCGATCTGGTCAGCGGTGTCCTGGATCAGCAGGGTGTTGGTGCGCTGGTCCACGGCCACGCGACCGCGCTCCGAGAGCAGGCCGAACCCCTCCCCTCCGCGCAGCAGCCGGGCCAGGTCGTCCGCCTTGGCATACTTCACCTGCACGTATTCCGACTGCAGCGGCGCCAGGGTCTCCATCTGGCTGCGCGCCTCGATCTCCTGGCGCTCGATGTCGGCCAGTTCGCTGGCGGGTGCCACCACGATGACGTTGCCCTCCTGGCGGCTGGCCAGGCCGTGACTCTTGAGCACCAGGTCGAGCGCCTGGTCCCAGGGCACCTCCTGGAGGTTGAGGGTCACGCGGCCGGTGACGCTGTCGCTGGCCACCAGGTTCAGCCCGGTGAAGTCGGCGATGATCGCCAGCACCGAGCGCACCTCGATGTCCTGGAAGTTGAGGGTGATTCGCTCCCCGGTGTAGTCGAACTGGTCCCGGACGCGCTGTTCGCGCTCCTCCCGTGTCACCGGCTGGGCCTCGATGGTCAACTGCCGGCCGCTCTGGGTGGAGAGCATGGCGAAGTCGCCGCTGCCCTCGATGTCCAGGGTCACGCCGTCCCGGCCTGGCCTCGGCGTGATGCGCTGCAACGGGGTGCCGAAGTCGCTGACGTCATAGACCTGGTTGAGGGAGTCGGGAAGCGCGACATCGCGCAGCTCGGCGGTGATGCGATGACGCCCGGCCTCCCGGACGCGGGCGTCGACGCCGGCCCGGTCGAAGGTGACGATCAGCCGACCGGCACCGCCGTCGCCGCGGCGGAAGTCGATGTCCGCGATGGCGGGCCCACCGACCCTGGCCGGCGCCGGGGAAGGCTCGCTGCTCGGCGCGGCCTCGGCCGTCCGGGCCGGCTGCGGCTCGCCACCGCCGCCGATGGAGAGCCGCAGCCGGTCACCCTGCTGGGTGGTGTTGTAGGGCAGCGGGCCCTGCAGGTCGAACACCAGGCGGGTACGGGAGCCCGCCTCCAGGGCGGTGACCTGCTCGACCCCTGCGATGCCGAGGTCGTAGCGCCGCTGGCCGAGCCGGCTCGATGTGTCCATCAGGTCGATGGTCAGGCGGGCCGGGTCGTCGAGCCGGTAGCCGCGCACCTCGGGCACCGGCCCGCTGAACCCCATGTCCACTTCCAGCTCGCCGCTGCTGCCCTGCCGGAAGTCGAGCTCATCCAGTGTGGAGGCCGCCAGGGCGGCCGAGGAGGCCGTCAGCAGCAGCAGTGTCGCGAGTCCGCGCATCATCTGTCTCATGGTTCCCTTCCCCCCGCTGAAGTGTCGCCCGTCCCTGCGCGGCGCGACGACACCCGTATTGTCAGTCTGCAAGTGCTGTCAGTCATCCAGCGTCAGCCGTGTGCTGCGCTCGATCCAGCCACCACGCCCCGTCGGCACCACCTCGACCAGCTGGACCGAGGCTTCCGTGATGCTGACGATGCGCCCGAAATCGCTGCCCAGGTGGTTGCCGACCCGCAGGCGATGCACCTGGCCGTCAGGCGCCCTCACCAGGGCCGAGGGCTGGCCACCCACCTGCAGGGTTCCCACCAGGTCGAGCTCGCCGAGCCCGTAGGCCTCCAGCGCCTCCCGGGGGCGCTCCAGATCCGGCGCCAGCTCCTCGGACCCCCGGGGCGGCTGCTCCGCTTCCGGCAGCTGGGCGATGAAGGGGCTGCGCCGGTCGGCCTCGTCGTAGGGCACCGGCTCGTACTCGGGTATCTCGGGCAGCTCCACCCGCGGCACCTGTCCCGGATCGTTGCGAATGGCCGAGAGATCGCGATCGAGGCTGCCCAGCTGGGGATCGGCACAGCCGGCCAGCCACAGCAGCACCGCGCCCAGCGGCACGAACGACACGCGCATCATCCTCATGGCGCCTCCTCCTCATCGTTCGGCCGGTAGCTGTAGGTTCGCGCCAGCATCGACAGGCGCAGCCGCTGGCCGCTGCCGCCCTCGATGGGCGCCAGGGTGAAGTCGTGCTGGGTGACGATGCGGGGCAACCCGGCGACGCCTGCCAGGAAGGCCGCGACCTGGTGGTAGTCGCCCTGGACCTGGATGTCGAAGGGCTGCTCGGTGTAGTACTCCTGCGCCACCGGGCTGCGCAGGCGAATGAAGTCGATGGTGAGCTGGTTGTCGATAGCCGTCTCGCTGATGTTGTCGATCAGCGAGGGAATCTCGGTTCCGCTGGGCAGCATCTCGCGAAGCGCTCCCATCCGCGCCTCGAGCACCTCCATCTGTTCGCGCATCAGTGGCAGGTTGGCGGCCTGGGCCGCCTTGCTGCGATAGTCGCGCAGCAGGCGGCTCTCCTCGGCCTCCACCCTCTCCAGCTCCTCCCTGGCCGGGGCGGCCAGGTACCAGTGCATGCCGGCAAAGGTCAGCCCCAGCACCAGCAGGCAACAGATCAGTTGCAGCGACCAGGGCCAGACACCGGCCTCCTTGATGTCCAGCTCCCGCCAGTCCAGCTCGCGCAGCCGGCGCAGCTCACCCTTGAGACTCATGGCACCTCCTGTGCATTCTCACCCGACTCGCCTTCCACGGCCGGCATGTGCTGGTTCATGCTCAGGCTGAAGCGGCGGTTCTCGCCCTCCCCCTCGGCCTCGACCTCGGAAAGCACGGGCACCGAGAAGGTGTCGGCGGCAGCCAGGGCACGCAGCTGATCGGAAACCTGGCGGTTGCTCTCGGCCAGCCCTGCCAGGCTCAGTTCATCCTGCTGGCGGGCCAGCCGGGTATAGTGCACCCCGTCGACCAGGCTGGTGGTGAGGTCGCTGAACACATGGACGGTCTGGGTACGACCCATCTGCAGGTCGGTGAACACCTGGACCTGCTCCAGCATGCGTTCCCGGATCGCCTCCAGCTCGCTGATCTCGCGGATGGCGGTGTCGAGCTCCCGGCTCTGGGCCTGGATATGGGCATTGCGCTGCTGCTGGACCTCGAACTGCTGGTCGTAGTACCAGGTCATGCCATAGCCGCCGCCCAGCCCCAGCACCGCCATCAGCCCCAGCGCCACGAAAAAGCGCTTGCTGTTGCGGGCGCGGATCTCCTCCCGCCAGGGCAGCAGATTGATCTCGATGGTCATGCGCGGGACCTCATCGCCAGGCCGCAGGCCGTGAGCATGGCCGGCGCATCACCGGCCAGGGTCTGCACGTCGATGCGGGTATTGACCTTCATGCGCTGGAGGGGGTTGGCGATCACCACCTCCATGCCGCTCTCCTGGGCCAGGCGCTCGGCCAGGCCGGGAATCACGCTGGAGCCACCGGCCAGCACCATTCGGCGCACCTCGTGCTTGCGCCCGGCCGTGTAGTAGAGCTGCAGCGAGCGACCGACCTGCTGTACCAGGGTGTCGAGGAAGGGGTCGAGCACGCTGCGCTGGTAGTCCTCGGGCAGGCCGCCCCGCTTCTTGGCCAGCCCCGCCTCTTCCAGGCTCAGCCCGTAGCGGCTGCGGATCTCCTCGGTGAGCTGACGGCCACCGAAGACGGTGTCGCGGGTGTAGACGATGCGCCCCTCGCGCAGCACGTGGAAGGCGTTCATGGTGGCCCCGATGTCCACCAGCGCCACGCAGTCCTCCTCGTCGCCACCGGCAGGCAGCTGGTGGCGCAGTTCGGTGAAGGCTCGCTCCATGGCGAAGGTCTCCACGTCCACCGCCCCGGGGGTCAGGCCGGCCTGCAGCAGCGCATCGGTCAGCTGGCCGACGTCCTGCTGGCGGCAGGCGACCAGCAGCACGTCCTGCTGGTCGCCGTAGCGGGCATTGAGGCCCAGGCGCTGGAAGTCGAAGGCGACTTCACTGAACGGAAAGGGAATATGCTTGTCCGAGTCGAGTTGGATGCGCGCCTCGATCTCGTCGTCGTTGAGCGAGGCGGGCAGGGTCAGGGTCTTGGTGATCGCCGCGCTGGCAGGCACCGCCACCGCCGCCCGACGCGACGTGGGCCTGGCCTGCTGGACCGCACGTGCCAGGGCATCGACGACCTCGCCCATGTCCCGTATTCGCCGCTCGACCACGGCCCCCTCGCGCAGCGGTCGAACGGCGTAGCTGTCGACCTGATAGTGGGCGCCGGTTCGCTTGAGTTCGATGAGCTTGACGGTGGCCGATGTGATATCGACACCGATCAGTCCCTTGCCGGATGCTCTGAGTCGCATCTAGGTCATGCCCCTGCCTGATCCATGCGGCTTGCCGCTCATTATGATGGTCCATTCCGCCTGAAGGGGGAACGGGCTACGGGAATCATACTCCCGACCTGTAATCAGAGGTTACATGATATTGCCAAACCTCACACTGCAATCCCTGTCGCCAAACGTCAACGCTGGTGACCACTCGCCAGGATTCATATAATGGCGGCATCTTGACGTGCACCCCTTTCGCCGCCAGACCACTCCAGTTCCCAGCACGGATACCGCGATTTCATGACGTTTCTCAGAACCCTGATCCTTTCGGCCGCGTGGTTGCTGGTATCGCTTACCACCGCCACGGTCCTGGGCGTGGTGGGCGCCGCCCTCTACTTCGCCCCGGGCCTGCCGGATGTCCGCCAGCTGCAGGATTTCGAGCTGCACACCCCGCTGCGCATCTTCACCCGCGACGGCAAGCTGATCGGCGAGTTCGGCGATGAGCGCCGCATGCCGGTGGAGTTCGACGAGATCCCGCCGGAGATGATCCAGGCCCTGCTGGCGGCCGAGGACGGGGCCTTCTTCGAACATCGCGGCGTCGACCCCCGCGGCCTGGCACGAGCCGCCCTCGAACTGGTCTCGAGCGGTGGCGACATCCAGTCAGGCGGCTCCACCATCACCATGCAGGTGGCGCGCAACTACCTGCTGACCCTGGACCGCACCTTCACCCGCAAGATCCGCGAGATCCTGCTGGCGTTGCAGATGGAGCAGATCCTCTCCAAGGAGGAGATCCTCGAACTCTACGTCAACAAGATCTTCCTCGGCCACCGCGCCTACGGTATCGCCGCGGCGTCCGAGACCTACTACGACCGCCCGCTCGTCGAGCTGACCCTGGCCGAGAAGGCGATGATCGCCGGCCTGCCCAAGGCCCCCTCCACCTTCAACCCACTGGCCAACCCCGAACGCTCGCTGATCCGCCGCAACTGGATCCTGTTCCGCATGCGCGAGCTGGGCCATATCGACCAGGTCGCCTACGACGAGGCGGTCCAGGCCCCGATCACCGCCCGCCGCCATATCACCCGGCCCGAGGTCGATGCGGAGTACGTCGCCGAAATGGCTCGCCAGTTCGCCATCGAACGCTTCGGCGATGAGGCCTACACCGGGGGGTATCGCATCCACACCACCCTCGACAGCGAACTCCAGCCCTATGCCCGTCGCGCCCTGGCCGATGGCCTGATCGCCTACGATACCCGGCATGGCTGGCGCGGCCCCGAGGAGCGCGACATCCCGCCGAGCCTGGTGGAAGCCCAGGACCGCACCGAGCGCCAGGGCCTCGAGGAGGAGCTCGCCGAGTCGCCCGAGGTGATGCAGACCGCTCGCCGCGCCGCCGAGCGCAGCCAGACCCGGGTCGAGGGCATCGACGGCGATGTCAGCAACTGGCTGCAGGTGCTCGAGCGCACCCCGGGCTTCGGCCCCTTGCAGCCGGCCATCGTGGTGTCGAGCGAGGGGCGCGAGATGCGGGTCATGTCGCGCGGCGGTGAGCTGCACACTCTCGACTGGGAGGGCCTGAGCTGGGCGCGCCCCTATCTCAGCCCCAGGAGCCGGGGCCCCGAACCGGGCTCCGCGGCCGAGATCGCCGAGCCCGGCGACCTGGTGCGGATCCTCGCCCGGGAGGACGGCAGCCATCGCCTCTCCCAGCGCCCCGATGCCGAGGGTTCGCTGGTGGTGATGGAACCCGACACCGGCGCCATCCTCGCCCTCCAGGGAGGCTTCAGCTTCAGCGCCAGCAAGTTCAACCGCGCCGTGCAGGCCCAGCGCCAGTCCGGCTCGATCTTCAAGCCCTTCGTCTACCTGGCCGCCCTCGACAGCGGCCTGATGACCGCCGCCAGCGTGGTCAACGACGCCCCGGTGGTGATGGAGGACGGCAGCAACGAGCTGTGGCGCCCGGTCAACTCCAGCCGCGACTTCCTCGGCCCCACCCGGTTACGGGTGGCCCTGGCCCGGTCCCGCAACCTGGTCACCATTCGCGTGCTGCAGCAGGTCGGGCTGGACGCCACCCTCGACTTCCTCAAGGGCTTCGGCTTCGCCGAGGGACGCCTGCCCAACGGCCTGTCGCTGGCACTCGGCAGCGCCGACCTGACGCCACTGGAGATGACCAACGCCTATGCGGTGCTGGCCAACGGCGGCTTCCAGGTCTCCCCCTGGTTCATCGAGCGGATCACCCGGGGCGACGACAGCAACGTCCTGGATGAAGCGCTGCCGACGGTCGCCTGCCGTGACTGCCGCGACGGCCAGACCGAGGTGGAGATCGACGGCCGCCGCCACCCGGTGGCACCACGCGTCGCCGACCCCACCGCCGTCTACATCCTGCGCGACATGCTGCGCGACGTGATCGAGAGCGGCACCGGCCGTGCCGCCCTGGCGCTGGAGCGCAGCGATCTCGTCGGCAAGACCGGCACCACCAACGGCTACCGTGATGCCTGGTTCGCCGGCTACAACAGCGACCTGGTGGCCACCGTCTGGGTGGGCAAGGACGACAACGAGACCATCGCCGAGTACGGCGGCAACGCCGCCCTGCCGATCTGGATCGACTTCATGGGCACGGCGCTCGAGGGCCGCCCCGAGGCCTTCCCGGAGCCACCCGCCGAACTCGTGACCGCTCGGGTGGACCCCCAGTCCGGCCGGCTCCTGCACGACGGGGAGTCGGGCGGGATCAGCGAGATCTTTCACCCCGACTTCATGCCCGACTACCAGTCACGCCGCGTCGACCGCGAGGTCGAACAGCGCAGCGGGTCGCAGGGCACCGGGGCCTACGAAGCCATCTTCTGAGAATGCACGCCAGGCGGCAGGGAATGCCGCCCGTTTCATCTGCCAACCGCGAGTGCCGCCCTGGCGGCGGCCCCGACAACCGGCAACCCACGGAGACCGACATGCCGCGTGATGCGACGAGCCGATCCAGGCCCTCCTGGCGGATCCTGTGCGGGCTGCTGGCGGCCGCGGGCAGCGTGCAGGCCAGCCCCTTCTATGCCCCTCCCCCGCCCGCCGAGGACGCCAAGACCTTCAGCGGCGAGGCCGAGCTCGGCTATACCCGGCTGTCCGGCAACACCGACAGCCAGACCCTGATCGGCAAGGGGCGCCTGACCTGGCTCACCGGCAAGTGGACCCATACCCTGCGCGTCGAGGCGCGCAACGTCGCCCGCAACGGTGACACCAGCGCCGAGCAGTACCTGCTGGCCGGCCGCGAGCGCTACGAGCTCGAGGGCCCCCACTACCTGTTCGGCTTCGCCCGCTGGGAGAAGGACCGATTCAGCGGCTATGACCAGCAGGTCACCAGCATCGGCGGCTACGGCCGCGACCTGGTCGACAGCGAGCACCAGCGGCTTTCGCTGGAAGCCGGCCCGGGCGTTCGCCACGACCGCATCCGCGAGGAGGAGAACGAGACCCTGGCGGTGGCCTACAGCGCCCTGGCCTACGAGTACGACCTCTCCGGCACCTCGGCCCTGACGCAGGAGCTCTCGGTGGAGGCCACCGACGACAACACCACCTCCCGCTCCCTGTCGTCGCTCACGGCCCGCCTCAATTCACGCCTGGCGCTGAAGCTGTCCCACGAGATCAAGCACAACTCCCAGCCGCCGGAAACCGCCGAGGCCCGTACCGACCACACCACCAGCGCCTCGCTGCTCTACAGCTGGTAGCCGGGACCCACCAACGACGACGCCGGCCCTTGCGGGCCGGCGTCGTGTCAGTCTGATCTCCAGGCAGGCCTTCAGCCGCCGTAGACGTCATCCACGGTCTTCAGCGGGTAATGGGACGGGTAGGGCTTGCGTGCCACTCCCGAGTCCACCGCCGCCTGGGCCACCGCCGAGGAGACCCGCTCCAGCAGGCGAACATCCACCGGGGTCGGGATGATGTACTCGGGGCCGAAGCTCATGGCCTCCATGTCGTAGGCTTCCAGCACCTCCCGGGGAACCGGCTCGCGGGCCAGGTCCTTGAGGGCATGGACCGCGGCGACCTTCATCTCCTCGTTGATGCGGGTAGCGCGCACGTCCAGGGCCCCGCGGAAGAGGAAGGGGAAGCCCAGCACGTTGTTGACCTGGTTCGGGTAGTCGGAGCGGCCGGTCGCCATGATCACGTCGGGGCGCGTCTCGCGGGCCAGGTCGGGGTGGATCTCCGGATCCGGGTTGGTACAGGCGAAGACCACCGGCTTGGGCGCCATCTTGCGGATGTGGTCGGCACTCATCAGTCCCGGGCCGGAAAGGCCGATGAAGACGTCGGCCCCGTCGATGGCGTCATCGAGGGTGCGCTTGTCCGTGTCGAGGGCGAACATCGCCTTGTACTGGTTGAGGTCCTCTCGGCCGGTGTGGATCACCCCCTTGCGATCGAGCATCACGATGTTCTCGGGATGCGCCCCGCAGGAGACCAGCAGCTTCATGCAGGCGATCGCCGCGGCCCCGGCTCCCAGGCAGACGATGCGGGCGCTGTCGAGGGACTTGCCGGCGATGTCCAGGGCATTGAGCATGCCCGCCGCGGTGACGATGGCGGTGCCGTGCTGGTCGTCGTGGAAGACCGGGATGTTGCACTGCTCGATCAGCGCCTGCTCGATCTCGAAGCATTCCGGCGCCTTGATGTCCTCGAGGTTGATCCCCCCCCAGGTATCGGCGATGCGTGCCACGGTGTCGATGAACGCCTGGGGACTCTCGGCGTTGACCTCGAGATCCACCGAGTTGATGCCGGCAAAGCGCTTGAACAGCACGCCCTTGCCCTCCATCACCGGCTTGCTCGCCAGCGCCCCCAGGTTCCCGAGGCCGAGGATGGCACTGCCGTCGGAGATCACCGCCACCAGGTTGCCCTTGCCGGTATACAGGTAGGCATTCTCCGGGTCGCGGGCAATCTCGCGGACCGGTTCCGCCACGCCCGGGCTGTAGGCCAGGGAGAGGTCCCGAGCAGTCGCGGTGGGCTTGGTCAGTTCCACCGACAGCTTTCCGGGAATGGGTTTCGCGTGGTAGTCCAGCGCCGCCTTTCTTGCGTCTGTCATGCTGAGGGTCCGGTCAGGTGAAATAGGGGTCGATCAGAATATAGAAAAAACTTCCACAACTCAACTGAGCAGAATTTCCCGCCTTTTGTACGCTCGTTTGACGCCGTTCGACAGCATTTGCTGCAACTTATACTCATCCCGGCCAGCCATAATGCATCACTTATATCGACAAGGATGGCGCAGAAGAGGGGGTGGCGCCATGCCTGGCGCGCGCACAAAGAAGAAGACCCGCCTCGGTGGGCGGGTCTTCTCGACGGTCGGACGCGATGGCCGAAACCGTGACGGGGCGCTGATCAGCCCCGCTTGATGGCGGCACCGAAGCGCTTGTTGAAGCGCTCGACACGACCGCCGGTGGTCGCCTGCTTCTGCTTGCCGGTGTAGAAGGGGTGGCACTGGGAGCAGACGTCCAGGGACAGGTCGTGACCCACGGTGGAACCGACCTCGAAGCTGGCGCCACAGGAGCAGGTCGCGGTGACCGTCTTGTAATCCGGGTGGATACCTTGTTTCATCTTGAGCCTCATGAAGCTGTATGCCGCCACCTGATCCGCTGCCAGGCACCGCATACGGGTTTCTGTCGACGTACAAACCGGTTTTGCCGCCGGGTACACCGCCCAGTGTACACCAGGGTGTCCGCGGCGGCGGGGCATTCTAGCAGAGCCGACGCCGGAGGCCAATTGTCCAATCCCCCCCGCCCGAATGCGCCTCGCGTGCTGGGCATCGCCATTCCCTCGCCACTGCGCCGCCTGTTCGACTACCGCCCCTGCCGGGACGCTCCCGCCGGGGGCTGGCAGCCGGGACTGCGCGTGCGCGTGCCCTTCGGCCGTCGCCAGCTGGTGGGCGTGGTCATCGAGTGCCGCGACGAGAGCGAACTGCCCCTGGCCCGACTGAAACCCGTCGAATCCTGCCTCGACCCGGCGCCCCTGCCCGCCGACTGGCTGTGGCTGTGTCGCTTCACCGCCCGCTACTACCAGCACGCCCTGGGAGACACCCTGCACCAGGCCATGCCGGTGCTGCTGCGTCAGGGCCGGCCCCTGGAGGCACGCACCCGAGAGCGCTGGCAGGTCACCCCCGCCGGCCAGGCGACCGACCCGCCCGGGCTCTCCCGCGCCCCGCGACAGGCCGAGTTGCTGGCCATGCTCCGCCAGCACCCCCACGGCCTGGGCGCCCAGGCCATCCTCGCCCAGTCGTTCACCCGCGAGCAGCTTCGCGCCCTCGCCGACAAGGGCCTGATCGACTGTCGGGAGGAGCCCCTCACCGCCCACTGGAAGCGCGCAGGCGACCACCTGCTCGCCGAACCGGCCCTGCCGCTCACCCGCGAGCAGGCCACCGTGCTCGCCGCCCTTCACGAGCGCCTCGATGCCTACCACCCCTGCCTCCTCGAGGGGGTCACCGGCAGCGGCAAGACCGAGGTCTACCTGCAGCTGATCGAGGCCGTGGTGGGCCGCGGCCGCCAGGCCCTGGTCCTGGTCCCGGAGATCGGCCTCACCCCCCAGACCCTCGCCCGCTTCCGCCAGCGGTTTCGCGTGCCGGTGGTGGCCCTGCACTCGGGGCTCACCGACCACGAGCGCCTCGATGCCTGGGAGGCGGCCGCCAGCGGGCGGGCCCCCATCGTCATCGGCACCCGCTCGGCGATCTTCACCCCCCTGGCCCGGCCCGGGGCGATCATCGTCGACGAGGAGCACGACGGTTCCTTCAAGCAGCAGGATGGCCTGCGCTACCACGCCCGCGACCTCGCCGTCGCCCGCGCCCACCACCACGGCATCCCGGTGGTGCTGGGCAGCGCCACCCCGTCGCTGGAGAGCCTTTCCCGGGCCCGCAGCGGCGACTGGCGACACCTCCAGCTGACCCGTCGCGCCAGCCGCCACGCCCCGGCAAGGCTGGAGCTCATCGACCTGCGCGGCCGGCCCCGCCAGGGCGGGCTGATCCCCCCGGTGATCGAGGCCATCCGCGAGACCCTCGGCGCCGGCCACCAGGTGCTGGTGTTCATCAACCGCCGCGGCTTCGCCCCCACCCTGGCCTGCCACGCCTGTGGCTGGCTGGCCGAGTGCGACCAGTGCGACGCCCGCATGACCCTGCACCGACAGCCGCCGCTGCTCGCCTGCCACCACTGCGATCGTCGCCGGGCCCTGCCCGATACCTGCCCCAGCTGCGGCAGCGGCGACCTGCGCCCCCTGGGCAGCGGCACCGAGCGCACCGAGGAGACCCTGGCGCCCCTCTTCCCCGAGGTCCCGGTGCACCGCATCGACCGCGACAGCACCCGCCGTCGCGACGCCTTCGAGCGCGTGCTCACCGAGGTCCGCCGCGGCGAACCCTGCCTGCTGGTCGGCACCCAGATGCTGGCCAAGGGGCACCACCTGCCCCACGTCACCCTGGTGGTGGTGGTCAACGCCGATGCCGGCCTCTACGCCAGCGACTTCCGCGCCCTCGAGCAGAGCGCCCAGCTGCTGGTGCAGGTCGCCGGACGCGCCGGGCGCGCCGCCCACCCCGGACGGGTGCTGGTCCAGACCCTGCACGGCGACGACCCGCACCTGAAGCTGCTGGCCGAACAGGGCTATGCGGCCCTGGCCAGCCAGTTGCTCGAGGAGCGCCGCGCCGCCGGCCTGCCACCCTTCCGCTTCCTGGCCCTGCTGCGCCTGGAGAGCCCGGGGGAGGAGGAGGTCAATGCCCTTGGCGGCCAGGCCGCCGATGCCCTGCGCGGGTGGATCAGGCAGCGCGGCCTCGAGGTGGACTGCCTGGGTCCGGTGCCGGCCCCCATGGAGCGGCGCCAGAATCGCTACCACCTGCAGCTGATGCTCGCCAGCTCCCGCCGCAGCGCCCTGCACGAGGCCGGCGCCCGCCTGGTCGCCTGGCTCGAGGCCGCCCCTGAGGCCCGCCGGGTACGCTGGTCGCTGGATATCGACCCGCAGACGCTCAGCTGAAAGCTGGAAGCCAGCTTGTGACTGCCCCTCAGGGGGTCCAGCCGTTTCTTCAAGCTTCCAGGCGCGGAGCGCCGCTCATCCAGCTCAAGGCTTGCGGCTCCCGGCGAAGCCGGGTCGGGGCTGGGCTTTAAAGCCGCGCCACAATTGCCGATAATGGCCGGCCATACCCGTTCCCGGGTACCGTTTTCACGCCCGAGCCCGCCGCGAGCGCCTCGTCACCACCCTTTACCTCGCACCGGCCGGCGCCACAGGACACCTGACGCTTCATGAAAGACACCATCATCACCCTGCTCGAGGGCGCCCTCGACACTCTCAAGCAGCAAGGCGTACTGCCCGCCGACCTCTCGCCGACCATCAAGGTCGATCCCACACGGGACAAGGCCCACGGCGACTATGCGACCAATCTGGCACTGATGCTGGCCAAGCCCGCCGGCAAGAAGCCCCGTGAGCTCGCCGAGGCACTGGTCGGTGCCCTGCCCGAGAGCGATGCCGTGAACAAGGTGGAGATCGCCGGCCCCGGCTTCGTCAACTTCTTCGCTGCCACCGATGCCGCCGCCCAGGTCATCCGCCAGGTGCTCGACGCGGGTGACGCCTACGGCCGCAGCCTCGTCGGCCAGGGCCGGAAGGTGCAGGTGGAGTTCGTCTCCGCCAATCCCACCGGCCCCCTGCACGTCGGCCACGGCCGGGGTGCCGCCATCGGCGACTGCATCTGCCGGCTGCTGGAGGCCACCGGGCACGACGTCACGCGCGAGTTCTACTACAACGACGCCGGCGCCCAGATCAGCAACCTGGCCCTCTCGGTGCAGGCCCGCGCCCTGGGCATCGACCCCGGCGACGAGGGCTGGCCCGCCGACGGCTATCGGGGTGGCTACATCATCGACGTCGCCAACGCCTACCTGGCCCGCGAGGCGGTCCACGCCGACGACCGCCACGTCACCGCCAAGGGCGACCCAGAGGACCTCGATGCCATCCGCGACTTCGCCGTGGCCTACCTGCGCCGCGAGCAGGACCTGGACCTGCGCGCCTTCGGCGTCGAGTTCGACGTCTACTTCCTCGAATCCTCGCTCTACGAGGACGGCAAGGTCGAGGCCACCGTCGAGCGGCTGATCGCCAAGGGCCACACCTACGAGCAGGATGGCGCCGTCTGGTTGCGCACCACCGACTTCGGCGACGACAAGGACCGGGTGATGCGCAAGTCCGACGGCAGCTACACCTACTTCCTGCCCGACGTGGCCTACCACCTCGACAAGTGGCAGCGCGGCTTCGAGACGGTGATCAACGAACAGGGCGCCGACCACCACTCCACGGTGACCCGCGTGCGTGCGGGGCTCCAGGCCCTGGAGGCCGGCATCCCCCAGGGCTGGCCCGACTACGTGCTGCACCAGATGGTGATGGTCACCCGTTCCGGGGTCGAGGTGAAGCTCTCCAAGCGCGCCGGCAGCTATGTGACCGTGCGCGACCTCATCGACGAGGTGGGCCGCGACGCCACCCGCTTCTTCCTGGCCGCTCGCCGTGCCGACTCCCAGCTCACCTTCGACATCGACCTGGCCCGCTCCCAGTCCAACGACAACCCGGTCTACTACGTGCAGTATGCCCACGCCCGGGTCTGCAGCATGCTGCGGCGCGCCGAGGCCGGCGGCATGGCCTTCGACCATGACCTGGCCATGGCCAGCCTGGCACTGCTCGACGAGGACCCGGAGAAGGCCCTGATGAACCGCCTGGCCCGCTACCCGGAAGTGGTCGAGCACGCCGCCGCCGCCCGCGAGCCCCAGCAGATCGCCCAGTACCTGCTCGACCTCGCCGCCGAGTTCCACACCTGCTACAACGCGGTGAAGGTGATGGTCGAGGACGACGCCCGGCGCAACGCCCGCCTGGCGCTGGGCCTGGCCACCCGCCAGGTGCTGCGCAACGGCCTCGACCTGATGGGTGTGAGCGCTCCCGAGGAGATGTAAGCCATGGCCCGTCGTCCCGCTCCGAAGAAGCGTGGTGCCACGTCCAGCAAGCGACGCGCTTCCCCCAGGACGAGCCGCGGCCTGCCGGGCTGGCTGTGGGGCCTCGTCGGCCTCGCGGCCGGCTTCCTGCTCGCCCAGCACCAGCACGGCACGGCCCCCTGGCAGGAAGGCAGCGACTCCCCCCTCGCCACGGTGGTCCCCCGGATGCCCTCGCCCGGTGACGAGGCGACGCAGGGCGCCCCGGCCAGCCCCGCGCCGGAGGAGCCGCGCATGCCGACCTTCGAGTTCTACACCCTGCTGCCCGAGTCCGAGGTGGTCACGCCTCGCGGCGAGGTGCCCGCCTCGACCGCCCGGCCGCCGGCACCGGCGAGGGAGCCCGACCCCGAAACCGGCGCCGACCCCGAGGACGACCCCATTGCCCGGGTGATCGCCGCCAACCTGCGCCCGGAGGCGAGCGAGCCGTCCGGGAGCGTCAGCGCCGCCGACGCCAGTCGCTACATGCTCCAGGCCGCCTCCTTCCGTGAATCCGGCGATGCCGAGCAGCTGCGCCAGCGGCTGCGCGACTTCGGCCTGCTGGCACAGGTCAGCGAGGTGCAGACCAGCGGCGGCGAGACCTGGCACCGGGTGCAGGTCGGCCCCTACGAGGACACCCGTGAACTCAACCGCGCCCAGGACCTGATGACCACCCAGGGCATCGAGCCGCTGGTCATCCGGCTGCAGAATCAGGCGATGCCATCTCGCCCCGGCGGTTGAATTCCGACCGCCCTGCCCGCACTTCCCCTGAAAGCTCAGTCACGGCACCCGGGCCACCCCCGCGGTGCCGAAAGTCATCGGGAGCCATCTGCTCTGCTCCCCCAAGGAGTTCCCTCCATGACCACGATCGTTTCCGTGCGCCGCGGTGACCAGGTCGCACTGGCCGGTGACGGCCAGGTGTCGCTGGGCAATACCGTGATGAAGGGCAATGCCAGCAAGGTACGCCGCCTCTATCGTGGTGAGGTGCTGGCGGGCTTCGCCGGCGGCACCGCCGATGCCTTCACCCTGTTCGAGCGCTTCGAGGCGCAGCTGGAGAAGTACCAGGGCAACCTGGTCAAGGCCGCCGTGGAGCTGGCCAAGGACTGGCGCACCGACCGCGCCCTGCGTCGCCTGGAGGCCCTGCTGGCGGTGGCCAACAAGGACGCCTCGCTGATCATCACCGGCAACGGCGACGTGGTGGAGCCCGAGCGCGGCATCATCGCCATCGGCTCCGGCGGCAACTTCGCCCTGGCCGCGGCCCGCGCACTGCTCGAGAACACCGACCTCTCGGCCCGCGAGATCACCGAGAAGTCGCTGGAGATCGCCGGCGACATCTGCGTATTCACCAACCACCACGTCACGCTCGAAGAGCTCTGAAGGCCGCCACCATGACCCAGATGACACCCCGCGAGATCGTCCACGCCCTGGATCAGTACATCATCGGCCAGCAGGACGCCAAGCGCGCCGTGGCCATCGCCCTGCGCAATCGCTGGCGGCGCATGCAGCTCGACGGTGACCTGCGCCACGAGGTCACCCCCAAGAACATCCTGATGATCGGCCCCACCGGGGTGGGCAAGACCGAGATCGCCCGCCGCCTGGCCAAGCTGGCACGCGCCCCCTTCATCAAGGTCGAGGCGACCAAGTTCACCGAGGTGGGCTATGTGGGCCGCGACGTGGAGTCGATCATCCGCGACCTCACCGAGGCCGCCATCAAGCTGGTGCGAGAGCAGGCCAAGGAGGAGGTCGGCCACCGCGCCGAGGACGCCGCCGAGGATCGCATCCTCGACGCCCTGCTGCCGCCGCCCCGCGGCCAGGAGGACGCGCCTCGCCAGGACAGCTCGACCCGCCAGCTCTTCCGCAAGAAGCTGCGCGAGGGGCAGCTCGACGACAAGGAGATCGACATCGAGGTCACGCCCCAGGGGCCGGGCATCGACATCATGACCCCGCCGGGCATGGAGGAGATGACCAACCAGCTGCAGAGCCTGTTCGCCGGCATGGGCAAGCAGAAGACCGAGACCCGCCGTGTGGCGGTGAAGGATGCCTTCGCCCTGCTGCGTGACGAGGAGGCCGCCAAGCTGGTCAACGAGGAGGAGATCAAGCACCGCGCCATCGATGCCGTGGAACAGAACGGCATCGTCTTCCTCGACGAGATCGACAAGGTCGCCAAGGGCAGCGGCCAGAGCAGCGGCGGCGAGGTCTCTCGCGAGGGCGTGCAGCGCGACCTGCTGCCGCTCATCGAGGGCTCCACGGTCTCGACCAAGTACGGCATGGTCAAGACCGACCATATCCTGTTCATCGCCTCCGGCGCCTTCCACCTGTCGCGCCCGTCGGACCTGATCCCCGAGCTGCAGGGCCGGCTGCCGATCCGTGTCGAGCTCAATGCGCTGACCCCCGACGACTTCAAGCGCATCCTCACCGAGCCGTCGGCATCGCTGACCAAGCAGTACCAGGCACTGCTGGCCACCGAGGGGCTCGACATCTCGTTCACCGCGGACGGCATCGAGCGCATCGCCGAGATCGCCTGGAAGGTCAACGAAGGTACCGAGAACATCGGCGCCCGCCGCCTGCACACCGTGATGGAGCGCCTGCTCGAGGAGGCCTCGTTCAGCGGTGCCGACATCGGCACCCCGCTGGCGATCGACGCCGACTACGTCGACTCCCAGCTCGGCGAGCTGGCCATGGACGAGGACCTGTCTCGCTATATCCTCTAACCCCAGCTTGCGGCTCACCGGAGGTGCTTATGACAGCCCCGATTCCCGTCAAGGTGCACTACCACAAGAAGGACCGCGAGCTCGAGCTCACCTACGCCGAGGGAGAATCCTACCGGTTGTCGGTGGAGTACCTGCGGGTCTTCTCGCCCTCGGCCGAGGTGCGCGGCCACGGCCGCGACACCGCCACCCTGCAGGTGGGCAAGAAGCACGTCGGCCTTCAGAACATCACCCAGGCCGGCCGCTACGCGCTCAAGCTGCATTTCGACGACGGCCATGACAGCGGCCTCTACAGCTGGGACTACCTGTATGCGCTGATCCGTGACCGGGAGGCCAACTGGGCCGACTACCTGAAGCGCCTGGAGGAAGCCGGCGCCAGCCGCGAGCCGCTGGGCATCGAGATCAAGCAGCTGTAGAACACGAGATCGCGACGAGAGGCGCCGGGGGCAGGCCGAAGAGGGGGGGTCCTATGCCATGGGTGAGGAGCATCGCTCCGAACGGGCTGGCCATGGATGGCCAGCACCGGTCCTGCAAGCGAAGCAGGATGCGAGAGCGCAGCAGGGCATCGGTAGCGCCCAGGGAGGGGTTCACAGCGCCCCCTCGCAGGCCTGTCGCCGGATCAGCCGCGAGTTTCAAGCCCGATCCTCGTCAAGACAATCGCCGCCGGGGAAGGCTACAATGTCGCCCATTCCGAGGCCTCCGCCTCACCCCACTGCAGCGATTCGGGAGCCCCACGGCATGAGCCCCAGCGACAAGCGCACCACCCACTTCGGCTACCAGGAAGTGCCGGTCGAGGAGAAGGCCTCTCGCGTGGCCGATGTCTTCCACTCGGTGGCGGCCCGCTATGACGTCATGAACGACCTGATGTCGCTGGGCATCCATCGCCTGTGGAAGCGGCTGACCATCGAGCGCTCGGGCGTGCGTCCGGGTCACAGCGTGCTCGACATCGCCGGGGGTACCGGTGACCTGACACAGAAGTTCTCGCGCATGGTGGGTCCCCGCGGCCGGGTCGTGCTGGCCGACATCAACGAGTCCATGCTGCGGGTGGGCCGCGACAAGCTGCTCGACCATGGCGTGGGTGGCAACGTCGAGTATGTCCAGGCCAACGCCGAGTGCCTGCCCTTCCCGGACAACACCTTCGACTGCATCACCATCGCCTTCGGCCTGCGCAACGTCACCGACAAGGATGCCGCCCTGCGCTCCATGACCCGGGTGCTCAAGCCCGGTGGCCGGCTGCTGGTGCTGGAGTTCTCCAAGCCGGCCAACCCCCTGCTCTCCAGGGCCTACGACGAATACTCCTTCCGCCTGCTGCCGAGGATGGGCGAACTGGTGGCGAGCGATGGCGACAGCTACCGTTACCTGGCCGAGTCGATCCGCATGCATCCGGATCAGGAGACCCTCAAGGGCATGATGGAGGCCGCGGGCCTCGAACGGGTCGAGTACACCAACCTCACCGGTGGTATCGTCGCCCTGCATCGCGGCATCAAGTTATAATGTTGGTCCTGGCCTGCCTCGAGCGCACCCTCAATGCCCTGCTGGCCCGCGACCCGGCGGCGCCGGCACGGCTGGCCCGCCTCGCGGGCCAGCGCATCCTGCTGCGGCTCGAGCGCCCCGCCCTGGCCCTGGCCATCCATTTCCATCCCCACGGCCTGGACCTGCTGCGCCCGGACGACACCGCGGAGGAAGCCTTCGACGCCATCGTCGAACTCGACGCCGAGACCGCCGGCGAACTGCTCGGCGGCGAGTCCATCGAGCGGCTGATGTTCCAGGGCAAGCTGGCGGTGCGCGGGCGCATCCACCTGCTCGAGGCCACCCGCGACCTGCTGCTCGACCTCGACCTGGACTGGGAGGGCGAACTGGCCCGCTGGCTCGGCGACATGCCCGCCCACAGCCTCGCCGAGGGGCTTCGCGGCGTCACCCGATGGGGCCTGCGCACCCGCGACGAGTTCTGCGCCGACGTCTCCGAGTATGTCTTCGAGGAAGCCCGCCTGCTGCCCGGCCGTCACCAGATGGACGCCCTGCGCGACCATCTCACCGAGCTCGAGGTCACCACCGACCGCCTCGAGGCACGCCTCGCCCGGTTGCATCGCCGGCTGGTCGACGGGGAGGCGCGCCCATGATGGCCCTGCGGCTGCTGCGCATCTTCTGGGTGATCACCCGCTTCCGGCTGGACACCCTGCTCCCCCTGGAGCGGCTGCCCTGGTGGCTGCGCAGCCTGTTCAGGCTCTCGCCACTGCGCCTGGTGCCGATCGGCCAGCGCTCTCGGGGCGAGCGGCTGCGCCTGGCCCTCGAGGCGCTGGGTCCGATCTTCGTCAAGTTCGGCCAGGTGCTCTCGACTCGCCGCGACCTGCTGCCCGAGGACATCGCCGACGAGCTGCGTCGCCTCCAGGACCAGGTCCCGCCCTTCCCCGGGGTCCAGGCCCGGGCCCGGGTGGAGGAGGAGCTCGGCATGTCCATCGACGAGGCCTTCGCGCACTTCGGGACCGAGGCGCTCGCCTCGGCCTCGATCGCCCAGGTCCACGCCGCCCGACTGCACGGCGGCGAGGAGGTGGTGGTCAAGATCATCCGCCCCGACATCGAGCGGGTGATGCGCCAGGACATGGCGCTGATGTACCGCGTCGCTCACCTCCTCAAGCGCGTCCCGGAGGCGCGACGGCTGCGCCCGGTGGAGGTGGTGCGCGACTACGAGGCGACCCTGTTCGACGAACTCGACCTGACCAAGGAGGCCGCCAACACCTCCCAGCTCAAGCGCAACTTCAAGGACTCGCCGCTGCTGTTCGTGCCGGCGATCCACTGGGAGCTGACCCGCCGGCGGGTCATGGTGCAGGAGCGCATCCACGGCGTGCCGGTGGCGGACACCGCGGCCCTGGTGGCCCAGGGCACCGACCTCAGGAAGCTTGCCGAGCGCGGTGTGGAGATCTTCTTCACCCAGGTGTTCCGTGACAACTTCTTCCATGCCGACATGCACCCGGGCAATATCTTCGTCTCCTTCGAACACCCCCACGACCCGCAGTACATCGCCATCGACTGCGGCATCGTCGGCAGCCTCACCCGCGAGGACCAGGACTACCTGGCGCGCAACCTGCTGGCCTTCTTCCACCAGGACTACTACGAGGTGGCCGCCCTGCACATCGAGTCGGGCTGGGTCGGCGAGAATACCCGGGCCAACGAGTTCGCCGCGGCGATCCGCACGGTGTGCGAGCCGATCCTGGAGAAACCGCTCAAGGACATCTCCTTCGGCCAGGTACTGCTGGGCCTTTTCCAGACGGCACGACGCTTCAACATGGAGGTCCAACCCCAACTGGTGCTGCTGCAGAAGACCCTGCTCAACATCGAGGGGCTGGGCCGGCAACTCTATCCGGACCTGGACCTGTGGCGCACCGCCAAGCCCTACCTCGAGCAGTGGATGAAGGAACGCGCCGGTGCCAGCGGCTTCTGGGACTCGTTGAAGCGCCAGGCACCGGAACTGACCCGCCAGCTGCCGGAACTGCCCGTCCTGGCCCACCAGACGCTCAGCCGCATCGAGCACGAGCACCGCCAGCGGCACCGCCAGGCCGAGGCGATGAGCGGCATTCGCAGCCTGCTCCAGCGCCAGGGGAGCAGCCGGCGGCGCCTGCGCCTGGGGGCGCTGCTGCTGGCCCTGGCACTCGCCTGGCAGCCGCTGACCGAGTGGGCAGCGGGCCAGCCCTGGCCGGTGCTGGCCGCCGCCGCCATCGGCGTGCTGCTGCTGGCCTGGCACTGACCCTCGACAACGGCCTGCATGGCCCCCATCAACGGAACCTTGATACATGTGCGATATACTCGACCAGTTGCATGATATCCTCGAGCAACGCCGTCATGCCGACCCACAGGATTCCTACGTCGCCGCCTTGCATTGCAAGGGGCTGAACAAGATACTCGAGAAGGTGGGCGAGGAAGTCACCGAGACCCTGTTGGCTGCCAAGGATGCCGAGCATGGCGGCGCGGTCGAGCGGCAAGCGTTGATCGCCGAAACGGCGGACCTGTGGTTTCATAGCATGGTCATGCTGTCGCACCTCGATCTTGATCATCGCGCAGTGCTGGACGAGCTGGCCCGACGCTTCGGCGTGTCGGGGCACGACGAGAAGGCCGCAAGGCAACAATAGATTCAACGGCCGTTCCGGATGGACCGGAACCCCAATCAGAGGAAACACTCATGTTAGGTGGTATCAGTATCTGGCAGCTGCTGATCGTACTCGGCATCATCATCCTGATCTTCGGCACCAAGAAGCTGCGCAATGTCGGCGGCGACCTGGGGGGCGCCGTGAAGGGCTTCAAGAAGGCCATGCACGAGGAGGAGAAGGACAAGGAGAAGGACGAGGAGGAAAAGCCGCAGGCCAAGGTCAGCCATGACGACGAGGGTGACACCTATGACGTCAAGGCCGAGCACAAGGTCGAGGACCAGGAAGAGCGCAAGTAACCCGCCATGTTCGATATGGGCTTTCTCGAACTGCTGATCATCGGCGTGGTGGGCCTGCTGGTGCTGGGCCCGGAGCGCCTGCCCAAGGCCGCGCGCACCCTGGGGCTGTGGATCGGCAAGATCAAGCGTACCGTCTCCGGCATGCAGCGTGAGATCAGCGCCCAGCTCGAGGCGGAGGAGCTGCGCCAGAAGCTCAACGAGCAGCAGCAGAAGCTCGACGAGAGCGTCAAGCAGGTCAAGCGCGGCGTGGAAGGCATCGCCGAGCCGGAGACCGGCAAGGCGGACGACACCCCGAGTGACAACCCCGCATCCGAACGCCATAAGGCGGCCGACGCCCCTGCTTCCTCGGCACCGAGCGAGCCACCGGAAAGACGCCTGGACGACGCCCTGGCCCGTGCACGCCTCGATACGCCCTCCGATGAACCTGCCGACGCCGGCGACAAGGACTCCACCTCCCGATGAGCAAGACCGGTGACCCCAAGGAGCAGAGCCAGGCCCCACTGATAGAGCACCTGATCGAGCTGCGCTCGCGGCTGCTGCGTGCCGTGGTGGCCATCCTGGTGATCTTCCTGGGCCTCTACGCCTTCGCCAACGACATCTACAGCTTCGTGGCCCAGCCGTTGATGGCCCTGCTGCCGGAAGGCTCCCAGATGATCGCCACCGAGGTGGCCTCGCCCTTCCTGGCGCCCTTCAAGCTGACCCTGGTGGTGGCGGTGTTCATCGCCATCCCCTACGTGCTGCACCAGGCCTGGGCCTTCGTGGCCCCGGGGCTCTACGACAACGAGAAGGCGCTGGCGCTGCCGATCCTCGCCTCCAGCGTGGCACTGTTCTACGCCGGGGCGGCGTTCGCCTACTACGTGGTCTTCCCGCTGCTGTTCCAGTTCTTCACCCAGACGGGGCCGGAGAACGTGGCGGTGATGACCGACATCAACGCCTACCTCAACTTCGTCCTCAAGCTGTTCTTCGCCTTCGGGGTGGCCTTCGAGATCCCCATCGCCACTTTCCTGCTGATCGCCTCGGGCGCCGCCAGCGTGGAGAGCCTGTCGAAGAAGCGCCCCTACATCGTGCTGGGCTGCTTCGTGATCGGCATGCTGTTGACCCCGCCGGACATCATCTCCCAGAGCCTGCTGGCCGTGCCCATGTACCTGCTCTACGAGGTCGGCCTTCTGTTCGGCCGCCTGGCACGGCGCAAGAAGCGCGAGGCGGAAGAAGCGGACGAGCCGTAAGCTGAAAGCTGGAAAGCAGCCTGAAACAGATCGCCCCCATGGCAAGGCCATGGGGGCGATCTCCCTTCCAGCTTCCAGCTCCAGCCGCTTCGCGGCTACAGGTCCATCAGCTCGTCGATGCGATCGACCAGCTTGAAGATCCCGGTGGCGGCCTCGCTGATGCGGGTGGCGAGCATGTAGGCCGGGGTGGTGACCACCCGGTTCTCGAAGTCGACCACGATGTCCTCGACGCCGCAGCTGCGGTGCAGCCCGCCCATCGCGCTGATCGCCCCCGACACGCCCGGGTCATGGCCGATGGTCACGGCGATGCCCCGCCCCAGCAGCCGCGGCACCAGCACCGGGCTGATGCACATCAGGCCGATGGGCTTGCGCGCCTCGTGGAAACCGGCAAGCGCCGCGGCCAGCTCGCCAAGCACCTCCATCTCGTCGCTGGCCTCGGCGAAGTTGGAGAGGTTCTTGGCGGCACCGAAGCCTCCCGGCAGGATCACCGCATCGAAGTCACCCGCCTCGAGCTCGGTCAGGGCCGAGATCTCCCCCCGGGCCAGGCGGGCGGACTCGGCGAGCACGTTGCGGGCCTCGCCCTCGGCCACCTCGCCGCTGCGATGGTCGATGACATGGTGCTGGTCGATGTCCGGGGCGAAACAGCGATAGCCGATGCCCAGCTGGTCCAGCCGCAGCAGGGTCAGGGTGGTCTCGTAGATCTCCGAGCCATCGAACACGCCACAGCCCGAGAGGATGACCGCCACCTGTTTGCTCATGCCTATCTCCTTGAAGGTATGCGCCTGCCGACGAGCAGACCCGATAATTCGAACCCATCACTTTAGAGAGTCGCCCGGGGTGCGACAAGGCACGACTTTCGATGCACGGCCGCGCTGATATACTCCAAGGCAACGATTCCCTGTCATCGTATCGTCATCGTCGTCCGCCATCCTGTAACCGTGGCGGTCCCGACCTCACCGCTGGAGACACGCCTTGAGCTTCATGACCACACGTCAGTTCCCCGCCGCCCGAATGCGCCGGATGCGCCGTGACGACTTCTCGCGCCGCCTGATGCGCGAGTCGCTGCTGACCCCTGCCGACCTGATCTGGCCGGTGTTCGTGCTCGAGGGTGAGGGCCAGCGGGAGGCCGTGCCCTCCATGCCCGGCGTCGAGCGACTGTCGCTGGACCTGCTCATCGAGGAGGCCCGGGAGGCCCATGAACTGGGCATTCCCGCCCTGGCCCTGTTCCCGGTGGTCGGCGCCTCGCTGAAGAGCGAACTCGCCGAGGAGGCCTATAACGCGGCGGGCCTGGTCCAGCGCAGCGTGCGCGCCCTCAAGGAGGCGCTCCCCGGGCTCGGCATCATCACCGACGTGGCGCTGGACCCCTACACCAGCCATGGCCAGGACGGCATCCTCGATGCGCAGGGCTACGTGCACAACGACCGCACCGTGGAGACACTGCTCAAGCAGGCGCTCTCCCATGCCGAGGCCGGGGCCGACGTGGTGGCCCCCTCGGACATGATGGACGGACGCATCGGCGCGATCCGCCAGGTGCTGGAGCAGGAGCACCTGGTCAACACCCGCATCATGGCCTACAGCGCCAAGTACGCCTCGCGCTACTACGGCCCCTTCCGCGACGCCGTGGGCTCCGCCGGCAACCTGGGCCGTGCCGACAAGACCACCTACCAGATGGACCCGGGCAACGGCGACGAGGCGCTCCACGAGGTGGCCCTCGACCTCGCCGAGGGGGCCGACATGGTGATGATCAAGCCCGGCATGCCCTACCTGGACGTGGTGCGTCGCATCAAGGACGAGCTGAAGGTCCCGACCTTCGCCTACCAGGTCAGCGGCGAGTACGCCATGCACATGGCCGCCTTCGAGAACGGCTGGCTCGAGGCCGACGAGGTCATCCTCGAGTCGCTGCTCTGCTTCAAGCGTGCCGGCGCCGATGGCGTGCTGACCTATTTCGCCAAACGGGCAGCGCGGCTGCTCGCCCAGTGAGGGAAGGGCTCGGTTGACCCGACGCGGGCCTTTCCATCGACGCCAGGAGAGAGGATGGAAACCCCGCGCAGTCCCGACACTCAGGACTCCCCCCAGGTCCCGTCGGCCGAGCCGCCCACCCCCCGGCTGAACCAGACCCGCACCGGGATCAAGCCCAGGGCGCTGCCGGACCCGGCGGCGGACCTGGCCGATGCCGGGCTCTACTTCAACCGCGAGCTCTCCCACCTGCAGTTCAACGTCCGGGTGCTGGAACAGGCCCTGGACGAGGCGCACCCGCTGCTCGACCGGCTGAGGTTCCTGCTGATCTTTTCGTCCAACCTGGACGAGTTCTTCGAGATCCGCGTGGCCGGCCTCAAGCGCCAGATCCTGCTCGGCGATGATGCCACCGGCGCCGACGGGCGTTCCCCCCGGTCGGTCCTGGCCGAGATCGCCCGGGTGGCCCACGCCCAGGTGGCGCGCCAGTACCGGATCCTCAACGAGGTCCTGATCCCCGCCCTGGAGGCCCGGCGGCTGCGCTTTCGCCGCCGCGGAGACTGGTCAGAGGAGCAGCGGGCCTGGGTCCGCGATACCTTCGAGAACGAGATCATGCCGGTGCTCAGCCCCATCGGCCTGGACCCTTCCCACCCCTTCCCGCGCCTGGTCAACAAGAGCCTCAACTTCATCGTCCAGCTGGAGGGCAGGGATGCCTTCGGCCGCGAGGGGGGCCTCGCCATCCTGCCGGCTCCCCGCTCGCTGCCCCGGGTGATCGCCCTGCCCGGGGCGCTCTGCGAGGCGGGCTTCAGCGAGTACGTCTTCCTCTCCTCGATGATCCATGCCCATGCCGAGGAGGTCTTTCCCGGCATGACGGTACGCGGCTGCTACCAGTTCCGGCTGACCCGCAACGCCGACCTCTCCGTGGACCCCGAGGAGGTCTCCGACCTCGCCTCGGCGCTGCGCGGCGAGCTGCTGTCGCGGCGCTACGGCAGCGGGGTCCGCCTGGAGGTGGCCGACAACTGCCCCGACGAGCTGGCCGAATTCCTGCTCAGGCAGTTCCAGCTCGAGGAGGCGGACCTCTTCCGCGTCAACGGCCCGGTGAACCTGACCCGCATGCTGTCGGTGCTGGGCGACGTGGAGCGCCCGGAGCTGCTCCACCGCCCCTTCACCCCTGGCCTGCCCAAGTCACTGCGCAAGGCCGACAGCGTGCTGGCCGCGATCGCCGATGGCGACATCCTGCTCCATCACCCCTTCCACTCCTTCTCCCCCGTGGAGGAGATGCTCGCGGAAGCCGCCCGGGACCCGGACGTGCTGGCCATCAAGCAGACCCTCTACCGCACCGGCGCCGATTCGCCCATCGTCAATGCCCTGGTCGAGGCCGCCGGCAACGGCAAGGAGGTCACGGTGGTGATCGAGCTGCGGGCACGCTTCGACGAGGCCGACAACCTGGCGCTGGCCTCGCGCCTGCAGGAGGCCGGGGCCATCGTCATCTACGGGGTGATGGCCTACAAGACCCACGCCAAGATGATGCACATCGTGCGTCGCGAACGGGGAAGGCTGCGCTACTACGCCCACCTGGGCACCGGCAACTACCACTCGCGGACCGCCAGGCTCTACACCGACTACAGCCTGCTGACCGCCGACCCGGTGCTCTGCGCCGACGTGCACAAGGTCTTCCAGCAGCTCTCGGGCATGGGCCGGGCCCGGCATATCGAGCAGCTGCTGCACGCCCCCTTCACCCTCCACGAGGGGCTGGTGGCCAGGATCGACCGGGAGGCCGAGCATGCCCGTCAGGGCAAGCGTGCCCACCTGATCGTCAAGTGCAACGCGCTGACCGAGCCGAAGCTGATCCAGGCCCTCTACCGGGCGTCGCGGGCCGGGGTGGAGTGCGACCTGATCATCCGAGGCATGTGCTGCCTGCGCCCGGGCATCCCCGGCATCTCGGAGAACATCCGCGTGCGCTCGATCATCGGCCGCTTCCTGGAGCACACCCGGGTCTTCCACTTCCACAACGACGGCCAGCCGGAGACCTGGTGCTCCAGTGCCGACTTCATGGCACGCAACATGTTCCATCGCGTCGAGATCGGCTTCCCGCTGCTGGACAGGAAGCTGGCCGCCCGGGTCCGCAAGGACCTCGAGACCTACCTGGTGGACAACTGCCAGAGCTGGCTGCTGCGCAGCGACGGCCTCTACGTCAAGCAGCAGCCCGGCGCGGCGGCGCCGATCAGTGCCCAGGAGACGCTGCTCTACGCCTACGCCAACCGGGCCTAACCGCGCCGGAAGGCGCGCAGGTCCTCGGGATCGAAGCCGTCGACCCGCTCGGGCAGTCCCCTCTCCCGGCGGGCGACCCTGACGGTCTCGCGCTCGGCGAGCAGCTCGGCGTCGTCGTCCAGGGTACGGCCGTTGAGTTCGGCAAGCTGGGCCATGCCCTGGTGGTAGAAGGAGAGCACCGCCAGCGCCGTGTCGTTGTCCTCCGCCACGGCACGCCGCAACGCCGGCAGGTAGCCGCTGACCCGCGACAGGTGATGCTTGAGCTGCCAGACGTAGCGCATCTCGGTCATCCAGGGCCGCTCGCGCAGCACGGCGAACACCAGGCTGGTGGCCACCAGGCCGAGCAGCACCCCTGCCACGTTGAGCCAGAAGCCGCCATCGAAGAGGGCATGCAGCAGCTGGACGAACACCAGGCCGAAGACGATCAGCTGGCCGGCCATGGCCAGGCTGATGAAACGGCCCTTGCGGCGATAGGTTTCGGGGTCGTGGTCTTCGAACTGGAACGGCATGGCATCTCCTGGACCGGTGCTAGGCGGCAAATGGCGGCATTATCCCGACATTCTCCGTCCGGGTACAGGCAGGCAGCCGGCCCTTGGTGAGGGGCGCCGGGGGCAGGCCTGCAAGAGGGTCCTTTTCCAGGGAAGGAAAAGGTAGCGCCCAGGGAGGGGTTCACAGCGCCCTCGCGCAGGCCTGCCCCCGGGATAGCCCCGCCCCATCGAGATGGCAAAGACCCCCTGACAGCGAGGCGATCTCAGCTCTGGCGCAGGCGCTCCGCGGCGCCAAGCAGCAACTGCTCGGTGGTCTCCCAGCCGAGGCAGGCATCGGTGACCGAGACCCCGTAGCGCAGCTGGCCCGGCGCCAGCGGCTGCTTGCCCTCGTGCAGGTGGCTCTCGATCATCAGGCCACACAGGGCGGTCTCCCCCGCCAGCCGCTGGGCCAGCACGTCGAGCAGCACCTCGCTCTGGCGGCGGTGGTCCTTGCGGGCGTTGGCGTGACTGCAGTCCACCATCAGCCGCGGCGTGAGCCCGGCCTCCTCGAGGGCACGGCGCGCCGCCGTGACGTGGGCGGCCTGGTAGTTGGGCTCGCCGTGGCCACCGCGCAGCACCAGGTGGGTATGGGCGTTGCCCGAGGTGTGCTGCACCACCGGTCGCCCCGTCGCGTCGAGGCCGAAATGCTGGTGCGGATGGGCGGCGGCCCGCATGGCGTCCAGCGCCACGCCGATATCGCCGCTGGTGGCGTTCTTGAAGCCGACCACGGCGTCGAGGCCGCTGGCCAGCTCGCGATGCAACTGGGACTCGGTAGTCCGCGCCCCGATGGCGACCCAGGCCAGCAGGTCCTCCAGGTAGGGCGCCAGCATCGGCTGCAGCAGCTCGGTGGCCACCGGCAGGCCCAGCTCGGCGACCTCGCGCATCAGTCGCCGCGAGACCTCGAGGCCGCGGGCCATGTCGCCGCTGTCGTCCAGGTCGGGGTCGTAGACGAGCCCCTTCCAGCCCACGGTGGTGCGCGGCTTCTCCACGTAGACACGCATCACGATCAACAGCCGATCGGCGACCCGCTCCGCAAGCTCGGCCAGCCGGCGGGCATACGCCAGGGCCGCCTCGGGGTCGTGAATGGAGCACGGCCCGACCACCACCAGCAGGCGATCATCGCGGCCGGCGAGGATGTCGCGGATCGCCCGGCGCTGGTGGGCGATGCGCTCGGCGAGGCCAGGCGCCAGCGGCAGGGCACGGCGCAGCTCGGCGGCGGTGGGCAGGGCCCGGACGGGGGAGTGGATGGATCGGGCGGTATCGTTCAGGGTCGCGGTGGCAAGCGAGGCGGTCATGGCTCAACTCCGGGAAACGGACAGACATCGTGTCGTGGGACACATCGGGTGGATGCCACCGGTGATGCCACGGTCGGAGGTGGCGCACTGGCCCGACCGCGCGTCGCTAAATCGCCAGGCGCCGTAATAGCCGCGACCGAGAGTCGGGTAACGGAGCGGGAAAGCGATGGCAGCGGTCATGATGCGTCTCCTCGATGAAGGTCTCGTGTCGTCCCGAAAAGCAGAACCCCCGGGCGGGGTTGCCGTCCGGGGGTTCTGTGGAGGAGGCAACCCCTGGGGGGCGTGCCTCGCGACGATGTCTCTGCTCGGTCTGTCGTCAGGACATGGTCACCGGCACGCCGGTGCTAAACCAGTATCCAGACCAATAGCGACGACCCGCGGCGACACCCTCGTCGTCACCACGACCAGCGACCAGCACGCCGCGGGGGGCGCTCGGGCAACGGGTGGCAGCGGGGTGGGTCGTCGTCATGGTCATCTCCTGAGCGATGCCCCCATCGTGCCGTGTCGATGGGGATTTGGCAAGGGCTTCGTCTCGCTCAGGCGAAGTACTGCACCCAGCCGATGGTCGCCGGCAGGGCACTCATGCCCACCAGCACCGCCAGGCCCAGCGCCACGGCCAGCAGGCCACTGCCATCCTTGAAGTTCTCGTCATGTCCGGCCATCTGTCTCTTCTCCTTCTGCGAGGATTGTGTTGTCAGGGTCGGAGCATTCTAGCGGAGAAGACGCCCGCCATCGACCGCCCGGCAGGGCCGGATTGTCGCAGCCGGCGGGGATGCCGGCCACCATCACCGGGGTGACCCTGCTAGCGGAGGTGACGGCCACCATCCACCGGCAGGGTCACCCCGGTGATGGCGTTGTCGTGGGCACGGCCTGTTAGCGGAGGTGACGGCCACCATCCACCGGCAGGGTCACCCCGGTGATATAGCGGTTGTCGAGCAGGTAGCGCAGGCTCTGGTAGATCACCCCGGGGCCCGGGATCATCTCCATCACCGACTTGGCCTTCGCCTTCTCCACATAGGTCTCGTCGTCGCCCTCGTTGAGCATGATCAGCGCCGGCGCGATGGCGTTGACCTGGATCGCCGGCGCATACATGGCGGCGAACGACAGCGTCAGGTTGGCCAGCCCCGCCTTGGAGGCGGCATAGGCGGCATGCTTCCTGGACCCCTTCTGCACCACATGGTCGGTCATGTGGACGATGTCGCGCTGGGGCTCGCTGCACGCCTCGAGGAGTTCACGGCCATGCAGGTTGATCAGGTAGGGCGCCAGCATGTGGATGCGGAACAACCGCTCGAAGTTGGCCCCGGCCGCGTCACCGGTGGTGTCCGGGGCCCAGTCGCTGGCATTGTGGACGATGGCTCGCAGCGACGAGGTTACCGCCTTGAGGCGGGTGATGAAATCGAGGATCCCCGCCTCGGTGGCGAAATCCCCCTGCAGGGTGACGATGCCCCGCTCGCGCAGCGCCTCGAGTTCATCGCGCTCCCGCCGGTAGCTGATGATCACCGGGTGACCGTCGTCACGCAGGCGCTCCGCACAGTGTCGCCCCAGCCGCTGGGCGCCGCCGGTGATCAGGATCGGTGAGGCGCTCATGACCGGGCCTCCCTGACCAGGCTGCCGGCGGTGGGCACGATGGGATCCCGCGGCGCATAGGCGAAGACGTCGGAGAAGACCCGCGAGGGCGACAGTCCCAGGGACGCCAGCACGTCCACGCAGGCGTAGACCATGCCCGGCGAGCCCGAGAGGTAGACGTCATGGCCGGAGACGTCGTCGAGCCCCTCGGCCAGGGCCTGGTCGATGCGACCGCGATGGGCGAGGATCCGCTCGCCCGCCACCGGCTCCTCGGGCATCACTTCCGTGACCACGTGGAAGCGGAGATTGTCATGGGTCTCGGCCCACTCCCGCGGCAGCCGCTCCAGATAGAGGTCACGATGCTCCCGGGCCGCCCACCAGAGCTCGATCTCCCGCTCGGGGTCGGCGTGCAGCGCCGCCTCGATGATCGCCTTCATCTGGGCGAAGCCGGTACCGGCGGCGACCAGCAGCAGCGGCCGCGAGCTGTCCGGATCGAGCACGCAGTCGCCGCCGGGCAGGCGCAGGGTGAGCCGTTCGGCGACCTGGACCAGCTCTCGCAGGCGTGCGGAGTTCTCCCGCTCGGGCCAGTGCTGGATATGCAGCTCGATGATACCGTCGCCGCCATGGGCATTGGCGATCGAGAACGGCACCCAGGTCGCGTCGTCGAGCTTGAGTTCCAGGTACTGGCCGGGTGCATGGGCCACGGCCTCGGCACGGCCCTCCAGGGTGACGCGGAAGACGTCCGGCGTGAGATCCTCCACCTCGCTCACCTGGCAGGTCAGGGTCCTTGGCGTCATGAATGCCTCGTGTCGTTGTCGGGGGGGAGCACAATGCCCAGGTCGTTCCAGCGATCGCTGACGCGGGCCTTGACGGCCTCGTCCATGACGATGGGCGTGCCCCATTCGCGGTCGGTCTCGCCGGGCCACTTGGTGGTGGCATCCAGGCCCATCTTGGACCCCAGGCCGGCCACCGGTGAAGCGAAATCCAGATAGTCGATGGGGGTGTTCTCGACCAGCAGGGTGTCCCGGGCCGGGTCCATGCGGGTGGTGATGGCCCAGATCACGTCCTTCCAGTCGCGGGCATCGACGTCGTCGTCGAGCACCACCACGAACTTGGTGTACATGAACTGGCGCAGGAAGCTCCACACACCCATCATCACCCGCTTGGCATGGCCCGGGTACTGCTTCTTCATGGTCACCACCGCCATGCGGTAGGAGCAGCCCTCCGGCGGCAGGTAGAAGTCCACGATCTCGGGGAACTGGCGCCTCAGGATGGGCACGAAGACCTCGTTGAGGGCCAGGCCGAGGATCGCCGGCTCGTCCGGCGGGCGGCCGGTGTAGGTGGAGTGGTAGATGGCGTTCTCGCGCATGGTCATGCGCGTCACCGTGAAGACCGGGAACTGCTCGACCTCGTTGTAGTAGCCGGTATGGTCGCCGTAGGGACCTTCCGGTGCCATGTCGTCGGGGTAGATGAAGCCTTCCAGGATGATCTCGGCGGACGCCGGGACTTCCAGGTCGGCATGCCCGCACCTGACCAGCTCGGTGCGCGAGCCGCGAAGCAGCCCGGCGAAGGCGTACTCGGAGAGGCTGTCCGGCACCGGGGTGACGGCCCCGAGGATGGTGGCCGGGTCGGCGCCCAGCGCGACCGCCACCGGAAAGGGCTCGCCGGGGTTGGCCTTCTGGAACTCCTGGAAGTCGAGCGCCCCGCCGCGGTGCGACAGCCAGCGCATGATCAGGCGGTTGCGCGACAGCTTCTGCTGGCGGTAGATGCCGAGGTTCTGGCGCTTCTTGTGCGGCCCGCGGGTCACCACCAGGGCCCAGGTGACCAGCGGGGCCACGTCGCCCGGCCAGCAGTGCTGGATCGGCAGGCGGTCGAGGTCGACCTCGTCGCCCTCGTAGGCCAGGGCCTGCACCGGCGCCGAGCGCACCGTCTTCGGCCCCATGCTCATCACCTGCTTGAAGATCGGCAGTTTCTCCCAGGCGTCGCGAAACCCCTTGGGGGGCTCGGGCTCCTTGAGGAAGGCGAGCAGTTCGCCCACCTCGCGCAGGGCGGCGACGGAGTCCTGGCCCATGCCCATGGCCACCCGCTGCGGCGTGCCGAACAGGTTGCCGAGCAGCGGCATGTCGTGGCCCTTGACGTTCTCGAACAGCAACGCCGGCCCGCCGGCACGCAGGGTGCGGTCGCAGATCTCGGTGATCTCCAGGTAGGGATCGACCTCGGCGGTGACGCGCGTGAGCTCGCCCTGGGCCTCCAGGGCCGCGATGAAGTCGCGCAGGTCCTTGTACTTCATTCCATTTCCCGTTTCCGGAACGACGAAAGGGGCAGCATAGCATGCCCCTTCGATACGTCTGCGGAGTCACTGGTGGTGAGCGGCGCCCGGGACAGGCCGAAGAGGGGGTCCTATGCCAGGGATGGCATCGGTAGCGCCCAGGGAGGGGTTCACAGCGCCCCCTCGCAGGCCTGTCGCCGGGTCAGCCGCGCTGTGGCATTCCCGGCAGTCGAGGTCAGCGGCGCTTCATGGCCTCGAAGAACTCGAGGTTGGTCTTGGTATCCTTCAGGCGGTCGATCAGGAATTCGGTGGCCGCGGTGTCGTCCATGGGGTTGAGCAGCTTGCGCAGGATCCACATGCGCTGCATCTCGTCCTCGGAGGCGATCAGGTCCTCGCGGCGGGTGCCGGAGCGGCGGATGTTGAGCGCCGGGTAGACACGACGCTCGGCGAGCTTGCGGTCCAGGTGAGCCTCCATGTTGCCGGTCCCCTTGAACTCCTCGAAGATCACCTCGTCCATCTTGGACCCGGTGTCCACCAGCGCCGTGGCGATGATGGTCAGGCTGCCGCCCTCCTCGATGTTGCGCGCCGCACCGAAGAAGCGCTTGGGCTTCTCCAGGGCGTGGGCGTCGACGCCGCCGGTGAGCACCTTGCCGGAGCTCGGCACCACGGTGTTGTAGGCCCGCGCCAGGCGGGTGATGGAGTCGAGCAGGATCACCACGTCCTTCTTGTGCTCGACCAGCCGCTTGGCCTTCTCGATCACCATCTCGGCGACCTGGACATGACGCGCCGGCGGCTCGTCGAAGGTCGAGGCCACCACCTCGCCGCGCACCGTGCGCGACATCTCGGTGACCTCTTCCGGGCGCTCGTCGATCAGCAGCACGATCAGGTGGCACTCGGGGTTGTTGCGGGTGATCGAGGTGGCGATGTTCTGCAGCATCAGCGTCTTGCCCGCCTTGGGCGGCGAGACGAGCAGGCCACGCTGCCCCTTGCCGATGGGGGCGGTCAGGTCGATGATCCGTGCGGTGAGATCCTCGGTGGAGCCGTTGCCGATCTCCATCCGCAGCCGCTCCTGGGGAAACAGCGGGGTGAGGTTCTCGAACAGGATCTTGTGCTTGGCGTTCTCCGGCTTGTCGAAGTTGATCTCGCTGACCTTGAGCAACGCGAAGTAGCGCTCCCCTTCCTTCGGCGGACGAATCTTGCCGGAAATGGAATCGCCCTTGCGCAGGTTGAAGCGACGGATCTGCGAGGGCGACACATAGATGTCGTCGGGCCCGGCCAGATAGGAACTGTCGGCACTGCGCAGGAAACCGAAGCCGTCCTGGAGGATCTCCAGCACCCCGTCGCCGTAGATGGCCTCGCCGCTCTTGGCGTGCTTCTTGAGGATGGCGAAGATGATGTCCTGCTTGCGGGACCGCGCCAGGTTGTCGATGCCCATCTCGCGGGCGATCTCCAACAGCTCCGGCACTGGCTTTTGCTTGAGTTCGGTAAGATTCATCGGTGTGTTCAGAAGTTGCTCTTGGAAGCCGGGCGGCAGTGCGCCATGCGGAAAGACAGGGGCGAGACGAATACGCCGCGTGAGTGCGTTCAGAGCCCTGGCAGGCATCCACTCGTCGTATCGCGGGGCTCGTCAGGAAGTACGGAGCGGAAGCGGGTGACCGGAGTGGGGTCACCGCGGCGATGACAGATTCGAGGGAGCAGCATCATTTTCGCCTGATCAGCGGCTTACGGCAACATGGCCATGGTTGCACGCTGACGCAGTGGGCTTTCTGACGACTTGGAAACTGACCGATACGGGGAATGCCGTGCAGCGGTCGGGAAGCATTCGGAACAGGCGAACGCCTCGATACTAGTCAAGGGCGAGAGCAAACGCAAGCCCCCGCCCGGCAAGGGCCGCAATTGACAAGCCCCGGGGGTGCCCGCACCCTTGGCCACACGACCGAAGGACAAGCACATGCACCAGCCCACGGACAGGCTCCCCCGACCTTCCCGGACACTCGAGAGCCGGCCGGCCACGCAGCGCCTCGCCGCCATCGACCTGGGATCCAACAGCTTTCACCTGCTGGTGGCCAACTACCGTGACGGGCGCCTGCAGGTGGTGGCCCGGCTCGGCGAGAAAGTGCAGCTGGCCGCCGGCCTGGACGAGGACGGCCTGCTGGAGGAGGCCACCATGGCGCGGGCCCTGGCCTGCCTGGAGCGCTTCGCCCCCTACCTGTCCGATATCGACCCCGGCCACCTGCGGGTCGTGGGGACCAATGCCCTGCGCGACGCCGCCAACAGCCAGGACTTCATCGAGCGGGCCGAGGCGCAGCTGGGCAAGCGCATCGAGATCATCGCCGGCCGCGAGGAGGCGCGCCTGATCTACCTGGGTGCCGCCCATGCCCTGGCCGAGGACGGCCGGCGGCTGATCGTCGATATCGGTGGCGGCTCCACGGAATTCATCATCGGCGAACGCTTCGAGCCGCTGGCGCTGGAGAGCCTGCGCCTGGGTTGCGTCACCTTCACCCACCGCTTCTTCGGTGACGGCGAGCTCAGCGAGAAGCGCATGCGCCGCGCCGAACTCGCCGCCCTCTCCGAGCTGGCCAATATCCGTCGCCCCTACCGGGAGCTGGGATGGGAGGATCCGGTGGGCTCCAGCGGCACCATCAAGGCCGCCGCCGCGGTGATCCATGCCGCGGGCGGGGCGCCGGAGGGGGTGATCACCCGAGAGGGACTGGCCTCGCTGCGCGAGCGGCTGATCGAGTGCAAGCGACTCGACAGGGTCGCCCTGGAGGGGCTCAAGCCCGACCGGGCCAGGATCTTCCCCGCCGGCGTCGCGGTGCTCTGCGCCATCTTCGAGGCCTTCGAGCTCGATACCATGCGCTACGCCGACGGCGCCCTGCGCGAGGGCGTGCTCTACGACATGGTGGGGCGCAACAGCCCGGAGGATTCCCGCCTGAAGAGCCTGGAGAGCCTCGAGCGCTGCTATGGCGTGGATGGCCGCCAGGCCACCAACGTGGCCGAGACGACCCTCGCCCTGTTCGACCAGGTCCGCGAGGCCTGGCGGCTGGACGACGACCAGGCACGCTTCCTGGCCTGGGGCGCCCGCCTCCACGAGATCGGCCTGGCGATCTCCCACAGCCAGTTCCACCGCCACGGCGCCTACCTGCTGGAGCACTCCGACCTGGCCGGCTTCTCGCGGCCGGAGCAGCGCCTGCTGGCCTTCCTGGTGCGCGCCCACCGCCGCAAGTTCCCGCTCAAGGAGTGGCAGGCCCTGCCCGCATCGGAGCAGCGCTCCCACGCCCGGCTGGCGCGGCTGCTGCGCCTGGCGGTGCTGCTCAACCACACCCGCCCCGAGCAGCCGCCCGCCCCGCCGCGGCTCGAGGCTCGGGGCGAGACGCTGCGCCTGCGGCTCGACCCCGGCGACGAGGCGACCCTGCTGGCCACCGACCTCGAGCAGGAGGTGGCCTACCAGAAGGCCGCCGGCCTGCCCCTGGAGCTGACCGCCGACTGACCCTCAGCGGGACGACGCCGGATCGGCCCGCCAGCCCTCGGCACAGGCCAGCCAGCGCGGCTCCTGCGGGTCGAGCAGCGCCACGACCCGCTCCCCCTGCCACACCACCAGCAGCCGGTCGCGCTCCCAGGGCGGCACGCCGGCCTCCTGCAGCAGCCGCTTGAGGTCCCGGCTGCCGCGCCCGGCCAGGCGCAGCCGCTCGCCCCCCCGCCTGGTCGCGAGCCGCAGCGCGGGGGGTGCCCCGGCCGGCTCGACCGGGCCCAGGGACACCTCGACCTCCCCCAGCGGGGTGAGCAGTGGCGCCCGGCCATCCCACTCGGCCTGCCAGTCGGGCGGCAGCGGTGCCGGGGACGCCAGCAGGTGGAGATGGCCCCGCCACACCCGCGCCTCGGTGCCGGCCCAGGCCACCCGCGTCTCGGCATCCTGTCGAGCGTCCAGCTGCGCCAGCAACGCCTCCAGGCGCCTCGCCGGCGGGGCGGGCAGGCCCAGCCGCTCGCAGGCGTGGCGAACCAGCAGCCGCTGGCGCGCGTCGGAAAGTGCCAGCAGGCCATCCAGCGGCAGGCACCCGGCCGCCCCCCCCAGCCGTGCCAGGTCCTCACCGGCCAGCTCCGCGAGCAGGCCGTCGGCCTCGCCGGCGTGGCCGGCCGCCGCGGCCAGTGCCGTATCGGCGTGGGGCCAGCGGCGCTCGAGCAGCGGTATCACGGTACGGCGCAGGAAGTTGCGGTCCAGGGTCTCGTCGAGGTTGGAGGGATCCTCGACCCAGCCCAGGCCACGACGGCCGGCCTCGGCCTCGATCTCGACCCGGGAGGCCGCCAGCAGGGGCCGCTCGATCCAACCGTCGCGCCAGGCGCGTCGCGCCGGCATCGCCGCCAGGCCCCTCACCCCGCTGCCGCGCAGGGCGGCCAGCAGGAAGGTCTCGGCCTGGTCATCGCGGTGCTGGCCCAGCCACAGGGTCTCGCCGGGGAGGACGCGCCTGGCGAAGGCGGCGTAGCGTGCCGCCCGGGCCGCCCCTTCGAGCCCCCGGCCCCGGTCGAGGTCGACCTCGACCCGCTCGACGAACAGCGGCACGCCCAGGCGTGAACAGAGCCGGCGGCAGTGGAGCTCGAAGCCATCGGCGGCGGCCTGCAGGCCATGGTTCACGTGGAGGGCCCGCAGCGGGCGGGGGTGGCGGCGACAGGCCTCGGCGCCCAGCGTCACCAGCAGCGAGGAGTCGAGCCCGCCGGAGAGGGCCACCCAGACAGGCCGCCCCGGCGGGGTCTGGGCCAGGGCGTCGTCGATAAGAAGCTGAAGGGACATGGCAAGCACCCTGATAGGCAAATCGCCGAGGCCGCCCGGAACGAAAAGCCGCGGTATCGGAATCAATAGCCTGAAGGCGCCCGAAGTGGCCGCCGGCGCTGGCGGGCCCTATGGGGTCAGACCCCAGTCAAGCCGCCATGCCTGGCTCGGCGCACTCTACCAGCGACTTCACCGCCGCCGGGGTCTGACCCCATAGGGGCCACGTCGCCGAGAATACAAAGCTTATGCCGGCGCTCCATAGCTCATCAGGCGCTCGTACCGGCGCGCCAGCAGGGCGTCGCTGTCCATGGCATCGAGGCGGTCCAGGCTCTCCAGCAGCGAGGTCCTGACGCGGTCGGCGGTCGTCACCGGGTGGCGATGGGCGCCGCCCAGCGGCTCCTCGATCAGGGTATCGACGAAGCCCAGCTCCTTGAGGCGCTCGGCGGTGATGCCCATGGCCTGGGCGGCGTCGGAGGCCTTCTCGGCGCTCTTCCACAGGATGGAGGCGCAGCCCTCGGGCGAGATCACCGAGTAGGTGGAGTACTGCAGCATGGTCAGTTCGTCACACACCCCGATGGCGAGCGCCCCGCCGGAGCCGCCCTCGCCCACCACGGTGGCGACGATGGGGGTCCTGAGCCGCGACATCACGGCCAGGTTGTAGGCGATCGCCTCGCTCTGGCCACGCTCCTCGGCGTCGATGCCCGGATAGGCCCCCGGGGTGTCGATGAAGGTCAGTACCGGCATGCGAAAGCGTTCGGCCATCTCCATCAGGCGGCACGCCTTGCGGTAGCCCTCGGGACGCGGCATGCCGAAGTTGCGGCGCACCTTCTCCTTGACGTCGCGCCCCTTCTGGTGGCCGATCACCATCACCGGGCGGTCGTCGAGCCGCGCCACGCCGCCGACGATGGCGGCATCGTCGGCGAAGTGGCGATCGCCGTGGAGCTCGTCGAAGTCGGTGAAGACGTGCTCCAGGTAGTCGAGGGTGTAGGGGCGCTGGGGATGGCGGGAGAGCTGGGAGACCTGCCAGGGGGTCAGGTCCTTGAAGATGGACTCGGTGAGCTTGCGGCTCTTCTCCTCGAGCCGGCCGATCTCGTCGCTCAAGTTGACCTGGCTGTCGTGACCGACCAGGCGGAGCTCCTCGATCTTGGCCTGGAGCTCGGCGATGGGCTGTTCGAAGTCGAGATAGTTGGGATTCATTGGCCGGTTGCCTTGTCGTGTTTCACCGCCCTGCCCGTCGAGGCCAGGCGCGGCGCGAAAAATGAAATGGCTGGCATTATCGCACCCTCAACGTGCGGCGCAAGGCGACACATCGACTGCTGGCGCCTGCTCGGGGCTGATCCGGGGGAAGGCCTTCGAGGAGGCGCTGTGAACCCCTCCCTGGGCGCTACCGACGCCCTGCTTCGCTCTCGCGTCCTGCTCTGCTTGCAGGACCGGTGCTGGCCATCCATGGCCAGCCCGTTCGAAGCAGTGCTTCTCACCCCTGGCGTAGGACCTCCTCTTCGGCCTTCCCCCGGCGCCCCTCTCTGGCATGCGACAGTCCTCAGCCGGCAGCCAGTTACCGATATTTCAGCCGCACCCCATCCTGCCCCTGCACCTCGCGCAGGCCGATCAGCAGCTCGTCGCTGGGCGTGACCCTCCACGCCGCATCGAGCTCCAGCCAGCCGGCGGCCTCGGTGTTGCGGTAGCGCAGCCGCACCGGCAGCCCCTCGGCATCGCGAAAGGGCGAGAGGCTGTCGCGCAGGCTGTCGACCAGGCGGCCATTGATGGCCGCCCCGTCCAGGGAGAGCTCCACCGCCTGGCCGTAGCGGGTGCGCGCCGCCACCATGGGGGTGACCTCCTTGCCGCGCAGGCGCAGGCCGCCCGAGTAGTCGTCGGAGGAGACCTCCCCCTCCACGATCAGCACCTGGTCGGCCTCGATCTGGCCGCGCAGCGCCTCGAAGAGCTCGCCGAACAGCGAGGCCTCGATGCGCCCGGTGCGGTCGTCCAGGGTGATGAAGGCCATGGTATCGCCGCGCTTGGACTTCATGGTGCGCAGGCCGACCACCAGGCCGGCCACCCGCTGGGGCTCCCGGGATGGCCTGAGGTCGCTGATGCGGGTCGAGACGAAGCGCTCGAGCTCACCCTCGTACTCGTCGATGGGGTGCCCGGTGAGGTAGAGCCCCAGGGTCTCCTTCTCGCCGGCCAGGCGCTCCTTGTCGGTCCAGTCGCGCACCGCCAGGTAGTCGGCGTAGGCATCCCCCGCCGACTCGTCGACGAAGGCCTCGCCAAACATGTCGATCATGCCCAGGTTCTGGTTGGTCTGGGTCTGGGCCGCGGCCTTGAGGGCATCGTCCAGGGCGGCGGCCAGCACCGCCCGGCTCGGCCCCAGGGTGTCCAGCGCCCCGGAACGGATCAGCGCCTCCAGGGTGCGCTTGTTCATGCGCCTGGGGTCGAGCCGGCGGCAGAAGTCGAACAGGTCGGCGAAGGGGCCATCGGCTTCGCGGGCTTCGACGATGGCGCCGATGGGCCCCTCCCCCACGCCACGGATCGCCCCCAGGCCATAGACCACGCGTCCCTCGACATCGACGGTGAACTTGTAGGCCCCCACGTTGACGTCCGGCGGGGTCACGGTGAGGCCGAGGTGGCGGCACTCCTCGATCAGCGGCACCACCTTGTCGAGGTTGTCCATCTCGGTGGACATCACCGCCGCCATGAAGGGGCCTGGATAATGCGCTTTCAACCAAGCCGTTTGATACGAGACCAGCGCATAGGCCGCCGAGTGGGACTTGTTGAAGCCGTAGCCGGCGAATTTCTCCACCAGGTCGAAGAGGTTGCCCGCCAGGTCGCGATCGATGCCGTTGGCGGCGCACCCCTCCATGAAGCCGACGCGCTGCTTGGCCATCTCCTCGGGCTTCTTCTTGCCCATGGCGCGGCGCAGCAGGTCGGCCTGCCCCAGGCTGTAGCCCGCCATCACCTGGGCGATCTGCATCACCTGCTCCTGGTAGAGGATGATGCCATAGGTGGGCTCCAGCACCGGCTTGAGCAGTTCGTGCTGGTAATCGGGGTGCGGGTAGGCGAGTTCGGCACGGCCGTGCTTGCGGTTGATGAAGTCGTCGACCATCCCCGATTGCAGGGGGCCCGGGCGGAACAGGGCGACCAGGGCGATCATGTCCTCCAGGGAGTCCGGCAGCAGGCGCTTGATCAGCTCCTTCATGCCGCGGGATTCGAGCTGGAACACCGCCGTGGTCTCGGCGCGCTTGAGCATCTCGAAGGTGGGGACGTCGTCGAGCGGGATGCTGTCGATGTCCAGCGGCCCCTCGCCGGCGGCGGCGCGCACCTTGTCGACCATCTCCAGCGCCCAGTCGATGATGGTCAGGGTGCGCAGGCCGAGGAAGTCGAACTTGACCAGGCCGGCCTCCTCGATGTCGTTCTTGTCGAACTGCACGACGAGCCCCGAGCCGTCCTCGTCGCAGAGCAGCGGCGAGAAGTCGGTGAGCTTGGTGGGGGCGATCACCACCCCGCCGGCGTGCTTGCCGGTGCCCCGGGTGATGCCCTCCAGCTTCAGGGCCATCTCCCAGATCTCGGCGGCCTCCTCGTCGGCCTCGAGGAACTCCTTGAGCGCCGGTTCGGCCTCGATGGCCTTGGCCAGCGTCATGCCGACCTCGAAGGGGATCAGCTTGGAGAGCTTGTCGCCCAGCGAGTAGGGCTTGCCCTGGGCACGGGCCACGTCCCGCACCACCGCCTTGGCCGCCATGGTGCCGAAGGTGACGATCTGCGACACGGCATTGCGACCGTAGCGGTCGGCCACGTAGTCGATCACCCGATCACGCTTCTCCATGCAGAAGTCGACGTCGAAGTCGGGCATCGAGACCCGTTCCGGGTTGAGGAAGCGCTCGAAGAGCAGGTCGTAGCCGATGGGGTCGAGGTCGGTGATCTTCTGGGCATAGGCCACCAGGGAACCGGCCCCGGAACCGCGCCCCGGCCCCACCGGCACGTCGTTGTCCTTGGCCCACTGGATGAAGTCCATCACGATCAGGAAGTAGCCCGGGAAGCCCATCTGGATGATGATGTCGAGCTCGAAGTCCAGCCGCTGGCGGTAGCGGGCATCGATCTCGGCATACTCGGCGCCGTCGCGGGGGTACTGTTCCGCCGGGAAGAGGAAGTCGAGGCGCTCGGTGAGGCCGTCGTGGGAGATCTTGCGGAAGAACTCGTCCTGGGTCATGCCCTCGGGGATCTCGAACTCCGGCAGGAAGATCTCCCCCAGGCGCACGTCGACGCTGCAGCGCGCGGCGATCATCACGCTGTTCTCGAGCGCCTCGGGGATGTCGGCGAACAGCTCGGCCATCTCCTCGGGGCTCTTGAGGTACTGCTCCTCGCTGTAGCGCCGCTCGCGGCGCTTGTCGTCCAGCGCCTTGCCCTCGCCGATGGCGACCCGGGTCTCGTGGGCCCAGAAGTCCTCGCGCTCGAGGAAGCGCACGTCGTTGGTGGCCACCACCGGGGTACCGGTCTCCACGGCCAGGTCCACCGAGAGGTGCACGCACTCCTCCTCCAGCGGCCGACCGGCCCGGATCAGCTCCAGGTAGAAGCATCCCGGGAAGGCGGCGTTCCACTCCTCGAGCAGGGCGCGGGCCTCCTCGTGATGGTCGGAGAGCAGGTAACGGCCGACCTCCCCCTCGCGCCCCCCGGAAAGGGCGATCAGCCCCTCGCTCTGGGCGAGCACCCAGGCCCGGTCGAGCAGTGCCCGCCCCTGGCGCTGCCCCTCCATCCAGCCTCGCGAGATCAGCTCGGTGAGGTTGCGATAGCCGACGTCGTTCATCGCCAGCAGGGTCAGCCGGTAGGGATGCTCCTCGTCGGAGGGATTGATCAGCCAGAGGTCGGCCCCGATGATCGGCTTGAGCCCGGCCCCCTCGGCACCCGTGTAGTACTTGACCAGGCCGAAGAGGTTGGCCTCGTCGGTGACCGCCAGTGCCGGCGACCCCTGCGCCACCGCCGCCTTGATCAGCGGCTTGAGGCGTACCAGGCCATCGACCAGGGAGTATTCGGTATGGACGCGAAGGTGTACGAAGGGCGTGGTCATAAGGGGCTCGAGGCTTGGCAATGAATGGTTGGCACGGAAACCAGGCTATCGCAACGGTGGCATTGCCCCGGGGCTGCTCCGGCGATAGGTCTTCGAGGAGGCGCTGTGAACCCCTCCCTGGGCGCTACTTTTGCCTTCCATGGCAAAAGACCTCCTCTTCGACCTATCCCCGGCGCCCCTTGCAGGAGCTGCCATTCATCAGAACAGCGCCAGCTGGCGCTTGACCGGGCCGAAGGAGCGGCGATGCTCCGGCAGCGGCCCCAGGCGCTCCAGGGCGGCCAGGTGCTCGCGGGTCGGGTAGCCCTTGTGGCGGGCGAAGCCGTAGTCGGGATGCCGGGCATCCAGCGCCGCCATGTCGGCATCCCGGGCCACCTTGGCCAGGATCGAGGCGGCGGCGATGGCCGGATGGCGGGCATCGCCCTTGACCACCGCCTGGCCGGGAACATGATGCCCGGGCAGATGATTGCCGTCCACCAGCAGATACTCCGGGGCAACCGACAGGGCGTCGATGGCCCGGCGCATCGCCAGGTGGGTGGCGTGGTAGATGTTGAGGGCGTCGATCTCGGCGGGACTGGCCTCGGCCACGGCGAAGGCCAGTGCCCTCTCGCGGATCTCGGCATCCAGCGCCTGGCGGCGCTTGGCAGTCAGCGTCTTGGAGTCGGCGAGCCCCTCGATGGGGCCTGCCGGATCGAGGATCACCGCGGCCGCGACCACCGCACCGACCAGCGGGCCACGCCCCACCTCGTCGACCCCGGCGAGGCGCTCCCCGGGGTAGTCGATCACCAATGGCGGGAGCTCACGCCTGCTCATCGGCTCGGCCTCCCGGGAGAGGCCTCGACGGCCACCGCCGGCGACACGCTCTCCGGCAGCGGGCGTCGCTCGATCAGGGCCTCGATGGCCTCCGCCGCACGGCGACTGGCGTCACGCTGCAGCCCGGCGTGCATCTCGGCGAAGCGTGCCTCCAGGGTCGCCCGACCCTCGGCGTCGTCGAGGATGTCGGCGAGCCGTGCGGCGATGGACGCGGGACTGGCGGCGTCCTGGACCAGCTCCGGCACCAGGGTCTCCCTGGCGATCAGGTTGGGCAGCGAGATCCACTCGGTCTTCACCAGTCGCTTCGCCAGGGCGTGGGTCAGTGGGGCCATGCGATAGGCCACCAGCATCGGACGGTGGCAGAGCATCGCCTCCAGCGCCGCGGTGCCGGAGGCGAGAAGCACGGCGTCAGCGGCCACCATGGCCGCGCGGGCCTGGCCGTCGAGCAGGAGCAGGCGTCCCTGCAGTTCAGGGTGCGCGTCCAGCAGCGTCTCGAGCTCGGCGCGGCGCCCGGGTGTCGCCGCCGGCACCAGTACCCGAAGGTCCGGGCGGTCGGCGCACAGTCGGCCGGCGGCGGCGAGGAAGGTCTCGCCCAGGAAGCGGATCTCGTTGGCCCGGGAGCCGGGCAGCAGTGCCAGCACCTCGGCCTCGGCGGGCAGGCCCAGCCCGGCGCGGGCGGCGGCACGGTCGTTCTCCAGGGGCAGCTCGTCGGCCAGCGGGTGGCCGACGAAGGCCACCGGCACCCGGTGGCGGGCATAGAAGGCCGCCTCGAAGGGCAGGAAGGTGAGCATCGCATCCACCGAGCGGGCGATCCCCCTGACCCGCCCCTGGCGCCAGGCCCACACCGAGGGGCTGACGTAGTGGGCGGTGGCCAGGCCGGCCTCGCGCAGTTGCCGCTCCAGCCCCAGGTTGAAGTCCGGAGCGTCGATGCCGACCATGATGTCCGGCTGCCAGGCGAGGGCGTCGCGCCTGAGCTCGCGGCGCACCCCGATCAGCCGGGGCAGGTGCTTGAGCACCTCGACCAGGCCCATCACCGATAGGGTCTCCAGGGGGAAGCGACTGTCGATGCCCTCGGCGATCATGTCCGGGCCGCCGATGCCACGGAACTCGATATCCGGATGTCGCGCCCTGAGGGCGCGCATCAGGCCTGCACCGAGAATATCGCCGGAGAGCTCACCGGCCACCAGATAGACCTTCAGCGACGCCCTGGCCATGCTCAACGCACGATGCCGCGGGTCGACACCTCGATGGAGGCGACGAAGGCCTCGGTCTCGGGCAGGGAGAAGCGCGTGCGAATCCCCTCCAGCGCCTGCTCCACCGTCAGCCCCTGGCGGTAGACCAGCCTGTAGGCCTCGCCCAGCGCCTTGATCGCCTCCCTGGAGAAGCCACGGCGCTTGAGCCCCACCAGGTTCAGGCCGTGGACCTCGGCCGGGTTGCCGTTGATCATCACGTAGGCCGGGGTGTCCTTGGTGATGATGGAGCCCCCGCCGGCCATGGCGTGGGCGCCGAAATGGCAGAACTGGTGGATGGCGGAGAGCCCGCCGAGGATGGCATGGTCACCCAGGGTCACGTGCCCGGCCAGGGTCACCTGGTTGGCCAGGATGCAGTCGCTGCCGATCACGCAGTCGTGGCCCACATGCACATAGGCCATGAACAGGTTGCGCGAGCCGATGGTGGTCTCGCCGCGATCCTGGGCGGTGCCACGGTGCAGCGTCACCCCCTCGCGGATGACGTTGTCGTCTCCCAGCACCAGGCGGGTCGGCTCACCGGCGTATTTCTTGTCCTGGCAATCCTCGCCCACCGAGGCGAACTGGAAGATGCGGGTGCGTGCACCGAGCACGGTGGGCCCCTTGAGCACCACGTGCGGGCCGATCCGGCAGCCGGGCCCGACCTCGACGTCGGGCCCGATCACCGTGAAGGGCCCCACCTCGACGTCGTCGGCCAGTCGCGCCGCTGGATCGATGATGGCGGTAGGATGAATCAAGCGACCTTCCTCTCGGCACAGATGATGTCGGCCTCGCAGGCCAGCTCGCCGGCCACGGTGGCCCGACAGGCAAACTTCCAGATACCACGCTTCTCGCGCTCCACGTCGGCCCGCAGGACCAGCTGGTCGCCAGGCATCACCGGACGCTTGAAGCGCACGTTGTCGCTGCCGACCAGGTAGTAGACGTAGCCGTCGGCGGGCAGCTTGTTGACGGTCTTGAAACCGAGGATGCCACAGGCCTGGGCCAGGGCCTCGATCACCAGCACCCCGGGCATGATCGGATGGTGGGGGAAGTGACCATTGAAGAACGGCTCGTTGATGCTCACATTCTTGTAGGCGACGATGGATTCACCCAGGGCAATTTCCGTTACCCGGTCCACCAGCAGGAAAGGATAGCGGTGGGGCAGATACTCACGAATCTCGTTGATGTCCATTACCATCGTTGCGACCTCTGAAATGACGGAATGCCCGCATCAGGAGCGGGCACGAGCCGGCGGCATCGGCCGTCGGGCAGGCGGTGGATTATAGCGCCCCGCACAGTGCTCTCAACTGCCGTGCACTCCCTGGCAACAGCGTCAGCGGCCGCGACCGGACTTCTCCAGCCGGGCCAGGCGCTTGGCGAGGTCGTCGAGTTGCTTGAAGCGCACCGCATTCTTGCGCCACTGCGAATTCTTCATCGCCCCCGTCCCCGACGAGTAGACCCCCGGCTCCAGGATCGAGTTGGTCACCAGGCTCATGCCGGTGACCTGCACCCCGTCGGCGATGGTGAGATGGCCGGAGAGCCCCACGCCACCGCCCAGCATGCAGTGCTTCCCCACCCGGGTCGAGCCGGCGATGCCGACACAGCCGGCCAGGGCGCTGTGGTCGCCGATCTGCACGTTGTGGGCGATCTGCACCTGGCTGTCGATCTTGACGTCATTGCCGATCACGGTGTCGCCCAGCGCCCCGCGATCGATGCTCGAGCAGCTGCCCACCTCGACGTCGTCGCCCAGCACCACGCCGCCCAGTTGCGCGATCTTGTGCCAGCGGGCGCCGTCATGGGCGAAGCCGAAGCCGTCACCGCCGATCACGCAGCCGCCGTGCAGGATGGCCCGCTCGCCGATCACCACGCCGTGGCAGACGGTGACGTTGGCATGCAGGCGCGACCCCTTGCCGATGCAGGAGTCGGCGCCGACCACGCTGCCGGGGCCGACCACCACGTCGTCCCCGAGGGTGACGCCCGCCTCGATCACCGCCTGCGGGCCGACCTCGACACCCTCGCCGATCCGGGCACTCTCCGCCACCACCGCCGAGGGGTGGATGCCGCCCGGTTCGCGACTGGCCAGGGGGTCGAACAGCCGCGACAGCGCCGCATAGGCCAGGTAGGGATTGGCCAGCTCGAGCCGGTCCACCGGGCACTCCTCGCCCTGCTCCGGCGCGAGCAGCACCGCGGCGGCGCGGGTGCCCGGCAGGTCCTTGAGATAGGCACGGTTGGCCAGGAAGGCGACCTGGTCGGGACCGGCATCCCTGAGGGTGGCCAGACCGTTCACCCGGCGGCCGGCATCGCCGACCAGTCGGGCGTCGAGTCGCTCGGCAAGCTCGCCAAGGGTGAAGGTCGGGGCATCTGGATGCGTCATGGGGGACCTGAGCCGGTTGGATCGTCCGCTCAGAAGAGCGAGTTGAGGATCTGGGTCACCTCGCCGGTCAGGTCCGGCAGGTCACGCTCGGCGTGCAGCACCCCCTGGGGCTCCACCAGCACCTCGACGCCGTGGCGGTCGATGATCTGCTCCACGGCCTGCTCCAGGCGGGGCTCGGCCTCCTGCAGGAACTGCTGTTCGGCCTGCTGCTGGGCCTGCATGATCTGGCCGCGCAGCTGCTCGAACTCGGCGCCCTTCTGCTGGAACTCCTGGATGGCCGACTGGCGGTCGGCCTCGGACATCAACTCGCCTTCCTGCTGCAGGCGCTGCTGCATCTGCTGAAGCTCCTGCCCCAGCGCCTGGGCCTGCTGCTGCTGGCCGCCGATGCGGCTCTCCAGCTCGCTCATGGAGCGCTGGGCCGCATCGGTCTCCATCAGCGCGCGGCGCCAGTCGAGCATGGCCACCTCGGCGGCCTGGGCCGGCAAGGCGAGGGCGGCGAGCATCAAGAGGCTGAGGGCAGCAGTAAGTCTACGCATGGTCATGCTCCTTGCAGGGCTCGATCAGAAGGTCTGGCCGAGCGAGAACTGGAAGAACTGGGTGTCGTCACCGCTCTCGTCGTTGAGCGGCTCGGCCACGCTGAAGGTGAGCGGCCCCACCGGGGTCAGCCAGGAGAGGCCGATGCCCACGCTGTAGCGCAGCTCACCGAGGTCGACCCCGGAGCTGCAGTTGGACTCGCCGCTCGTGGTGGCGTAGCAGTCCGTGAGGAAGGTGTTGCCGCCGTCCAGGAACAGCGAGGTCTGCAGGGAGCGGCGATCCTCGACGAAGGGCATGGGGAAGAGCAGCTCGGCGCTGCCCTGGACCATCACGTTGCCGCCCAGGGTGCGGTCGCGCCCCCCTTCGGTGGGCGGGGTGGTCCGGGGCCCCAGGGTATTGGCGGTGAAGCCGCGCACCGAGCCGAGGCCGCCGGCAAAGAAGTTCTCGTAGAACGGGTAGGGATCGTTGCCGATGCTGTCGGCATAGCCTACCTCGCCGCTGAACTTCAGGGCCCAGTCATGGGCCTCGTTGAGCGGGAAGAGCTGGCGGGCCTGGGCGCGCAGCTTGTAGTACTCGGCGTCGCTGCCCGGCACCGCGGTCTCCAGCGACAGCCGCTGGTAGTTGCCGGCGGTGGGCATGATGCCGCGGTTGAGGTTGTTGCGGGTCCAGCTGGCCGAGAGCTTGAGGCTCTGGGCGTCGTTGCCCTGGTCCAGGACGTACTGCTGGATCTCCTCGGCGGTGTCGTTGTAGGTCTTGACCGTCAGGTCCTCCACCGAGGCGCCGAAGTTGAGCCGCGTCAGCTCGTTGATCGGGTAGCCGAAGTTGATGCCACCGCCGTAGGCGTCGGTGGAGTAGGTGGAGATGTCGGAGTCCTCGAAGTCGGTCTCGCGGTAGAAGAGGTTGTAGCCCCGCGAGATGCCGTCCAGGGTCCAGTAGGGGTCGGTGAAGCCGAAGTTGAGGCTGGTGAAGGTGTCGCTGCGCTGGGCGCCGATGTTGACCCGGTTACCGGTGCCGAGGAAGTTGTTCTGGGCCAGTGCCGCACCGTAGATCACGCCGGCACTCTGGGAAAAGCCGATGCTCGCCGAGATCGAGCCCGAGGGCTGCTCCTCGACGCTGTAGGTGACATCGAGCTTGTCCGGCTCGCCGGCCACCGGCTGGGTCTCGACATCGACCTGGCGGAAGAAGCCCAGGCGCTCCAGGCGCTGGCGCGACTGGCTGATCGATTCGGTGGAGGCGGGCGCGCCCTCGAGCTGGATCATCTCCCGGCGCAGCACCTCGTCCTGGGTGGTGGTGTTGCCGATGAAGTTGATGCGGCGCACGTAGGCCCGTCGGCCGGCATCCACCCGGAAGGTGAGGTCTACCGTCTCGCCGTCGGCGGCGATCTCCGGCACCCCGTCGACGCTGGCGAAGGCGAACCCCTCGGCACCCAGCCGAGAGCGCAGTGCCTCGGAAGAGGCGGTGACGTCGCTGCGCGAGAAGATCTCGCCGGGCGCCACCTGCAGCAGCTCGCGAGCCTCGCGCTCGCTGATCTGCAGGTCGCCGGCGAAGCGGATGTCGCCCAGGCGGTACTGGTTGCCCTCGTCGATATTGACGGTGATGAAGATCTGCGACTTGTCGGGGCTGATCGAGACCTGGGTGGAGGTGATGGCGAAGTTGACGTAGCCCCGATCCAGGTAGAAGGAGCGCAGCCGCTCCAGGTCGCCGGAGAGCGCCTCGCGGGAGTATTCGTCCCGGGAGAACCAGCCGAAGATCCGTCCCGGCCGGTCGTTGAGCTCGAAGACATCGCGCAGGGTCTCATCGTCGAAGTCACGATTGCCGACGAGGTTGATCTGGCGAATCCTGGCCACGGCCCCTTCGTTGATGTCGATATCCACCCGCACCCGGCCCTCGTCGATCTCCTCGACACTGGTATCGATGCGTGCGCTGTAGCGGCCCTGGCCCTGGTAGACGCCCTCGAGCTCGCGCTGGATCTCCTCCAGGGTGGAGAGCTGCAGCACCTGCCCCTCGGACAGGCCGGCCTCCTCGAGGCCCCGACGCAGCTCGTCATCGCCGATCTGGCGGTTGCCGGTGATGTTGAGGCGGGTGATGGTGGGGCGCTCGACCACCTGGATGATCAGCACGTCGCCGTCGCGGGCGAGCTGGATATCCTCGAACAGGCCGGTGGCGAAGAGGCTGCGCGTCGCCTCCGCCAGCTCGCGATCATCCACGCGATCGCGGGCGCTGACAGGAAAGGCATTGAACACGGACGCCGCGGAGACCCGCTGCAGCCCTTCTACCCGAATGTCGGAAACGTCGAAAGGTTCTGCCTGGGCCACGGTGGCCCCGGCGAGCAGCAGCGCCGCCAGTCCGATGGTCTTGATTTTCATGCAGTCGATTCGCTCGCGTTGATCTGCCAATCCTGTCCAGACAGGCACCTTATACATTTGTGCGGGTAACTGACAAGGTTGGAGACCGGGCTCCACCTCCCTGTGCCGCCCACGCGTTCGCACGCTACCAGAGTCGCATCAGATCGAAGTAGATCGCCATCAACATCAGGGTGCCGACCAGTGCCAGGCCGATACGCAGCCCGATGGCCTGGACCTGCTCCGAGACCGGCCGGCCGCGCACGACCTCGACCAGGTAGTAGAGCAGGTGCCCGCCATCCAGCACCGGGATCGGCAGCAGGTTGAGCACCCCCAGGCTGATCGACAGGTAGGCCAGGAAGCTGACGAAGCTCTCCAGGCCGGCCCGGGCCGTATCGCCGGAGATCTGGGCGATGGTGATGGGACCCGACAGGTTCGATGGGGAGATCAGCCCCACCAGCATCTTGCGGATGGCCCCCAGGGTCAGCACCGTCATCTCGCCGGTGCGCGACACGGCCTGCCCCACCGCCGCCACCGGCCCGTAGCGGATCTCGCGACGATACTCCTCGGGCCACTCCACCGGCTCGACCCCGGCTCCTATGTAGCCGATGGTGACCCCCGTCTCCAGCTCGCTGCGCCCGGGCGTCAGCGACAGGGTGCGACGAGCCCCGTCGCGCAGCACCTCGAGCTCGAGGGTCTCCCCCGGGTGGGCCCTCACGATATCGACGAAGTGTATCCAGTCGTCCACCGGGACCCCGTCCGCCGCGACCACCTCGTCGCCGGGCTCGAGCCCTGCCGCTGCCGCCGCCTCGCCGTCGACGACCCGGCCCAGCACCGCCGGGAAGGGCGGCTGCCAGGGGGTCACGCCCAGGCTGGGCAGGGGCTGGGGCGGATCCTGGCGCACCAGCCAGTTCTCCACCGGCAGCCGGTGCTCACGGGGCGTCGCGGTGGCGTCGTCGCGGGCATCGACGCCGAGCTCGCCGCTGACCCCGATCGCCGCCACCAGCTTGAGGTTGATCTCGTCCCAGGAGCGCACCGCCTGCCCCTGGACCGCGGTGATCTCCTGCCCGGCCTGCAGGCCGCCCCGATCCGCGGGGGAGCCGGGCGTGACCTCGCCGATGACCGGCGCCATCGTGGTCGTGCCGGCAACGAACAGCGCCCAGTAGGCGACGATGGCGAGCAGGAAGTTGGCCAGGGGACCGGCGGCGACGATGGCGATGCGCTGCCACACCGTCTTGCGATTGAAGGCCTGGTCGAGCTGGTCGTCGGGCACCGGGGCCTCGCGCTCGTCGAGCATCTTGACGTAGCCACCGAGCGGAATCGCGGCCACGGCAAACTCGGTCCCGTGCCGGTCGACACGGGACCAGATCGGCTTGCCGAAGCCCACCGAGAAACGCAGCACCTTGACGCCGCAGCGCCGTGCCACCCAGAAATGACCGTACTCGTGGAAGGTGATCAGCAGGCCCAGCACCACGATGACGGCCAGAACGTTCTGGATCAGGCCCAAGGCGATCTCCTGTCGGGTTGCAGTAGGGATTGCATCATCAACGGTTCAGCCAGTCACGTGCCGCCTGGCGCGCTCGCGCGTCGGCATTGAGCACCGTCTCGAGGTCGGTGGCGGCCTCCACCGGCCGTGCGTCACGCACCCGGGCCACCAGCTCCCCGATCCCGGTGAAGCCGAGCCGCCCGTCGAGGAAGGCCTCCACGGCCACCTCGTTGGCGGCGTTGAGCACCGCCGGCGCCGTTCCCCCGGCGGCCATCGCCTCCCGCGCCAGGCGCAGGCAGGGAAAGGACGTCTCGTCGGGGGCCTCGAAGTCGAGTCGCGCCACCGCGAACAGGTCCAGGGCCTCGACCCCGGCATCGATGCGCTCCGGCCAGGCCAGGCCATAGGCGATCGGCGTGCGCATGTCGGGATTCCCCAACTGGGCGATCACCGAACCATCGGCGTAGGCGGCCATGGAGTGGATCACGCTCTGCGGGTGCACCACCACCTTCACCTGCTCGGGGCGGGCGTCGAACAACCAGCACGCCTCGATCAGTTCCAGGCCCTTGTTCATCAGGGTGGCGCTGTCCACCGAGATCTTGCGCCCCATGGACCAGTTCGGGTGGGCGCAGGCCTGCTCGGGCGACACACCGGCCAGGGCCTCGGCGCTCCAGCCGCGGAAGGGGCCGCCCGAGGCCGTCAGCAGCAATTGGGTGACGCCGTGACGCCCCAGTCCACCGCGATGCTCAGCTGGTAGACACTGGTAGATGGCATTATGTTCGGAATCGATGGGCAGCAGGGTCGCCCCGGAGCCGGCCACGGCCTCCATGAACAGCGCACCGGACATCACCAGCGCCTCCTTGTTGGCCAGCAGCACCCGCTTGCCCGCCCGTACCGCGGCCAGCGTCGGCAGCAGGCCGGCGGCACCGACGATGGCCGCCATCACCACCTCGACCTCGGATGCCTCGACCACCTCGACCAGGGCCCCGGCCCCGACACGCACCTCGGTGGCCAGCCCCGCCTCGCGAAGCTGCTCCCGCAGCCAGGCCGCATCGGCCTCGCCATCCAGCACGGCCACCGCCGGCCGATGCACCCGGCACTGCCGCAGGAGCGCCTCGCGGGAGCGGTGGGCCGTCAGGGCGTGGACCCGGTAGCGTTCGGGATGCCGCGCGATCACGTCCAGGGTGCTGGTGCCGATCGAGCCGGTGGCCCCCAGCACCGCCACCGACCGGGGACGAACAGGTGTGCCAGCCATCTAGAGTGCTCCCAGGTACAGCAGGGCGAACAGCGGCAGGGCGGCGGTCAGGCTGTCGATGCGATCGAGCACCCCGCCATGGCCGGGCAGCAGCTGGCTGGAGTCCTTGATGCCGCGATGGCGCTTGAGCATGCTCTCGAGCAGGTCGCCCACCACCGAGGCCAGGGTCACCACCAGGGTCGCCACCACCAGGATCAGGCCACCGCCGGCACCGAGCCCCTGCCAGACGGCATAGCCCACCGCCAGCAGCGCGGTGGCGGCCATCCCGCCGGCCACCCCCTCCCAGCTCTTGCCGGGACTGACCCGGGGCGCCAGCTTGCGCCTGCCGAAGGCGCGCCCGGCGAAATAGGCGCCGATGTCGGCACACCACACCAGCAGCAGCACGAACAGCAGCCAGACGGCGCCGGAGTCGCGCAGCACGTTGAGGCCGACCCAGGCCGGCAGCAGCACCCAGAGCCCCATGGCCAGGCGCCGGGAGGGGGCGTGCCACTGCTCCAGGCGGCCGGGGTAGCGGGTGACCCAGTGGAGGTTGACCAGCCACCCCGCCGCGCCCAGCCACAGCGGCCAGGCCGCCAGGGCGGCGCCGGCCGCCCACATCACGGCCATCAGCACGGCCAGGGCACCGACCAGCAGGAGGCGGCTGTCCCGGTCCTCGACGCCGGCCAGGTTGGTCCACTCCCAGGCGGCCAGCAGCACGATGATGGCGGTGAACAGCGCGAAGGCGCCCCCCTGCAGGCCGAACAGCCCGGCCAGCATCAGTGGCGCCAGCCAGGCCGCGGTGATGATCCGCTGTCTAAGCACCTTGTGCCTCGATCTGTTCGTCGGTCATGCCGAAGCGCCGCTGCCGCCGCCGGAAGTCGTCCAGCGCCAGGTCGAAGGCCTCGGCATCGAAGTCGGGCCACAGCAGTGGCGTGAAATAGAGCTCGGCATAGGCCATCTGCCACAGCAGGAAGTTGGAGATGCGCTGCTCGCCGCTGGTGCGGATGCAGAGATCCACCGGCGCATCGCCGGCCAGGCAGACCTCGCGATCCAGGGCCTGCTCGTCGATCGCCGCGGGGTCGAGCTCACCGGCAGCGACCCGCTCGGCCAGCCGCCGGGCCGCACCGGCGATATCCCAGCGACCGCCGTAGTTCGCAGCGATCACCAGGTGCAGGCCCCGGTTATCCGCCGTGAGCGCCTCGGCCCGGGCGATGTGCTTCTGGATCGAGGCCGAGAAGCCCTCCCGGTCGCCGATGATCGACAGCCGGATACCGTTGTCGTGGAGCTTCCTGACCTCACGCTTGAGCGCCATCAGGAAGAGCTCCATCAGCGCGCTCACCTCGGCCTTGGGGCGCTTCCAGTTCTCGCTGGAGAAGGCGAACAGGGTCAGGGTCTCGATGTCTCGCTCGGCCGCGCGGCGTATCACCGCACGCACCGCCTCGACACCGGCGCGATGACCCCGCACCCCGGAGAGTCCGCGGGCCTTCGCCCAGCGGTTGTTGCCGTCCATGATGATGGCCACGTGTCGTGGCACCCCGCCGTCGGGGGCAGCGCGGTCGCCATCCGTGGAGCGGGGTTTGGGGGGCTGCGGTGACGTCATGGTGTCTCGCATGGGGATGTGCCGGGCCGGGCGACCCTCGCTCCGCGGCGCCGCGGCTTCGTCGAGCCCTCGCCTCGAGGAGAGAATCGCCCGACCATCCTCAGACCTGCAGCAGGTCGTGTTCCTTGGATTCCAGCGTCCTGTCGATCTCGGCGATGTACTTGTCGGTCAGCTTCTGGATCGCGTCCTCGGCCTGGTGCTGCTCGTCCTCGGTGATCTCCTTCTCCTTGAGCAGCGCCTTGATATCACCGTTGGCATCGCGGCGCACGTTGCGCACCGCCACCCGGGCGTGCTCGGCCTCGGCGCGGGCCTGCTTGATGTAGCCCCTGCGGGTCTCCTCGGTGAGCATCGGCATCGGCACGCGGATGTTGTTGCCGGCGGTAGAAGGGTTCAGGCCGAGATCGGAGGTCATGATGGCCTTCTCGATCTTGGGCACCATGCTCTGCTCCCAGGGCACCACGGAGAGCGTCCGGGCATCCTCGGTGTTGATGTTCGCCACCTGGTTCAGGGGGACCTGGCTGCCGTAGTACTCCACGGTCACCGAATCCAGGATGCTGGAGTGAGCACGCCCGGTACGGATCTTGTTGAAGTTGCCATGAAGGGCCTCGAGGCTCTTCTTCATGCGGGCTTCCGCATCCTGCTTGATGTCATTGATCACGTTGTCAACCTCTGTCTATCAGCGTGCCTTCCTCGCCGCCCACCACCAGGTTGAGCAGGGCGCCCGGCTTGTTCATGTTGAAGACGCGGACCGGCATGTCATGGTCCCGCACCAGGCAGATGGCGGTCAAATCCATGACGCCCAGCTTCTGGTCGAGGGCATCGTCATAGCTCAGCTGGTCGTACTTCACCGCGTCGGCGAACTTGACCGGGTCCTTGTCGTAGACCCCATCCACCTTGGTGGCCTTGACCACCACGTCGGCATCGATCTCGATGCCGCGCAGGCAGGCCGCCGAATCGGTGGTGAAGAAGGGGTTGCCGGTACCGGCCGAAAACAATACCACGTCCCCGGAGGTGAGGTAGCGAATCGCGGTACGCCGGTCATAGTGCTCCACCACGCCGCTCATGGGAATCGCCGACATCACCCGTGAACGGATATTGGAGCGCTCCAGGGCGTCGCGCAGGGCCAGGGCGTTCATCACCGTGGCCAGCATGCCCATGTGGTCGCCGGTGACCCGATCCATGCCGGCCTCGTTGAGGGCCGCACCGCGGAACAGGTTGCCGCCGCCGATGACGATGCCGACCTGGACCCCGATGCCCACCAGCTGGCCGATCTCCAGTGCCATGCGGTCGAGCACCTTGGGGTCGATGCCGAAGTCATGCTCGCCCATCAGTGCCTCGCCGGAGAGCTTCAGCAGGATACGCTTGTACTTCGACTTGTCCGCGCGGGACTTCTCGGCCTTGGATGGGCGCTCGACAGGCATGTCGACGTGATCGGGTGTGGGCATGGCTTTTCTCCTGGGGCGTCAGCAGTGGGGATCAACGGCGGCGGAATCCACCGGCCGGATACGCGAAGGCGTGCGCTCGCGCGCACGCCATCGTCGAACTGGAACCTCTGACCTCAGCTACGCTTGGCCTGTTCCATCACTTCCTTGGCGAAGTCCACCTCTTCCTTCTCGATGCCCTCGCCCACCTCGAAGCGGGTGAAGCCGACCACTTCGCCACCGGCCGACTTGACGTACTCGGCGACGGACTGGTTCGGGTCCTTGACGAAGGGCTGCTCGGTCAGGCTGTTCTCGGCCAGGTACTTCTTCAGGCGACCCTGGACCATCTTCTCGGCGATCTGCTCGGGCTTGCCGGCCATGTCGGGCTGGGCAAGGATGATGGCCTTCTCCTGGTCCAGCTGCTCCTGGGGCATGTCCTCGGGACGCGCCACGGCCGGATTGATGGCCGCGACGTGCATGGCGACGTCCTTGGCCGCCTCGGCGCTGCCGCCCTTGAGCACGGTCAGCACGCCGATGCGACCACCGTGGACGTACTCGCCCACCAGGTTGCCGTCGCCGGCCTCGACCACCACACAACGGCGCACGCCGATGTTCTCGCCGATCTTCTGCACCAGTTGCTCGCGGGCGGTCTCGAGCTCGCCGTCCATGACCGCGGCCACGTCCTCGCTCTTGGCGGCGAAGAAGGCGTCGGCGATCTTCTCGGCGAAGGCCTTGAAGTTGTCGTCGCGGGCGACGAAGTCCGTCTCGGAGTTGATCTCGACCATCACGCCGTAGCTGCCGTCCTCGGCCACGCGGGTGACGACGGTGCCTTCGGCGGCGGTACGGCCGGCCTTCTTGGCGGCCTTGAGGCCGGAGCTCTTGCGCAGGTTCTCGATGGCGACCTCGATGTCACCATCGGCCTCGGTGAGGGCCTTCTTGCACTCCATCATGCCGAGCCCGGTACGCTCGCGCAGTTCCTTGACCTGAGAGGCGCTGATAGCTGCCATGGGATTCACCTCTTGATAGTTCGACTGGTGACGGTTCGACCCGGGGAAGACGGGTCAACCTGAGTCCTGGGGCCGGACCGCAGGGGCCGGCGGAAACCTTCCCGCGGTAGGCGGGGTGAAAAAAGGGGGCCGGGGCCCCCTTCTCGCCTGCCCGGCTGCTCGAGCGCCGGCCACCGGACAGACGGGCCGCGATCACTCGGCGGCGCTGTCGCTTTCCTGTGCCACCTCATCGGTGACCTCGACGAACTCGTCGGGACGACCTTCCTTCGCGCGGCCGCAGGCGTCGGCGATGGCCTTGACGTAGATCTGGATGGCGCGGATGGAGTCATCGTTGCCCGGGATCACGTAGTCGACGCCGTCCGGGTCGGAGTTGGTGTCCACCACGCCGATGACCGGGATACCCAGCTTGTTGGCCTCGTTGATGGCGATACGCTCGTGGTCGACGTCGATCACGAACAGGGCGTCGGGCAGGCCACCCATCTCCTTGATGCCGCCGATGGAACGCTCGAGCTTGTCCTGCTCGCGGGTCGCCATCAGGACTTCCTTCTTGGTCAGCTTCTCGAAGGTGCCGTCCTCGCGCATGGTCTCGAGGTCGCGCAGGCGCTTGATCGACTGACGGATGGTCTTGTAGTTGGTCAGCATGCCGCCGAGCCAGCGGTGGTTGACGAAGGGCTGGCCGACGCGGTTGGCCTCTTCCTTGATGATCTTGCTCGCGCTGCGCTTGGTGCCGACGAACATGATCTTGTTGTTGGCCGCCGCCATCTTCTCGACCACGTCGATCGCCTCGTTGAGGGCCGGCAGGGTGTGCTCGAGGTTGATGATGTGGATCTTGTTGCGGGCGCCGAAGATGAACTTGCTCATCTTCGGGTTCCAGTACTTGGTCTGGTGACCGAAGTGAGCACCTGCCTTCAGCAGGTCACGCATGTTGACGTGTGCCATGGATGACTCCTGGAAAATCGGGTTAGGCCTCCACGCACCCCATGGATCCGACTGCCGCGTCATCGAGGGATGGCCACGACAGCACCCGGGACCATGTGCCGGTGCATGTGTGTTTTCAAGGCATTGCATTGCATTTCACCTTCACTGCCACTGCCACCGGCATGGATCGGCCAGCAAGGTGGCGCTACCGGGCACAGCGATTGCAGGAAGGCGCGCAGCTTTATACCATGGATCGACTCCGAGATGAAGTCGCCCGGCCGCCGCACGCGCCTGCCACACCCGGGCGACCCCCACCCTGACCCGAGACTCCATGAACGTTCCCATCAAGACGCCCGACGAGATCGAGAAGATGCGCGAGGCCGGTCGCCAGGCCGCCAGCGTGCTGGAAATGATCACCCCCCATGTGACGGCCGGCGTGTCCACCGGCGAGCTGGACCGTCTCTGCCACGACTACATCGTCGACGAGCTGGGCTCCACGCCGGCCCCGCTCGACTACCACGGCTTCCCCAAGTCGATCTGCACCTCCATCAACCACGTGGTGTGCCACGGCATTCCCGATGACGCCAAGAAGCTCCGCAAGGGCGACATCATGAACATCGACATCACCGTGAAGACCGCCGACGGCTACCACGGCGACTCCAGCAAGATGTTCATCATCGGCGAGAGCATCCAGGGCGAGCGGCTGTGCCGGGTCACCCAGGAGTGCCTCTACCGGAGCATCGCCCTGGTCCGTCCCGGGGCGCGCCTCTCCGAGCTGGCCCGAGCCATCCAGCAGCACGCCGAGGACAACGGCTACTCGGTGGTGCGCGACTTCTGTGGCCACGGCATCGGCGCCACCTTCCACGAGGAGCCGCAGGTGCTGCACTACGACGGCTATGCCCCCGAGGCGGACATCGCGCTCGCCGCCGGGATGTGCTTCACCATCGAGCCGATGATCAACGTCGGCTCCCACAAGACCAAGGTACTGCGCGACGGCTGGACGGCGGTGACCCGTGACAAGAGCCTCTCCGCCCAGTGGGAACATACCCTGCTGGTCACCGAGAGCGGTGTCGAGGTGCTCACCGCCCGCGGCGAGGAAGACCTCGCCTTCCTCGAGCGCTGAGCGCCATGCTGCTGCACCACTACCGCTTCGAGCCCGACGAGACGCTGTTCGACGTCGCCCGCTTCCGCGACGAGCTGGCGGGCAGTCGCTCGCCCATCGCCCCCTTCAAGGCGGCGCTGCGCGGCATCCAGGCCCGCCTCGACGAACGCTTCCGCGCCGGCGCCGATATCCGCGACCTGGTGCACGGCAGGGCCTGGTGCCTCGACCGGCTGCTGGCGGTGGCCTGGGAGCAGCACGCTTGGCCCGACGGCGGCGTGGCACTGCTCGCCGTGGGGGGCTACGGTCGCGGCGAGCTCCACCCCCACTCCGACGTGGACCTGCTGCTGCTGCTCGAAGCGGATGACGACACACCGTACCGGGAGCCACTGACCGCCTTCATCACCTTCCTGTGGGACATCGGCCTGGAGATCGGCCACAGCGTGCGCTCGCTCGCCGACTGCGAGCGCGAGGCCGAGGCCGACGTCACGGTGATCACCAACCTGCTGGAGTCGCGCACCCTGGCCGGCCCCGAGCGGCTTCGCGAGGCGATGCAGGCACGGCTCACCACCGAGCACCTGTGGCCCGCCGACCGCTTCTTCGAGGCCAAGTGGCAGGAGCAGATCAGCCGCCACTACCGCTACAACAACTCCGAGTACCACCTGGAGCCCAATATCAAGAGCTCCCCCGGCGGGCTCCGGGACATCCAGATGATCGGCTGGGTGGCCAAGCGCCACTTCGGCAGCGAGCGCTACGAGGACCTGGTGGCCAACGGCTTCATGAACGATGCCGAGCTGCGCATCCTCAGCCAGGGCCAGGCCTTCCTGTGGCAGGTGCGCTACGCCCTGCACATGCTCACCGGCCGCGCCGAGGACCGCCTGCTGTTCGACCACCAGCGCACCATCGCCGAGCTGTTCGGCTACCGCGACACCCCGGAGCGACTCGCCGTCGAACAGTTCATGAAGCGCTACTACCGGCACGTCACGGCCCTGGCCGGGCTCAACGACATGCTCCTGCAGCACTTCGACGAGGCGATCCTGCGTGCCGGCGAGAGGCTGGAGACGATTCCCCTCAACGACCGCTTCGAGATCAAGGGCGGCTACATCCAGGCCCGCTCGCGCAACGTCTTCCGCCAGCGGCCGGCGGCACTGCTGGAGCTCTTCCTGCTGATGGCCGAGCACCCGGAGATCGAGGGGGTGCGCGCCGACACCATCCGCCTGATCCGCGACCACCGCCACCTGATCGACGACCTCTACCGCGACGACGTGCGCCACCAGAGCCTGTTCATGACGCTGCTGCGCTCCGGCGGCAACGTGGCGCGCCAGCTCAGGCGCATGAACCGCTACGGGGTGCTCGGCAAGTACCTGCCGGAGTTCGGCCGCGCCGTGGGACTGATGCAGCACGACCTCTTCCACATCTACACGGTGGATGCCCACACGCTGCGCCTGCTCAAGTTCATTCACGGCTTCCGCAAGCCCGAGGCCCGCGAGGAGTTCCCGGTGGCCGCCAACCTGATCCACCAGCTGCCCAAGCTGGAACTGCTGTGGATCGCCGGCCTCTACCACGACATCGGCAAGGGCCGCGGCGGCGACCATTCGCAGATCGGCGCCCGGGACGTCGAGGCCTTCGCCGAGCGCCACGGCCTCTCGCCCCGCGACACCCGCCTGGTGAGCTGGCTGGTGGAACACCATCTCACCATGTCGATGATCGCCCAGAAGCGCGACATCACCGACCCGGACGTGATCGCCGACTTCGCCCGTATCGTCGGTGACGAGACCCGGCTCGACTATCTCTACGTGCTCACCGTGGCCGACATCAACGCCACCAACCCGACCCTGTGGAACGGCTGGCGCGCCACCCTGCTGCGGCAGCTGCATGCCGAGACCAAGCGCGCCCTGCGACGCGGCCTGGAGAACCCCCTGGAGCGCGACGACTGGGTGCAGGAGACGCGCAGCGAGGCACACTCGCTGCTCGCCGTGGTGGGCGCCGACATGGCCAGGGTCGACCGGCTGTGGGAGTCGCTGGGCGAGGACTACTTCCTGCAGTACGCGCCCAGCGAGATCGTCTGGCAGACCCAGGGCATCCTCGAGCACGGCGGCTCCGACCTGCCATTGATCCTGATCAGCGCCCCCACCGACGACATGGCCGAGGGTGGCACCAAGGTGTTCATCCACACCCGCTCGGTGGATGACCTCTTCGCCGCCACATCGGCGGCCATGGAACAGCTGGGACTGTCGATCCACGACGCGCGCATCGCCACCTCGAGCAACGACTGGACGCTCAACACCTTCATCGTGCTCGACGACCATGGCCTGGCCATCCGCGATCCCGAGCGCATCGAGGAGATCCGCCGCCACCTGGTGGAGGAGCTGGACGACCCCGAGGACTACCCGCAGATCGTCACCCGCCACACCCCGCGCCAGCTCAAGCACTTCCGGGTGCCCACCGAGGTGGTCATCGAGCAGGACCCGGCCAACGAGCGCACCATGCTCGAGCTCACCGCTCCCGATCGCCCCGGCCTGCTGGCCCGGGTCGGGCGCATCTTCATGGAGCAGGATATCGCGCTCTCGGCCGCCAAGATCGCCACCCTGGGCGAGCGGGTCGAGGACGTCTTCTTCATCACCGACAAGGCCGGCGCCCCGCTCACCGACCCCGAGCGCCAGGCCCGCCTGCGCGAGCGACTGGTGGAAGTGCTGGATGTCTCCGGGTAAGCCCCCCCTGGACGAAAATGCCGAGGATAAGGGGCGCCGGGGACAAGCCGAAGAGGGGGTCTTTTGCCATGGAAGGCAAAAGTAGCGCCCAGGGAGGGGTTCACAGCGCCCCCTCGCAGGCCTGTCGCCGGATCAGCCCCGAGTAACGCCGGCCTCGAAGCGCCACGTTTGAGGCCATCCGTCGCCTTCCCTATAATCAAGCCCCTTCCGACAACGACTCACGACAACGACGCCCGAGGCCACGGCCCGCGAGGCGCGCCTGGACACCCATGAACCCCGATCTCGACGCCCTCAAGCCCTACCCCTTCGAGAAGCTCGCCGCGCTGAAGGCCGGCGTGACGCCCCCGGAGGGGCTGGCCCATGTCCCGCTGACCATCGGCGAGCCCCAGCACGCCCCCTACCCGGCCGCGCTGGCGACCCTCGTCGAGCACCAGGCCGACTTCGCCCGCTATCCGGCCACCGCCGGGCTTCCCGAGCTGCGCGCCGCCATCGCCGGCTGGGCGACCCGGCGCTTCGGGCTCGCGGGCCTCGACGCCGAGCGCCAGGTGCTGCCGGTGAACGGCACCCGCGAGGCGATCTTCGCCTTCGTCCAGGCCGCACTCGACCGCAGCCGCCCGGCCCGGGTGGCGGTGCCCAACCCCTTCTACCAGATCTACGAGGGGGCCACGCTGCTGGCCGGCGGCGAGCCGCTCTATCTGGACTGCACCGCCGGAAACGGCTTTCGCCCCGACTTCGACGCCGTGCCCGCCGAGACCTGGCGCGAGGTGCAGGTCGTGTTCCTCTGCTCGCCGGGCAACCCCACCGGGGCGGTGACGCCGCTAGCCGAGTTCCGCACGCTGATCGAACTGGCCGACGAACACGACTTCATCATCGCCTCCGACGAGTGCTACTCCGAGCTCTACCTGGACGAGGCGACCCCGCCGCCCGGGCTGCTGGAGGCCTGCACGGCGCTGGGCCGCCACGACTACCGGCGCTGCCTGGTGTTCCACTCGCTCTCCAAGCGCTCCAACCTGCCCGGGTTGCGCTCCGGCTTCGTGGCCGGCGACGCCGAACTGATCGCCCCCTTCAAGCGCTATCGCACCTACCACGGCTGCGCCATGTCGCTGCCGGTGCAGCGCGCCTCCATCACCGCCTGGGGCGACGAGGCCCACGTGCGGGCCAACCGCGACGCCTATCGCGGGAAGTTCGCCGCCGTGACCGAGATCCTCGCCCCGGTGCTGGACTTCCCCGAGCCCGAGGCGAGCTTCTACCTGTGGCCGGCGGTACCCGACGGCGACGACGAGGCCTTCACCCGGGCGCTCTACGCCGAGGAGCACGTCAGCGTGCTGCCGGGTTCCTACATGGGTCGTGACGGCGCCGATGGCACCAACCCCGGTCGCGGCCGGCTGCGCCTGGCGCTGGTGGCCGAGCTCGAGGCCACCGTGGAGGCGGCCCGGCGCATCCGTCGCTTCATCGAGAGGAGCCAGTGATGCTGACCCTGTACGTGATCAAGAACTGCGACACCTGCCGCAAGGCGCGCAAGGCACTCGACGGCAAGGGCATTCCCTACCAGGTCCACGACCTGCGAGACGACGGCCTCTCCGCCGCCCTGCTCGAGCACCTGCTCCACAAGGTGCCGGTGATGGAGCTGCTCAACCGGCGCAGCACCACCTGGCGCAACCTGGATGACGCCGACAAGGCCGACATCGACGCCAACAAGGCGCGCAAGCTGATGATGGCGCACCCGACGCTGCTCAAGCGCCCGCTGCTCGACACCGGCGACGAGATCCTCGTCGGCTACCGGGACGGCGACTACGACAACCTTTCCCCCATTTGACGAACTTCCACTCCGACGAGGACACCCCCATGCTGAGCTTTGCACTCGGAATCGGCACCCAGAACACCCAGGGCGACTGGCTGGAGATCTACTACCCGGCGCCGCTGCTCGACCCCGACGCCGGCCTGGTCGAGGCCGCCAGCAAGGTGCTCGACGCCCCCGCCGGCAATGCCGCCATCAGCTTCCTGCCCGAGCAGTGCGGCCAGCTGGCCACGGCGCTCAGGACCGCCGGCCAGCCGGAGCAGGCCGAACTCGCCGAAACCCTGGCGGCGAGCCAGCGGCCGCTGGTGGCCATGTTCCTGGCCGAGGACACCCCGCCCCAGAGCGCTCCGGAGGTCTACCTCAAGCTGCACCTGCTCTCCCATCGCCTGGTCAAGCCCCACGGCCTGGACCTCACCGGCATGTTCGGCCTGCTGCGCAACGTGGCCTGGACCAGCGAGGGGCCCATCGACATCGAGGAGCTGCCGGCTCGTCGCCTGCGCGCGCGCCTGGAGGGCCGCACCCTCTCGGTGGACTGCGTCGACAAGTTCCCCAAGATGACCGACTACGTGGTCCCCACCGGCGTGCGCATCGGCGACACCGCCCGGGTACGCCTGGGCGCCTACCTGGGCGAGGGCACCACCGTGATGCACGAGGGCTTCGTCAACTTCAATGCCGGCACCGAGGGTCCCGGCATGATCGAGGGCCGCATCTCCGCCGGCGTGATGGTCGGCAAGGGCTCCGACCTGGGTGGCGGCTGTTCCACCATGGGCACCCTCTCCGGCGGCGGCAACATCGTCATCAAGGTCGGCGAGGGCTGCCTGATCGGTGCCAATGCGGGCATCGGCATCCCGCTGGGGGACCGCTGCACCGTGGAGGCCGGGCTCTATATCACCGCCGGCGCCAAGGTCACCCTGCTCGACGACCAGGGCCAGGAGGTCAGGACCGTGGCCGCCCGCGAGCTGGCCGGCCAGGACGACCTGTTGCTGCGCCGCAACTCCCAGAACGGCCGCATCGAGTGCCTGACCAACAAGAGTGCCATCGCGCTCAACGAGGCACTGCATGCCAACGACTGAGGCCCTTTCCCCGACCCTCGAGCTCGCCTTCGAGCTGATCCGGCGCCCCTCGGTCACGCCCGACGACCTGGGCTGCCAGGCGCTGATGATCGAGCGTCTCGAGCGGCTCGGCTTCCATGTCGAGCGGCTGCCCTTCGGTGACGTGGAGAACTTCTGGGCCACCCGCGGCCACCACGGTCCCGTGCTGGCCTTCGCCGGGCACACCGACGTGGTGCCCAGCGGCCCCCACCTGCACTGGGACCACCCGCCCTTCGAGCCCTGTATCGACGACCAGGGAATGCTCTGTGGCAGGGGGGCCGCCGACATGAAGGGCAGCCTGGCGGCGATGATCACCGCGGTGGAGCGCTTCGTCGCCGCCCACCCCGACCATCACGGCCGGATCGGCTTCCTGATCACCTCCGACGAGGAGGGGCCGGCAGTGGACGGCACCCGCGCCGTGGTCGAGCACCTGCGCGAGGCCCACGAGCGGCTCGACTACTGCATCGTCGGCGAGCCCTCCTCCACCGCACGGCTCGGTGACGTGATCAAGAACGGCCGGCGCGGCTCGCTCGGGGGCGTGCTGCACATCAGGGGGGTGCAGGGTCATGTGGCCTACCCGCACCTGGCACGCAACCCCATCCACCAGGCGATGCCGGCGCTGGATGCCCTGGCCCGGGAGCACTGGGACAGGGGCAATGAGTTCTTCCCGGCCACCAGCTTCCAGATCTCCAACATCCGCGCCGGCACCGGTGCCACCAACGTGATCCCCGGCGACGTGGAGGTGGTGTTCAACTTCCGCTTCTCCACCGAGGTGACCCACGAGCAGCTGCGGAGCCGTACCGAGGCGCTGCTGGACGCCCACGGCCTGGAGTACCACCTGGACTGGACGCTCAACGGCGAACCCTTCCTCACCGCCGAGGGCGAGCTGGTCGATGCCGCCGTGGCCGGGGTGAAGGAGGTGATGGGCCACTCCCCCGAGCTGTCGACCTCGGGGGGAACCTCGGATGGCCGCTTCATCGCCACCCTGGGCAGCCAGGTGGTCGAGCTCGGCCCGCTCAACGCCACCATCCACAAGGTCAACGAGCGCGTGCGCGCCGCGGATCTCGATGAACTGAGCCGGGTCTACGAGGCCATCCTCGCCAGACTCTTCGTCAACGGTACCGCCCAGCCCTGAGGCCCCCATGCAACGCTACCCGGATATCGAGATCTACCTGTCGCAGGTCCCGCTGGACGCCCTGAACGCCTGGCTCGGCGAACAGCTGGATGCCGAGCCCCTCGCCCCCGCCGGCAAGCACAAGTGGCGCACCCGGGGCCGCATCGACGGCGAGGAGATACCGATACTGCTCGTGGAGAAGGCCGCCGACGGCTTCGGCAGCCTCTGGCTCGACAGCCCCGACACGCCCTGGGAGAGCGACCAGGCCTGTGCCCGCGCCGCCGCCGCCAGGCTCGGCTGCGAGGTACGCTGCTCGCTGGGTGGCTGGCAGCCCGGCGACGACCCGGACCGCTTCCTGCAGGTGCTGCCGGATGGCGTGGAACGGGAGATCGACTGGCCCGACTCGGGCCACTGATACGACGGCGCCCCGCCGGAGCGGGGCGCCTTGTCTCTTCGGGCAGGAGCGCGGAGACTCCGCGCTGTCGGCCCCCGGTACCGGGGGGGTCAGGTGATGACCGTCACATCATCCGCCTGCAGACCGCGTTCATTCTCGATCACGTGGTAGCGAACCTTCTGGCCCTCGGCCAGGGTACGGTGGCCACGGCCACGGATGGCACGGAAATGGACGAAGACATCCTCGCCACCGTCACGGGTGATGAAGCCATACCCCTTGTTGACGTTGAACCACTTGACCTCACCGATCTCGCGATCGTCGTCCTCGACCTCGGCCAGGTTGACCAGCTGCGGCGTCAGGGCATTGACCGCCAGGGTTGCCACCAGCAGCAGCACGAAGACCGCCACTGCAGCGGCCAGATAGACCACGGCCACACCGCCCACCTCGAGACTGGCGAACAGTTCCCGCGACAGCACGCCACCGGTAAGGTGCACGAACAGGGCGATCAGCAGGGGGGCCGGTGCGGCCAGCAGAAGACTGATGAGACTACAACGAAGCACGACCTTTCGATTCATGGAACTGAGAGACTCTCTTGTAGTGGTGAAAGGAAGGAATCAACCATCATGAAGGTGCCACGATGAACAGCGACACCCCGCGGAGGAATTCTACCATGGGCGAGGAGTGCGCGCCCGCTGACCTGGCCCGGCGCCTGGACGGCCTGGAGAGCCGCATCGCCTACCAGGAGCACTGGCTGGACACGCTGGACGAGGCCGTCGCCACTCAGGAGCGGCGACTCGCCCGGCTGGAGCGGATCAACGACCTGATGCAGGAGAAGATTCGCGAGCAGCAGCGCGCGCTGCAGGAGATCGACGCGGACGGGCCGCGGCCCGAGGACGAGGTGCCGCCGCATTACTAGCCGCTTCGCGGCAGCTGGAAGCTGGAAGCTGGAAGCTGGAAGCCAGCATGAGCCCACTAATCCTGGGAGCAAGGGGTTTCTTCCAGCTTCAAGCTCAAGCCCGCGCAGCGGGCGCTCTTCCAGCTCCCGGCGCAGCCGGGTTACAGCTCGTCCAGGTAGCGCTCGGCGTCCAGCGCGGCCATGCAGCCGCTGCCGGCGGAGGTCACCGCCTGGCGGTAGACATGGTCCATGACGTCACCGGCGGCGAACACGCCCGGCACGCTGGTCGCGGTGGCGTTGCCGTCGAGTCCGGACTTCACCCGGATATAGCCCCCGGCCATCTCCAGCTGCCCCTCGAAGATCGCGGTATTGGGGCTGTGGCCGATGGCGATGAACACCCCGGGTGCCGCCAGCTCCCTGGTGCTGCCGTCCAGCGTGGACTTGAGCCGCACCCCGGTCACCCCGGTGTTGTCACCCAGCACCTCGTCCAGGGTGTGGTTCCACTCCAGCATCACGTTGCCGCTCTCGGCCTTCTCGAACAGCTTGTCCTGGAGGATCTTCTCGGCGCGCAGGCTGTCCCGGCGATGCACCAGGGTCACCCTGGAGGCGATGTTGGAGAGGTAGAGCGCCTCCTCCACGGCGGTGTTGCCGCCGCCCACCACCACCACTTCCTGGTTGCGGTAGAAGAAGCCGTCACAGGTGGCGCAGGCCGAGACCCCCTGGCCCATGAACTTCTGCTCCGACTCGAGGCCCAGATAGCGCGCACTGGCGCCGGTGGCGATGATCAGCGCATCACAGGTGTAGGTGCCGTTGTCGCCCTTGAGGGTGAAGGGGCGTTCGCGCAGCTCCACCTCGTGGATATGGTCGAACAGCACCTCGGTATCGAAACGCTCGGCGTGGCGCTTCATGCGCTCCATCAGCTCCGGCCCCTGGACGCCGACATCGTCGCCCGGCCAGTTGTCGACGTCGGTGGTGGTGGTCAGCTGGCCACCGGCCTGCATGCCGGTGATCAGCAGCGGCTTGAGGTTGGCCCGGGCCGCATAGACGGCCGCGGTGTAGCCGGCCGGACCGGAGCCGAGAATGATCAGGCGTTCGTGACGCGCTTCGCTCATGGGTAACCTCGCTCATCGTTCATGGGTCGTGCAGGGAGTTCCCGCTCCCTCACGCCGGGCAGCAACGCCGGGTCGAACCGGCCGGACACGGCGACGGAAGGGCATTGTAGCAGCCGCGGACACTGCGGGCCGCCACCCCCGCAGGGGCCATTTCACAGCACGTCGTCGTCGCGACCCAGGGTCACGCTCTCCAGCTCACCGTCGGTCGACACCTCGATGCGCACCTGGATCGGGGCACAGCAATGGGGGCAGTCTTCCCAGGTCTGCTGGCTTCCCTCCGACCGGTCCACCAGCAGCTCGAAGGGTGTGTCACAGTAGGGGCAGTGCACCGGATGACGATCGAGTTGCTCCTCGTGCATGCGCTTCTTCCTCCGCGCGCCCGTCGAGGCGTTGATGGGGCCGGGTGGCCGCTTTTCAAGCCGGGGGCGACGGCTCCCTGGCACTCCTCCACGGGCATTGGTTGAAAGTGGCACCTATCATGACCATGTGTGTTCCCAAGGTACAAGGATGGTTCGTTCACTCCCCCCTCGAAAGGAGGACAGCATGAGCACCGAGTCCACACCGGATACCCTGCAGACACTCGAGGCAGGCGGCACCACCTACCACTACCATAGCCTGCCGAAGGCCGCCGAGGCATTGGGCGACATCGACCGGCTGCCGATGACGCTGAAGATCCTGCTGGAGAACCAGCTGCGCTTCGCCAGCGAACCGAGCGTTTCCCGCGACGACATGCAGGCGCTGGTCGACTGGCAGCGGGAGGCCCGTTCCGATCGCGAGATCGGCTATCGCCCGGCCCGGGTACTGATGCAGGACTTCACCGGCGTGCCCGGCGTGGTGGACCTCGCCTCCATGCGCGCCGCGGTGGAGGCACTGGGCGAGGACCCCGCCCGCATCAACCCGCTCTCGCCGGTGGACCTGGTCATCGACCACTCGGTGATGGTCGACAAGTTCGGCAACCCCACCGCCTTCCGCGACAACGTCGCCATCGAGATGGAGCGCAACCGCGAACGCTACGAGTTCCTGCGCTGGGGCCAGCAGGCCTTCGACAACTTCCGCGTGGTGCCGCCGGGCACCGGCATCTGTCACCAGGTCAACCTGGAGTACCTGGGCAAGACGGTGTGGACGAAGGAGGAGGACGGCCGGACACTGGCCTACCCCGACACCCTGGTGGGCACCGATTCCCACACCACCATGATCAACGGCCTGGGCGTGCTGGGCTGGGGCGTCGGCGGCATCGAGGCCGAGGCGGCCATGCTCGGCCAGCCGGTATCGATGCTGATCCCCGAGGTGGTCGGCTTCAAGCTCACCGGCAAGCTGCGCGAGGGCATCACCGCCACCGACCTGGTGCTGACGGTGACCGAGATGCTGCGCCAGAAGGGGGTGGTGGGCAAGTTCGTCGAGTTCTACGGCGACGGCCTGGCCGACCTGCCGCTGGCCGACCGCGCCACCATCGCCAACATGGCGCCCGAGTACGGCGCCACCTGCGGCTTCTTCCCGGTGGACGAGGAGACCCTGACCTACATGCGCCTGACCGCTCGCGACGCTGCCCAGGTCGCCCTGGTCGAGGCCTACTGCAAGGCCCAGGGACTCTGGCGCGAGCCGGGTCATGAGCCGATCTTCAGCGACACCCTGCACCTGGACATGAGCGAGGTCGTGGCGAGCCTGGCGGGCCCCAAGCGTCCCCAGGACCGGGTGGCACTCACCGGGATGAAGGCGGCCTTCGCCCGGTTCATGGAGGACGACGGCAAGCCGACACCGTCGACCGAGCAGGGCAGGCTGATGTCCGAGGGAGGCGGCCAGGCCGCCGTGGGGTCTGAGCGCAGCTTCGAGCATGCCGACAGCCAGGACGTCGACCTGGATGGCGAGGCCTTCCGGCTCGATCCCGGTGCCGTGGTGATCGCCGCCATCACCTCCTGCACCAACACCTCCAACCCCAGCGTGATGATGGCCGCCGGGCTGCTGGCCCGTAAGGCCCGGGAGAAGGGGCTGCATACCAAGCCCTGGGTGAAGACCTCCCTGGCGCCCGGTTCCAAGGTGGTCACCGACTACCTGGTCGCCGGCGGCGTGCAGGACGACCTCAACGCCCTGGGTTTCAACCTGGTGGGCTACGGCTGCACCACCTGCATCGGCAACTCCGGTCCCCTGGCGACCCCCATCGAACAGGCCATCGAGGACGGTGACCTGGCCGTGGCCTCGGTGCTCTCGGGCAACCGCAACTTCGAGGGACGGGTGCATCCGCTGGTCAGGACCAACTGGCTCGCCTCGCCGCCCCTGGTGGTGGCCTATGCCCTGGCCGGCAATGTCCAGCTCGACCTGACACGGGAGCCGCTGGGCGTCGACCACCACGGCCAGCCGGTCACCCTCAAGGACGTCTGGCCGTCCCAGGCCGAGATCGCCGAAGCCGTCGAGCAGGTCAACACCGAGATGTTCCGCAAGGAGTATGCCGAGGTGTTCGACGGCGACGAGGTCTGGAAGGCCATCGAGGTGCCCCGTAGCAAGGTCTACCAGTGGTCGACGGACTCCACCTACATCCAGCACCCGCCCTTCTTCGAGGGCATGGGCCGGACACCCGATGCCATCGAGGACGTCAGGGATGCCCGGGTACTCGCCATGCTGGGGGACTCGGTGACCACCGACCACATCTCCCCGGCCGGTGCCATCAAGCCCGACAGCCCTGCGGGGCGCTACCTCCAGGAGCGCGGCGTCAAGCCGGTGGACTTCAACTCCTACGGCTCGCGCCGCGGCAACCACGAGATCATGATGCGCGGCACCTTCGCCAACGTGCGCATCAAAAACGAGATGCTCGACGGCGTGGTCGGCGGCGAGACTCGCCACGTGCCCTCCGGCGAGCAGATGGCGATCTACGACGCCGCCATGAAGTACCAGCAGGAAGGCACGCCCCTGGTGGTGATCGCCGGCAAGGAGTACGGCACCGGCTCCTCCCGCGACTGGGCCGCCAAGGGCACCCGCCTGCTCGGCGTTCGCGCCGTGCTGGCCGAGTCCTACGAGCGTATCCACCGCTCCAACCTGATCGGCATGGGCGTGGTGCCGCTGCAGTTCCCCGAGGGCGAGGACCGCAAGACGTTGGGCCTGACCGGCGACGAGCGCGTCTCCATCGCGGGGCTTGCCGACCTCAGCCCCGGTGGCAAGGTCACGGTCACCGTGGCGTCCGACAAGGGCGAGAAGCGGATCGAGGCGCTGTGTCGCATCGATACCGCCAACGAGCTGGAGTACTACCGCCACGGCGGCATCCTCCACTATGTGCTGCGCAAGATGATCGGGTCGGCCTGACCAGGACGGCATGAGCGCGCCCCCGACCCTCCACCGCTGATGCAAAAGGCCCCGCCGCGGCGGGGCTTTCTTCTGAATGCGCTTCGAGCTTCGAGCTTCGAGCTTCGAGCTTCGAGCTTCGAGCTTCGAGCTTCGAGCTTCGAGCTTCGAGCTTCGAGCAGCAGTGTATGCCCGACTCTTCGGCGATTGCCCGAAGCCCGCTGCTCGCTGCCGGGGCCTAGAACGAGCGGCGACGATAGCGACGATACGCCGGCGTCCAGCAGTTGCGCTCGATGGCCGCGCGCAGCTTGAGGCCGTCGGTCTTCAGCGCCACGCCCTCCTGCTGCGCCTGGGCAGCCACGTCGAAGGCGATCGCCTTGGAGAGCTCGCGGATCTGGGAGAGCGGCGGCAAGAGCGCACCCTCGCCCTCCTTGACCAGCGGCGCCTCCCGCGCCAGCGCCCGGGATGCGGACATCAGCATCGCATCGGTGACCCGCCTGGCACCGCTGGCCACCACCCCCAGGCCGATGCCCGGGAAAATATAGGCGTTGTTGCACTGGGCGATGGGGTAGGTGATGCCGTCGAGCACCACCGGGGCGAAGGGACTGCCGGTCGCCACCAGCGCCTGGCCGTCGGTCCAGGCGAGCACGTCCTCCGGCGTCGCCTCGGCACGGGAGGTGGGGTTGGAGAGCGGCATGATCAACGGCCGGGAGCAGCCGGCATGCATGGCACGCACCACCTCCTCGGTGAAGATGCCGGGCTGGCCGCAGACGCCGATCAGCACCGTCGGACGCACCTGGCTCACCACCTCCAGCAGGTCGCGCCCGTGCCAGTCGTTGAGCAGGGTCGGATCCTGGGCGAGGCGCCGCTGGAAGTCCCACAGCCCCTCCATGTCCTCGGTGACCAGGCCATCCCGGTCGACCATGTAGACCCTGCTGCGGGCCTCCTTCTCGGTCAGGCCCTCGGTCTGCATCGCCACCACGATCTGCTCGGCGATGCCGCACCCCGCCGAGCCACCGCCGACGAACACGACCCGCTGCTGCCCGATCCCCTCGTCGCGCGCCTGGCAGGCGGCCATCAGGGTGCCCACCACCACCGAGGCGGTCCCCTGGACGTCATCGTTGAAGCAGCACAGCTCGTCGCGGTAGCGCTCGAGCAGCGGCAGGGCGTTGGCCTGGGCGAAATCTTCGAACTGCAGCAGCACTCCCGGCCAGCGCCGTTTCACCGCGGCGATGAACTCCGCCATGAAGGCATCGTACTCTTCCTGGGAGACGCGCGGGTGGCGCCAGCCCATGTACATGGGGTCGTCGAGCAGCGCCCGGTTGTTGGTGCCCACGTCGAGCATGATCGGCTGGGTGTAGGCCGGGCTGATGCCGCCGCAGGCGGTATAGAGCGCCAGCTTGCCGATGGGAATCCCCATGCCGCCGATGCCCTGGTCGCCGAGCCCCAGGATGCGTTCACCGTCGGTGACCACGATCACCCTGACCTTGTCCTTGGTGGAACTGCGCAGGATGTCGTCCATGCGGTCGCGGTCCGGATAGGCGATGAAGAGCCCGCGGTGGTTGCGATAGATGTTGGAGAACTCCTCGCAGGCCTTGCCGACCGTGGGGGTGTAGATGATCGGCAGCATCTCCTCGAGGTGCTCCGAGACCAGCCGGTAGTAGAGGGTCTCGTTGTCGTCCTGGATGGCGCGCAGGTAGATGTGGCGGTCCAGGTCGTTCTGGCACTGGCTGTACTGACGATAGGCCCGTTCCGCCTGCTCCTCGATGGATTCGACGTTCTGCGGCAGCAGGCCGATCAGGTTGAACTCGATGCGCTCCTCGCGGGTGAAGGCGCTGCCCTTGTTGAGCAACGGCATCTCCAGCAGCGGAGGGCCGGCATAGGGGATATAGAGGGGACGCTTGGGTTCGTTGGTCATCTCTGATCTCGATGCGGTGACTGGAACGGGCCGTTGGCGCTCTCGCGGCGCCTTTGCGCTCACTCTACCATGACGACAACGACTGCGCCCCGGCCTGGGCCGGGGCGCGGGTTCACGCTGGGTTCACTGCGTTCAGCAGCCCTTGGCCACCGGCAGACGACGGGCCTCGCCCACGAAGAAGAGGGGGCGCAGCTTGACGCCGAGCATGTTGCCGGCGAAGGCCGCCACCAGCCAGACCCAGCCATGCAGGCTGCCCGAGGCGATCCCGCCGAAATAGGCACCGATGTTGCAGCCGAAGGCCAGGCGCGCGCCGTAGCCCAGCATCAGGCCGCCGATCACCGCCGCCAGGACCGACCTGGCCGGGATGCGGAAGTTGGGGGCGAACTTGCCGGCCAGCGATGCCGCCAACAGCGCCCCGATCAGGATGCCGATGTTCATCACGCTGGTGATGTCGCGCCAGATGGTGGCCTCCAGGGCAGCCGCATTCCACGACGACTGCCAGTAGCCCCACTGGCTCACGTCGCCGCCCAGGAACTCGAAGCCCTTGGCCCCCCACAGGGCGAAGGCCGAGGTGATCCCCCAGGGACGGCCGGCCAGGGCCAGGGTGGCGAAGTTGAGCAGCGCCAGCGCCACGGCGCCGAACAGCAGTGGCCAGGGGCCGGTGAGCCAGCGCCGGTTGCCGGCATCGATCCTGGGGGTCTGCTCCAGCTGGCCATGGCGGCGTTTCTCCATCACCACCGTGACAGCGGCGATGGCCGCGAACAGCAGCAGGCTGACCGCGATGCCACCACCGACACCGAGTTCCGAGACCAGCGAGGTGGGCCGGAAGGCGGGCAGGCTCTGCCACCAGGCGAAGTGGGCGGTGCCGATCACCGAGCCGACGATGAAGAACAGCAGGGTGATCAGCATGCGGGCATTGCCGCCGCCGGCCGTGAACAGGGTGCCCGAGGCGCACCCCCCGCCCAGCTGCATGCCGACACCGAACAGGAAGGCCCCGACGACCACCGACACACCGATCGGCGCCACATAGCCGTATACCGAGGTGCCGAACAGGGTGCCGGCCCCCAGCGCGGGGAAGAAGAGCAGCACGGCGACGGCCAGCATCACCATCTGGGCGCGCAGGCCGCGGCCGCGGCGCTCGGTGATGAAGACCCGCCAGGCGGCGGTGAAGCCGAAGGCGGCATGATAGAGCACCATGCCCAGCAGGCCACCCACCACCATCAACAGGCCGATACGCAGGCCGAAGGCGGCACCCACGGCCAGGGCACCCAGCAGCAGGGCGCCGGCGGCCACGGCAGGAACGGGAAGTCTCTTCTGCTGTGTCAGGGCAAGGTCACTCATGGCGGCTCTCTCGATGTCGACGGGAAGGGGACCCCGTCAAATAGAGCATGCTAACGATTGACGGAAAGCACGTAAAAGCATTTAAGTGAAGAAATTAATTACATGAGAGCATATACGAGGGACTCGCAACGACAGCGGGCGCCCGCAGGCGCCCGCCGGCTCAGACGAAGCGGCCCAGCCCGACCGCCTGGCGCAGGCGATCCATGAAGGGAGCCGCCTCGGCACGGGCCCGGTCGGCTCCCTTGAGCAGCACCTGCTCTATATGGCCGGGGTCCTCCATCAGCGCCTGGTAGCGCTCGCGGGGTTCGCGCAGGTGCTCGTTGAGGTAGTCGAAGACGCGGTTCTTGGCCTCCCCCCAGCCGATGCCGTTCCCATACTCGCTACGCATGGCGGCGGTCTCCTCCGCCGTGGCGAAGGCCGAGTAGATCTGGAACAGGGTGCAGCTGTCGGGGTCCTTGGGCTCGCCGGGCTCCAGCGAGTTGGTCTTGATCTTGCGCACCAGCTTGAGCAGCTTCTTCTCGGAGACGAACAGGGGAATGGTGTTGTTGTAGCTCTTGGACATCTTGCGCCCGTCCAGGCCGCCCAGCACCTCGACCTTCTCGTCCACCACCGCCTCGGGCAGGCTGAAGTAGTCGCCCCTGTAGAGGTGGTTGAAGCGCCCCGCGATATCGCGGGCCATCTCGATGTGCTGGATCTGGTCGCGACCCACCGGCACCTTGTGGGCATTGAACATCAGGATGTCGGCGGCCATCAGCACCGGGTAGCCGAACAGCCCCATGGTGATGCCCTTGTCCGGGTCCTGGTTGCCGGCGGCCTCGTTCTCGGCCACCGCCGCCTTGTAGGCGTGGGCGCGGTTCATCAGCCCCTTGGCGCAGACGCAGGAGAGCATCCAGGTGAGCTCGGGAATCTCGGGCACGTCCGACTGGCGGTAGAAGATGGCGTTGTCGGTGTCCAGCCCCAGTGCCAGCCAGGTGGCGGCGATCTCCAGGCGCGACTCCTGCACCCGACGCGGATCCTGGCACTTGATCAGTGCATGCAGGTCGGCGAGGAAGTAGTAGGACTGGACGCTGGGGTCCTGGCTCGCGGCGATGGCGGGCTTGATGGCACCGACGTAGTTGCCCAGGTGGGGGGTGCCGGTGGTGGTGATACCGGTGAGAACGCGGGTCTTCTCGGAAGCTGCACTCATGGGGAAAGCGGACTCTGCTGTTCGGAAATGCCCGCTATGGTAACGCGCGCTCCCCCACAAGGCGACCGGGGTAGACTCTGACACCCAGGGCTGATGGCGCGGCACCCCGGGCTGCATTCGCGATCCCGTGAGCGAAACCCTGACACTTCGTTCACCGCTTCACGTCGGGGCACAACATAATCCCTCACGGGTGCCCCTCGACCGACATCCCTGTCGGTCGACGTGCGCGGTTTCACTCGTGTCAGCGCTCCCGGGTAGATATCGCTCACTGCAGCCCGTGGCACCGCTGGCGATATGAGCAGCCGCCTCACGACAGGGCATCGACATAGCCGGGGCGTGGCTTGCGAGGCCCCGTCGTCGCCGCATGATCAGCCCAGCAGCGCCTGGGGCTCGGCCCACTCCAGCCCGAAAGCCTCGGCCACCGCCCGATAGGTCACCCGGCCGTCGTGGACATTGAGCCCGGCCGCGAAGTGCGGGTCCTCGGCCAGCGCCTGCTGCCAGCCCTTGTCGGCCAGGGCGGTGACGAACGGCAGGGTGGCGTTGGTCAGCGCCTGGGTGGAGGTGCGCGCCACCGCGCCCGGCATGTTGGCCACGCAGTAGTGCACGACGCCATCGACGATGTAGGTGGGATCGGCATGGGTGGTGGGCCGGCTGGTCTCGAAGCAGCCGCCCTGGTCGATGGCCACGTCCACCAGCACGCTGCCGGGCTTCATCTCGGCGAGCATGGCGCGGGTGATCAGCTTCGGCGCGGCGGCCCCGGGAATCAGCACGGCCCCGATGATCAGGTCGCACTCGCGGACCGCCTCGTCGATGGCGTCGGCGGTGGAGAAGACCGTCTTCATGTGCCCCTGGTAGCGGTCGTCCAGGGCCTCGAGGCGCGGGATCGACTTGTCCAGCACCGTGACCTCGGCGCCCAGCCCCAGCGCCATGCGCGCGGCATTCTCGCCCACCACGCCGCCGCCGATCACCGCGACCCTGGCCGGCGCCACCCCGGGCACCCCCGGCAACAGCACGCCGGATCCGCCCTGGGCCTTCTCCAGGCCATGGGCGCCGGCCTGGATCGCCATGCGGCCGGCCACCGTGCTCATCGGTGCCAGCAGCGGCAGGCCGCCCTGGCGGTCGGTGACGGTCTCGTAGGCGATGCAGGTGGCGCCGCTGCCCATCAGGCCGCGGGTGAGGGCCTCCTCGGCGGCCAGGTGGAGATAGGTGAACAGGGTCTGGCCCTGCGTCAGCCGCGCGACCTCCTCGGGCTGCGGCTCCTTCACCTTGAGGATGAGTTCGGCGTCGTTCCAGACCGTTGCCACGTCGGCCTCGAGCCGCGCACCGGCCGCTTCATAGGCGGCATCCGCGAAGCCGGCGCCCTCGCCCGCCCCGGCCTGCACCGTCACCGCATGGCCGCGGCCCACCAGTTCCCGGGCCCCGGTGGGGGTCAGGGCGACGCGGTACTCATGGTTCTTGATTTCCTTCGGGACAGCGATCTTCATGACACCTCCTGTGCAGGAAAAGGGGGTAAGGAACGGTGTGATGCACCCATTACAGCACAGTCAGTCCATACACGAAGGTTCCACGAAGAAAAACGGAAAAAAATCATATACCGCTGCCGGAGTGCAGAAAATCGACTCTCCCACAGGAGAAACGACCAGAAATCCTGCCATTCCTCATTCGATGACGAGCGCCTCGCCGTAGGCGGTCACGTATTCCGTCGGCAGGCGCCGGGGACGCCCGCTGGAGAGCGCGATGCAGGCAAAGCGGGTGCGGCCGCGCAGCAGGGTGCGGCCATCGGCGGGGCGGATCAGCTGAAAGCGGCGCGTCAGGGTCAGGCGGCGGTCACACGCGACGATCCAGGTCGCCAGTTGCAGCCGGTCGCCCTCGAGGGCCGGTGCAAGGTAATCGAGCTCATGGCGATGTACCGCCATGGCCCGGTCCAGCGCCCGGTAGCGGGCAAGGTCCAGGCCCAGGTGCGCCGAGTGGGCCCAGCTGACCCGTTCGACCCAGCGCAGGTACTCGGCGTTGTTGACATGACCGTACTCGTCGATGGCCGAGGCGTCGGCCTCGATGTCGATCACGAAGGGATCGGGCAGGTCCCATGCCGGACTCATTTCATCGCTCCCTGAGGGTTCCGCACTGCCAGCAGGTATCGAAGACGCCTTCCAGGGTTTCACCGCAGCCCGGACAGGTCCAGTCGGAGGCCTCCCCCCTCCCCTCCAGGGACCCGCGGATCAGCGCCTCGGCGCGTTCACGATTATGGGGGGCGACCCAGACCTCGGGCTCGCACTCGCCCAGCGGCAGCTCGCCGGCCCCGCCCCCCAGGGTCATGTTGCGCAGTTCGGCGGGAATCCCCGCCGCGGACAGCACGTTGTGCAGATGGCTGACCAGCAGCGCATTGGAGTGGGCGAAGACACGGACATACTCGGGGGGCATGACGTTCAGTCCCTGAAGACCCTGACGCCCAGGGCCTTGAGGTAGGATGTTTCCGGAATCGCCGGGTGCACCGGGTGATCCGGCCCCTGGTGCCCCTGGAAGAGGATCTGGCCCTGGCGGTCCTGGTGGCGCACCGCGCCACGCACCACGTCCACCAGCCGCTCCGGCGCCAGATGCATGGAGCAGGAGGCCGAGAGCAGCAGGCCGTCGCGACCCAGCAGGCGCATCGCCTCGCGATTGAGCTTGCCATAGGCACGCTCGCCGCCGGGAATGTCCTTGCGCTTCTTGATGAAGGCCGGCGGATCGAGGATCACCACGTCGAACGCCTCGCCGTCGGCCTTGAGTGCCGCCAGGGCCTCGAAGGCATCGCCCTCGCCCACCGCCACCTGCTCGTGGAGGCCGTTGAGGGCGGCGTTCTCGGCGACGCGTTCCAGCGCCGACGCGGAGGCGTCCACGCAGAGCACCTCGCTGGCCCCGCTGGCGGCGGCCTGGATGCCCCAGCCACCCACGTAGCTGAACAGGTCCAGCACCCGCTTGCCGGCCACCAGGCCATTGAGCCAGGCACGGTTGGTCCGGTGGTCGTAGAACCAGCCGGTCTTCTGGCCATCGAGCACCGGCGCGACGAAGCGCACGCCGTTCTCCTCCAGCAGCACCGGGTCGGGCAGCTCGCCCCTGACCACCTCGACGGAGAGCTCGAGACCCTCCTGGCGGCGGCCGCTGGTATCGTTGCGCAGCACCACCGCCTGCGGCGACAGCACCTTGTCCAGGGCGTCGAGCAGCTCGGCGAGCACCGCCTGCATCCCGGCGGTATTGAGCTGGACCACCAGCACGTCGCCGAACCGGTCGATCACCAGCCCCGGCAGCAGGTCGCCCTCGCCGTGCACCAGGCGGTAGAAGGGCTTGTCGAAGAGCCGCTGGCGCAGCGACAGCGCCTGGTTGAGCCGATGCACCAGCAGCGAACGGTCGAGGCCCTGTTGCGGATCCCGGGAGACCATCCGTGCGCAGATCAGCGAGTGCGGATTGACGTAGGCCACGCCCATGGCCTTGCCGTTGGCGGCCTCCACCACGACCTGCTCACCGGCCTCGATGGCCTTGAGCGGGGTCGCCTCGATGTCGACCTCGTTGGAGTAGAGCCACAGGTGACCGGCCTTGAGGCGGCGGTCGGCGTTCTTCTTCAGGCGCAGGCTTCGAGTGACGGTCATGGTCTTGTCTCGTGGGAAAGGGGAAGTGGCGGCCGGGCACGCCGCCACGGCATCAGGACTGGCAACTGCCACAGAACACGCTGGCCCGTTGCCCGAGGGTCACCAGGCGCAGCTCGGCGCCACAGCGCCGGCAGGACTGGCCATCGCGACCGTAGACATTGAGTCGCTGCTTGAAATAGCCGGGCTCGCCGGTGCCGGCGACGAAGTCCCGCAGGGTGGTACCGCCCTGGGTAATGGCCGCCGCCAGCACCTCGCGCACCGCGTCCGCCAGGCGATCGTAGCGCTCACGGGAGATGCGACCGGCGGCACGGCGCGGGTCGATACCGGCCAGGAACAGGGCCTCGGCGGCATAGATGTTGCCGACTCCCACCACCACGGCGCTGTCCATCAGGAAGGGCTTCACCGCCAGGCGACGGCCGCGGGAGAGAGCGTACAGCCGCTCGCCGTCGAAGGCATCGGACAACGGCTCCGGCCCCAGCCGGGACAGCCTCGGGTCGCGCTCGGCACTGCCCGCGAGCCAGTCGACGAAGCCGAAGCGCCGCGGGTCGTGATAGCGCAGGATGGCCCCGTCGTCGAACACCAGGTCGAGGTGGTCGTGCTTCTTCGGCAGCTCGCCGAGTCGGGCGATGCGCAGGCTGCCGGACATGCCCAGGTGCCAGAGCAGGGTGCCCGCCTCGCCCCGCCCGGAAACCGGCACCAGCAGGTACTTGGCGCGCCGGGCGAGCTCGCCCACCCGGGCGCCCACCAGCCGGTCGACCAGGTCCACCGGCACCGGCACGCGCAAGCGCGCCTGGCGCACGATCACCTCGGTGATCTCGCGGCCCTCCACATGGGGAGCGATACCGCGGCGGGTGGTCTCGACTTCGGGCAGCTCAGGCATGGGCGGCGCTCGCGACGGGGGCCTCGGAAACGCCTGAACCCGACCACGGGGCCGGGTTCAGGAGGACAGGCAAGAACACCTGCGGAAGACGACCAGGGCTTACTTGATCTTGGCTTCCTTGTACATCACGTGCTGACGGACCACCGGATCGTACTTCTTGAACTCGAGCTTGTCCGGGGTGTTCCGCTTGTTCTTGTCGGTGGTGTAGTAGTGGCCGGTACCGGCGCTGGACACCAGCTTGATCTTGTCACGCATGACTGCTTGCTCCCGTGTAGTCGCTGGAAAGCGGATCGCTTAGACGGCTTCGCCGCGCTTGCGGATGTCGCTGAGCACCGCCTCGATGCCCTTCTTGTCGATGATGCGCATGCCCTTGGAGGAGACGCGCAGCTTGACGAAGCGCTTCTCGGACTCCACCCAGAAACGGTGGCTATGCAGGTTCGGCAAGAAACGACGGCGGGTCTTGCGCTGGGAGTGTGAAACGTTGTTACCAGTCACCGGGCGCTTGCCGGTAACCTGACATACTTTTGACATTGGAGCCTCCAACCGCTGGGCCAGGTATTCGAAGCGCGAGCGTTCAAAACCTGAGTGTTCAAAACCTGTCGGGCAAACCGGGAGATCCCGTGAAATTTGACCCAAGGGAATTCAAAGGCTGCACTTTATACCAGAGACCGCCACGCTCGGCAAGCGATGCGGCGATGATCCGACAGGGGCATGGCATGGCCCCGCGTCACTCGCGAGCGGCGCGGAAGGCGGCGATGACAGGCGGGACCCTTGCCCATGGACAGGGCCCAGCGCAACCGGTGTCGCATTGTACCCGGCCATGCCCGGTTTGCATATCCACCGCGGCACTCGCGGTGACCCAGGGCGAGAGGCACCGCGGGCAGGTCGAAGAGGGGGCCGCCGGAACCGCCTCGAGCGTTGCCGCCAGCTGCGACAGCCCTGTCAGATCCACCCCCGCTCGGCGAAGGAAACCACCTCGCCATCCCCCACCACGAAGTGGTCCAGCACCCGGATCTCGAACAGCGAAAGCGCCTCGCGCAGCCGCTCGGTGATGCGCCGGTCGGCGTCGCTGGGCTCGGCGATGCCCGAGGGATGGTTATGGGCGAAGATGATCGCCCCGGCGCCCAGCTCCAGGGCACGGCGGGCCACTTCCCGGGGGTAGACCGAGGCGCTGTCCAGGGTCCCGCGGAACAGCGACTCGAAACGGATGACCCGGTGCTGGCTGTCGAGGAAGAGTGCCGCGAACTCCTCGTGCCCCAGGTGGCGCAGCTGTGCGGCGAGATACGCCCGCACCAGCGACGGCGAGGTCAGGGCATCGCCCCTGGCCAGCTGGCTCGCCAGATGACGACGCGACAGCTCGAGGGTCGCCTGCAACTGCACGAACTTGGCCGTACCCAGGCCATGCTCGGCGCAGAAGCGCTCCCGGCCGGCCTCGAGCAGCTGGCGCAGCCCGCCGAAGGACGTCAGCAGGTCTCGGGCCAGGTCCACCGCCGAGCGCCCCTGCACGCCGACCCTCAGGAAGATCGCCAACAGCTCGGCATCGGAGAGGGCCTCGGGGCCCCATGCCAGCAGCTTCTCTCGGGGGCGCTCGCCCTCCGGCCAGTCACGGATCGCCATTCCTGCCTCCCTGCACACCGTTCCGTCGTCGTTGCGTCACACACCAGTGTAGCCGTCCCGCGACGCCGCTGCGGCTACGCAAGGCACCACGCCGGTGGTAAGGTAGGCGCCTGGATATCAGCTCGGGTTTCGTCCATGTCAAAGCCGTCAGGCACCCGGTCCGCCGGCCGCCGGTCCGCCGGCCGCCGGTCCGCCGGCCGCAGGATACTCCTCGGCATCAGCGCCGGTATCGCCGCCTACAAGAGCGCCCAGCTGGCCCGCCTGCTGAAGCAGGCGGGCTGCGAGGTGCGCGTGGTCATGACCGAGGGCGCCCAGGCCTTCATCACGCCGCTGACACTCCAGGCGTTGTCCGGCGAGCCCGTGCGCACCTCGCTGCTCGACCCGGAGGCCGAGGCCGGCATGGGCCACATCGAGCTGGCCCGCTGGGCCGATGTCATCCTCATCGCCCCCGCCACCGCCGACCTGATGGCACGCCTGGCCACGGGGCAGGCGGACGACCTGCTCACCACCCTGTGCCTGGCCAGCGAGGCCGAGGCGGTGATGGCCCCGGCCATGAACCAGGCGATGTGGCGCCACCCGGCCACGAGGCGCAATGCCGCCCGGCTGGAGGCGGATGGCTGGCGCCTGCTGGGGCCGGCCAGCGGCGACCAGGCCTGCGGTGACGTGGGCCCGGGCCGCATGCTGGAGCCCGAGGCCATCGTCACCGAGTTGCTGTCCCTGGCGCCCGACGCCGCGCCGGCCATGGCGCCCGACGCCGCATCGGGCCGGCCGTCCGGGTCCCGCGAGGCCGACGGCCTGACCATCACCATCACCGCCGGCCCCACGCGGGAGCCGCTCGACCCGGTGCGCTACCTCTCCAATCACAGCTCCGGCAAGATGGGCTTCGCCCTGGCCGCCGCTGCCGCGCGCCTCGGTGCGAGGGTAAGGCTGATCAGCGGCCCGGTGGCACTGCCCACCCCTGACGGGGTGGAGCGTCTCGATGTGGAGACAGCCCTGGAGATGCACGAGGCCGCCCAGCGACTCGCCGGCGACAGCGACATCTTCATCGGCTGCGCCGCCGTGGCCGACTATCGCGCCGAGGCGCCGGCCGCGCACAAGATCAAGAAGCGCGAGGGGCAGGACGACCTGACCCTCACCCTGGTCAAGAATCCCGACATCATCGCCGAGGTGGCGAGCCGCGATGACCGCCCCTTCGTGGTGGGTTTCGCCGCCGAGACCCGCGACCTCGAGGCCTATGCCCGGGACAAGCTGACCCGCAAGGGGCTCGACATGATCGTCGCCAACGATGTCTCCCGGGCAGGGCTCGGCTTCGGTGCCGATGACAATGCCGCCCTGCTACTGTGGCGAGATGGCGACACTCCGGGCCAGGACAGCCTCCCCCCCCAGCCCAAGTCGGAGCTGGCCATGACCGTGATCCGGCGCGCCCTGGCTTGCCTGCAGGCCCGCCGCCACTCCTGACACCGCCCCGATCCCGCAAGGACTTCCGATGCCCGATACCGCCGAACGCCCGTCCGCCAAGCCACGCCTGGCCGTCAAGCTGCTCGACCCGCGCCTGCGCGACTACCTGCCCCACTACGCCACCGACGGCTCCGCCGGGATGGACCTGCGCGCCCTGCTCGACGACCCCCTGACCCTGGCCCCGGGCCAGTGCGAACTGGTGCGCACCGGGCTCGCCATCCACATCGGCGACCCGGGGCTCGCCGGCATGATCCTCCCCCGCTCGGGGCTCGGCCACAAGCACGGCATCGTGCTCGGCAACCTGGTGGGACTGATCGACTCCGACTACCAGGGCGAGCTGATGGTCTCGGTGTGGAACCGCGGCAGCGCCCCCTTCGTGCTCGACCCCTTCGAGCGACTGGCACAGTATGTGCTTGTTCCCGTGGTGCAGGCCGAACTGCAGGTCGTCGACGATTTCGCCGCCAGTGCCCGGGGCGAGGGCGGCTTCGGCAGTTCGGGAAGACACTGAGCCATTCGGGCTCCAACGAGGGAATGACCAGATGAGCCAAGACACCAGACAGGCCGTACCCGCGTCGATTTTCCGCGCCTACGACATCCGCGGCATTGTCGATGACACCCTCACCGAGGCAAGCGTCGAGCTGATCGGCCGCGCGATCGGCAGCGAGGCCGCCGCCCGCGGCGAATCCACCGTGGTCGTCGCCCGCGACGGCCGCCTCTCCGGGCCCCGCCTGCTCACCGCCCTGACCCGCGGCCTGACCGCCAGCGGCCGCGACGTCATCGATATCGGCATGGTCCCCACCCCGGTCCTCTACTTCGCCACCCACATCCTCGACGGCACCGCCTCGGGGGTGATGGTCACCGGCAGCCACAACCCGCCGGACTACAACGGCTTCAAGATCGTGCTGGGCGGGGAGACCCTCTCCGGCGATGCCATCACCGCCCTTCACACCCGCATCGCCACGGGGGACCTGACCGAGGGCCAGGGCAGCGTGCGCCAGGAGGACGTGCGCGCCGCCTACCTCGATCGCATCCTCGGCGACGTGCGCCTGGCGCGGCCGATCAAGGCGGTGGTCGACTGCGGCAACGGCGTGGCCGGCGAGCTGGGCCCGCAGTTGATCGAGCGCCTCGGCGCCGAGACGATCCCGCTGTTCGCCGAGATCGACGGCACCTTCCCCAACCATCACCCGGACCCGGGCAAGCCCGAGAACCTCCAGGACCTGATCCGCACCGTGCAGGAGACGGGCGCCGACATCGGCCTGGCCTTCGACGGCGACGGCGACCGCCTCGGGGTGATCACCCCGAGCGGCAAGCTGATCTACCCCGACCACCTGCTGATGGCCTTCGCCGAGGACATGCTCGCGCGCAACCCCGGCGCCCGGGTGATCTTCGACGTCAAGTGCACCGGCAACCTGACCCGGGTGATCGAGGAGGCCGGTGGCGAACCCGAGATGTGGCGCACCGGCCACTCGCTGATCAAGGCACGCATGAAGGAGACCGGTGCCCTGCTGGCCGGCGAGATGAGCGGCCACATCTTCTTCCAGGAGCGCTGGTACGGCTTCGATGACGGCCTCTATGGCGCGGCGCGGCTGCTGGAGATCCTGTCCAAGCAACACGATGACGCCGACGCCTTCTTCGCCCGCTACCCCCAGGACCTGAGCACCCCGGAGATCAACGTCACCGTCACCGACGAGACCAAGTTCGACCTGGTGGCCCGCCTGGCCCGGGAAGGCGACTTCGGCGACGAGGGCGTCAAGACGACCCTCGACGGCATTCGCGTGGACTATCCGGACGGCTGGGGACTGTGCCGCGCCTCCAACACCACGCCGGTGCTGGTGCTGCGCTTCGAGGGCAAGAGCGAGGCGGCACTGGACCGCATCCGCACGCGCTTCGCCGAGGCGCTCGAGCAGGTGGCGCCGGAACTCGACGTGACGCTCTGAGCGAGGCGATCTCCTCCAAGACAGGCTGCCGCCGAGGCGCGGCAGCCGGCATGACAAGGGAACCCGAGCATGACCGACAAGACCCGTGACCCGCGCCTGGTGGTGGAGGTGCTCTCCGAGGCCCTGCCCTACATCCAGCGCTTCTCCGGCAAGACCGTGGTGGTGAAGTACGGCGGCAACGCCATGACCGAGGACGCCCTGATCGACTCCTTCGCCCGCAACATGGTGCTGATGAAGGAGGTGGGCATCAATCCGGTGGTGGTCCACGGTGGCGGCCCGCAGATCGGCGACCTGCTGAAGAAGCTCAACATCGAGTCGCGCTTCGTCAACGGCATGCGGGTCACCGACGCCGAGACCATGGACGTGGTCGAGATGGTGCTCGGCGGCCTGGTCAACAAGGGCATCGTCAACCTGATCAACCAGTGCGGCGGCAAGGCGATCGGCCTCACCGGCAAGGATGGCAGCCAGATCCGCGCCCGCCAGCTCAAGGTGGAGCACCAGACCCCGGAGATGACCGCCCCCGAGATCATCGACATCGGCCACGTGGGCGAGGTCGAGCACATCTCCACCGACCTGATCGAGATGCTCGCCGAGCGCGACTTCATCCCGGTCATCGCCCCCATCGGCGTGGACGCCGAGGGCCACAGCTACAACATCAACGCCGACCTGGTGGCCGGCAAGGTGGCCGAGGCACTGGGCGCCGAGAAGCTGATGCTGCTCACCAACGTGGCCGGCCTGATGAACGCCGAGGGCGAGGTGCTCACCGGCCTGACCACCGCCCAGGTGGATGCCCTGATCAGTGACGGCACCATCCACGGCGGCATGCTGCCCAAGATCCGCTGCGCCCTGGATGCCGTGAAGGGCGGGGTGAAGAGCGCCCATATCATCGATGGCCGGGTACCCCACGCCACCCTGCTGGAGATCTTCACCAACGCCGGGGTCGGCACCCTGATCACCGATGCCGAGCAGGACGAGCCCATCGCCTGATCCCGGAACAGGGGCCCACCACGGCTTTTGCACCCTGGCGGACCCGGGACTAGGATGGTTCGATCACATAAAAGAAAAGACCGATATGACGCAGGAAACCCCCACTCCCAGCCGTCGCGAGCAGATCCTCCAGGCGCTCGCGCTGATGCTCGAGGAAGACAGCGGCAAGCGGATCACCGTGGCCGCCCTGGCGCGCCAGGTCGGCGTCTCGGAGGCCGCCCTCTACCGCCACTTCCCCAGCAAGGCACGCATGTTCGAGGGGCTCATCGAGTTCATCGAGGAGTCGCTGTTCGAACGCATCAACCGCATCCTCGACCAGGAGCCCCACGCCATCCCGCGCTGCGGCCAGGTCCTCGCCCTGCTGCTGGGCTTCGCCGAGAAGAACCCCGGCCTCTCGCGGCTGCTGGGCGGCGACGCCCTGACCGGCGAGACCGCACGGCTGCGGCTGCGCATCCACCAGCTGTTCGAGCGCCTCGATACCCAGCTCAAGCAGATCCTGCGCGAGGCCGAACTGCGCGAGGGGCGTCGCCCCTCCCTGCCGGCCTCGGCGGCGGCCAACCTGCTGCTGGCCCAGGCCGAGGGACGCATCTCCCAGTACGTGCGCAGCGACTTCCGTCGCCGCCCCACCGAGCACTGGGACGACCAGTGGGCACTGCTGTCGACGCAGCTGCTCAGGGAGGCGCCCCAGCTGGCCGGCGCCTGACGCAAGAAGCCCCGGCAGTGCCGGGGCTTCTTCGCGGGTACCCTTGACGCGGCGTGGGGATCAGGCCGCGAGAGTATCGCCGATCTGCAGGCGAATCTTCTTCATGGCGTTCTTCTCGAGCTGGCGGATCCGCTCGGCGGAGACGCCATAGACATCGGCCAGCTCGTGCAGGGTCGCCTTGTGCTCGGAGAGCCAGCGGCGCTGCAGGATGTCCCGGGACCGCTCGTCGAGCTCCTCCAGGGCCAGCTGCAGGCGACGGGTGGCATCGCCCTCCCAGTCGCTGTCCTCGAGCTGGGTGGCCGGATCGGCCGCCGAGTCGTCCAGGTAGTGCACGGGAGCCTGCCAGGCGGACTCCTCGTCCTCGCCGGGAGCGGCATCGAAACCCGCATCGTGGGCCGACAGCCGGCCCTCCATCTCGCGTACCACCTCGGGCTTGACGTCGAGATCCCTGGCGATGGCATCGACCTCGTCGTTGTTGAGCCAGGCGAGGCGCTTCTTGGCACTGCGCAGGTTGAAGAACAGCTTGCGCTGGGCCTTGGTGGTGGCGATCTTGACGATGCGCCAGTTACGCAGCACGAACTCGTGGATCTCGGCCTTGATCCAGTGCACGGCGAAGGAGACCAGGCGCACGCCCTGGTTGGGGTCGAAGCGCTTGACCGCCTTCATCAGGCCGACGTTGCCTTCCTGGATCAGGTCTGCCTGGGGCAGGCCATAGCCGGAATAGCTGCGGGCGATGTGCACCACGAAGCGCAGGTGCGACAACACCAGGCGACGCGCCGCCTCCAGGTCGCCATCGTCGTGCAGGCGGAAGGCCAGTTCGCGCTCCTCGTCGGCGGTCAGCATGGGTATGCCGTTGACCGCCTGGATGTAACCGTTGAGGTCATGTCCCGGGGAGAGGTGGCCCACCGGCAGAAGACTGGTGCTCATGTGCAGGTTGTCTCCTTCTCTAAGCCTAGATACCTGGCCCAAGTATGATATCGGGGATCGCTGCCTTGGATGCCATTGGCGGAAAAATGTTCCGCCGAAGCGGCCGATCCCGATCGAATGTACGGCCATACCGGTCGCCCGGCAACCGCTTCCGACGGTTGTCGCGGCCGTGTCCCGGCACTAGCGCGGACGGATCTCGGCGAGGTGGCGACTCACCGCCATCCAGGCGCCCAGCCAGCCAAGCAGTGTACTACAGACGAGCAGAATTGCCGAGCCCGAGAGCCCCAGCCGCGGCAGGCTGAAGCTGGCACCGTAGCTGGCCGCCAGCGCCGAGACCGGGGCGGCGAGCCAGCCGCTGCCGAGCGTCAGCAGCCCCCAGGCCAGCACGCCGCCACCCAGGCCGTACCAGGCGCCGCTGTAGAGGAAGGGGCGGCGCACGAAGGCATGGGTGGCACCGATCAGGGTCACCACCTCGATCTCCTGGCGCCGGCTCTCCACCGAGAGCCGGATGGTATTGCCCACCACCAGCAGCACGCCCAGGCCGAACAGCACCGCCAGCGCCAGCGCCACCCGCCGCCCCAGCTCGGCCAGGTGGCGCAGCCGCTCGATCCAGGCCAGGTCGAGGCGCACCTCGTCGACCCCGGCGACGCCTTCCAGTCGCCCGGCCAGCTGGCGTACCGCCAGCGGATCGGGATCGACGGGCGTCACCACCACGCTGGCCGGCAGGGGGTTGTCCTCGAGCCGACCCAGGGCATCGGCGAGCCCCAGCGCCTGCTGGAACTCGGCCATGCCCTCGGCAGCAGTGATCAGGCGGGTACGCGCCACGCCCTCGTGGGCGGCCAGGGCCTCCTCGATGCGCAGTGCCTGGGCATCGGCCACGCGGGACTCGAGGTAGACGGTAAGGGTCGCACTCTCCTCCAGCTCGGCATCCAGCAACCGGGCACCGTCCAGTGTCAGCCAGAGTGCGGCAGGCAGCACCAGGGCGATGGCGATGGCGAGCATGGTCAACAGGCTACCCACGGGGTGACGGATCAGCCGGAGGGCACTGTCCAGGCACATGGCACGGTGGTGGCGCCCCCAGCCACGCAGGCGGCTGGAGGAGCGGGTACGGTGGGAACGGGCGCCTCGACGGGGGACGGGTTCGGCCGGCTGTCGGCTCATGCGGCCTCCTCGTCGGCGACCAGGCGGCCGTCGCGCAGGCGCAGCACCCGATGGCGCAAGCGGGCGATCAGCGCCAGGTCGTGACTGGCGATCATCACCGTGGTGCCGATGCGGTTGAAGTCCTCGAACAGCGCCATGATGTCGGCGGAGAGCTGGGGGTCGAGGTTGCCGGTGGGCTCGTCGGCCAGCAGCAGGGCCGGCTTGTTGACCACCGCCCGGGCGATGCCGACACGCTGCTGTTCACCGCCGGAGAGCTCGATGGGCAGGGCCTTCTCGCGGTGCAGCAGCCCCACCTTGTCCAGCGCCGCCCGCACCCGCCGAGCCCCCTCCCGGGGCTCGACGCCCTGGATCTCCAGCGGCAGCGACACGTTGTGGTAGATGGAGCGGTCGAAGAGCAGCTGGTGGTCCTGGAAGACCACGCCGATCTGGCGCCGGTAGAAGGGCACCTGGCTGTGATGCAGCCGGTCGATGTCGTGACCGGCCACCAGCACCCGCCCCCGGGTGGGCCGCTCGAGCCGCATGATCAGGCGCAGCAGCGAACTCTTGCCGGCACCGGAGTGACCGGTGAGAAAGACCATCTCGCCACGCCGCACGCGAAAGTCGATGTTGGCGAGCGCCTCGAAGCGCCCGCCGTATCGCTTGCCGACGTGTTCGAAGGCGATCATGCGGAGGCCGAGTCCCGATCGGCTTCCCGGTCGAACAGGGCGTCGACGAACTCGCTCGCCACGAAGGGCCGCAGGTCATCGAGCGACTCGCCGACACCGATGAAGCGGATCGGCGTGCCCAGCTGCTTGGCGAGCGCGAAGATGATCCCCCCCTTGGCGGTACCGTCGAGCTTGGTCAGGGTCACCCCCGTGACCGGCACCGCCTCGTTGAAGGTGCTGGCCTGGGAGAGCGCGTTCTGGCCGGTGCCGGCATCGAGCACCAGCATCACCTCGTGGGGCGCCGTGGCGTCGAGCTTGCCCATCACCCGGTGGACCTTCTTGAGTTCCTCCATCAGGTGGGCCTTGTTGTGCAGTCGCCCGGCAGTATCGGCGATCAGCACGTCGACACCGCGCGCCTTGGCCGCCGCCACGGCGTCATAGATCACCGAGGCGCTGTCGGCACCGGTGTGCTGGGCGATCACCGGCACGTCGTTGCGCTCGCCCCATACCTTGAGCTGCTCCACGGCGGCGGCGCGGAAGGTGTCGCCGGCGGCCAGCATCACGCTCCTGCCCTCGCGCTGGAAGCGCTGGGTCAGCTTGCCGATGGTGGTGGTCTTGCCGACCCCGTTGACGCCCACCACCAGGATGACGAAGGGGCCTTCCCCCTCCGGCGGCAGCACGAGGGGCCTGGCGACCGTCTCGAGCATGGCGGCGAGCTCGCCCTGGAGCGCGCGGAAGAGCGCCTCGGGGTCCTTGAGCTCCTTGCGCGAGACCCGCTCGGTGAGGCGGTCGATGATCTCGGTGGTGGCCTCGATGCCCACATCCGCCATGAGCAGCTGGGTCTCGAGGTCCTCCATCAGCTCGTCGTCGATCTGCTTCCTGCCGAGGAAGAGGCCGGCGAGGCCGTCGGAGAGGTTGGCGCGGGTCTTGCCGAGCCCCGCACGGATACGGGCGAACCAGCCCCGCTTGTCCTGCTGGCCCGCCTGTCCCGGCTTCTCCTGGAGTGCCGCACGGGGGGACGGCTCCGGCGTGGCCGGCGCCTCCCCTTCCGCCTCCCCGGGAGCGGGCCCGTCCGACGCCGTGGATTCGGCAGGCGGCGCCGAATGGCGTGCCTGCGCTTCGGCAGGCGCTTCCGGACCAGCGTTGCCTGCCTCGTCGACGGCGGGCGGCTCGTCCCGCCGGGGCGGAAGACGCTCGGCCGCCTCAGCCGGCTCGGCCGCCGCCTGGTCGCCGTCCTGCGGCACCTCCTCGGCCGGGAGATCACTCTCCTGCTCCGCCGGCTGCTGTTGCTGATCCTGCTTCTTGCGCTTGAAAAAACCGAACATGAGATGCTTCAGCCTCAGGGGTGAACGAATCGCCACATCCTACCATCGCGCACCATGACTGTGGACAAGGCCGCGGGTACAATGCCGGCCATGGCACGACGCACCTCACCCCCGCGCCGGTCGGGACACGGCAAGCTGCGCATCATCGGCGGCGACTTTCGTCGCCGGCTGCTGCCGATACCGGAGAGCCCGGGCCTGCGCCCCACCCCCGACCGGGTACGCGAGACCCTGTTCAACTGGCTGACCACGGTCACCCCGGGCGCCCGGGCGCTCGATCTCTTCGCCGGCACCGGGGCCCTGGGCCTGGAAGCGCTATCCCGGGGCGCCCGGCAGGCCTGCCTCGTGGAGCGGGATGCCCGCATCGCTCGCCAGCTGCGGGACAACCTCGCCACCCTGGGGGTCGAGGAGCGCGCCCGGGTGGTCACCGCCGACGTCCTGGCCTTCCTCGAAGGCGACCCCACCCCCTTCTCGCTGGTCTTCCTCGACCCGCCGTTCCGCCAGGGCCTGGCCGAGCCCTGCTGTGCGGCACTCGAGCGGGGCTGGCTGGCCGAGGATGCCGTCATCTACCTGGAGACCGAATCGGAACGGGAGCCCCGCGTGCCTGCCGGCTGGCAGCTCCATCGCGAGGTACGCGCCGGCGACACCACCGGGCGCCTCTATCGCCGGCGCGGCAACGGGTCGCCGGATGGCGACGCTTGCTGAGCCCCGGTCACGGCGTTACGCTGCGCGCTGACCGAATCCCGCCTGGGGCCAGCCAGAGCGGCAGATGCTCGGGAAAACGCCCGAACCCGCAAGGACATTGTCAGGAGAACAGGATGAGCATCGAACTCTTCAACCGGCTCGAGCAGAAAGTCGCCAGCGCCGTCGAGGCCCTTGAACTGCTCAAGATGGAGGCCGAGGAGCTGCGCGAGGAAAATTCCCGCCTGAAGCAGGAGCGCGAGGAGTGGGAGCGCCGGCTCAACGACCTGCTGGGCAAGTTCGACGACGTCGACACCGGCGGCGGCAACTGACGCCGGGATTCAGGCCCGATCGAGCGGGAGCGACATCAGCACGGCATCCTCTCGTGCCTCCCCGGCCTCCCGGGGAGGGTAGTAGTCGCGCCGGCGCCCGTCGTCGCTGAAGCCGGCCCGGCGATAGAGGGCGATGGCAGCGCCATTGCCTGCCCTGACCTCCAGCAGCAGCCGTTCGCTGCCCCACTCGCGAGCCTGGTCGGCCACGACCTCGAGCAGCCGCCGGGCGAGCCCCTGGCGACGCCGGGACTCATCCACCAGGATCGCCTGGAGCTCCGCCTCGAAGGGCAGCCGAGCCACCACCGCATGACCCGCCAGGGTCTCGCCGACCATCAGGCCGAACACTGCCGTGGCAGGGTCTGCCAGGGTCGCCGCCAACCGGCCCCGCGAGCCACCAGTGGGCCAGCCGTGGGCATCCTCCAGGGTCGCCACCGGCTCGAGGTCGGCCTCCGTCAGGCGCACCAGCACCGGCCTTGTTGCATGCCGCCTAGCGCTCACCCGACGCCTCCTCGGCGGACGCCTGCCACGCCTGGCCCCAGGCCAGCACCTGCGGCAGCAGCGTTCGCTTGGCCGCGGCGCCGCCGGCCAGTTCATCGAGGCCGGGCCCCTGCCAGGCGGGCAGGTCGAGCGGGAGGCAACGCCCCTCCTCGACCGTCAGAACCGAGGCCAGGGTGGCATCCCGACCGAAGATCAGCAGGCGCTCGGGCGCCCACCCCCGACGCCGGCGTCCCTCGAGGAACGCCTGCAGCCCCTGGCGCGCCTCCTCCAGCGGGGCATCCACCGGCAGCCCTTCCATCTGCGGCCAGTGGAAGGTCTCGAAATCGAGCGCCTGCTCGGGCAGCACCCCGGCCGCCTGCAGCAGGTTGACCAGCAGCCGCTGCTGGGTGGCATCGGGCTTGCTGGCCTGCGGCAGCAACAGCAGCCAGCGCCCGTCGAGGCAGGCCACCTGCAGGGTGAAGTGCAGGGCCTCGGCCGGAGACGCCTGGGGCTGGCGCTCCTCCGCAGCCGGTGGCGTCGCCGTCGCTTCGGCCGGCTCCCCTCCTCCCAGCAGCGCCCGGGCCCTGCCGGGCCCCGCCGGTCGCTGACCGCGTTCGTGGGCCGGCGATGCCGGGGCCTGACGAGCCGGCGCCTCCCTGGCCGCCTCGTCGAGAAGGGCATGCAGGCGCTCGCCCGGCGCCTCGCGAGGCTCCTCGGCGGGCTGCTGCCACTCGCAGGCCGGGGTGGGCAGGGCATTGGGCAACCGGTAGCGGGCCTCCCAGGACGTCAGTCCCATGGCCTCGAGGTACTGCCGGCGCTGCGGCTCGGCTGTCACGCCCCGCCGCCCCGGCAGTTGGGCGAGGCAGGCCGATCCTCGCCGCGAGCCTGCCACTCCTCGGGCGTGTAGAGGTGCAGCGCCAGGGCGTGGACCGGGCCGGAGAGCTCGTCGGCCAGCAGGCTGTAGATCTGCTGGTGGCGCTTGACCGGCATCAGCCCCTGGAAGCGGCTGGAAACCAGGGTGACCTTGAAGTGGGTCTCGGAATTGGCCGGCACGCTGTGCATGTGGCTCTCGTTCTCCACCGTGAGGAAGGTGGGCTCGAGGGCCTGCAGCTTGTCTTCGATGATGGCCTGGATGCGCATTGCGGCTCCCCGATGGTGAATGAAGGCCCCCATTGTACTCTCTCAATCGGGCTGCGACGACGGCGCCTCGCGGGCAGCCCGGCGACGCCTGGCCTGGGCCTCGCCGGCCGAGGAGACCCGGGCGAGGCTGGCGAAGAACGCCAGCAGGCAGGCCCCGCCGCCCACCCAGAGCGTGGCCTGTACCGGCGCCCCGGCGGCGAGGAAGACGCCCACCAGCGCCACCCCCACCGACTGTCCCACGGTGCGGGTGGTGCTCATCACGCCGGAGGCACTGGTGCTCCGCTCCCGGGGCACGCTGCCCATCATCTCGCGGTTGTTGGGCGGCTGGAACAGGCCGAACCCGAGCCCGCACAGCCCGGTGCGCCACAGGCCGTCGACCACTCCCGTCCCGAGATCGAGCATGGCCAGCGAGACCAGCCCCAGCATCAGCAGGAGCAACCCGGTACTGGCGAGCAGGCTCGGGTTGAGCCGGTCGGCGAGCCTGCCGGCCAGCGGCCCCACCAGCATGATCGCCAGCGGCCACGGGGTGAACAGCCAGGCGGTCTCCAGCGGCGAGAACCCCATCTCCTGCTGGTAGAGGAAGGAGAGCGCCACGAAGGCGAGTCCCTGGCCGATGAAGGCCAGCCCCGAGGCGGAGACCGCCAGCGAGAACCGCCGCTCGCGGAACAGCGACAGCGGCAGCAGCGGATGGCTCGCGCGCCGCTGCCGGCGCAGGAAGAGCCCTCCGGCCACCAGGCTGGTCGCCAGCCAGGCGAGAATCTGCCAGGCGGGGGTGCCATGGCCGATCCCGTCCATGGCGAGAAAGAAGCTGCCCAGCATGGTGACCGACAGCAGCGCGCCTCGACCATCGAAGCCCCCCGGCCGGCGAGGCTCCCGCGGCAGGGCCCGCCAGGCCAGCACCAGGGCACAGAGCCCCAGCGGCACGTGCAGGGCGAACAGCCAGGGCCAGGTCGCCACGGAGAGCACCAGCCCGCCGACGGCCGGCCCCGAGGCATAGCCGCCGGCCACGACCAGGGCACTCAGCCCCAGGGCGCTGCCCAGCAGCCGGGAGGGAAAGATCGAGCGGAAGAGGGAAGGCCCGATGGAGAGCGTTGCCGCCGCCCCCAGCCCCTGCAGTGCACGGAACACCAGCAGGGTCTCGAGGCTGCGCGACATGGCGGCGCCAAGCGAGGCGATCACGAACAGCGACAGCCCGGCGACATAGAGGCGGCGCCGGCTGACCAGCTCGCTGACGGCGGCGAAGACCAGCAGGAAGGCAGCACAGGCGATCTGGAACAGGTTGGTCACCCAGACCGCGCGCGCCGCGGAGACCCCCAGGTCCCGGGCGATGGAGGGCAGCGCCAGGTTGACCATGGTGATATCCACCACCGCCATCAGGGTACCGAGAATCAGCGCCAGTACCGCCAGGCGGCGCTCGGGACCGGGCAGGCCGTCGTCGCCGGGCCGTGTCGTGAAGAGTCGGCTCATCCTGTTTCCATCATTGCGGGGTCCGTAACGAGGAAACCGGCCGAAGCCGGTTTCTCGAGACAACTGCTGCGCAGGCGATCGATCAATCCTGATCGGTCTCCAGCAGCAGTGCATCATCGACCTCGGAGATCTCCAGCGCAGCCTCGTCGTCCAGGTCAATGGCCAGGTAGCTGTGCTCGAGCTGCAGGAAGCGCTGGAACAGCGCCCAGTCCAGGGCCTCGGGCCACTGGCGCTCGTCCTCTTCCCAGGCGCGCAGCTCGGTCTCGAGGATCTCGAGATAGCGTTCGCGCACGAAGGCCTCGAGGGCCTCGGGCGTGTCCATCTCGGGAATCAGGTAGACGGTGCTTTCGCGTTCGACATCGGCCAGGGTCAGGTCGTCATCCCCCACCGTGGGTTCCAGCGCATTGATCCATTCCACGAAGTGCCGGGTCGGCCTGACGCTCAGGGCGGAGCGGTTGAGCAGTTTCATCACGGTCTCCTCGACGTCGAAACGCTGACCATTATGGGCGCAGGGGGCCCCGGTTACCAATACTTCCCGAGCTGATGCCTCTCCGACCTCGCGGAAGGAGGCGAGCGATGGCCAGGCTAGGCGCGCAGGAGTTCGCAGGCGGAGTGTACGAGTCTGTACATGAGCAAAGCGAACTTCTGCGCAACAACGCCTGGCCGAAGCGCAGCCCCTTCAGTCTCCTTCGGGGCGCATGGCCGGGAAGAGCAGCACATCGCGGATGGAGGCGCTGTCGGTGAACAGCATCACCAGCCGGTCGATGCCGATGCCCTCGCCCGCGGTGGGCGGCAGGCCATACTCGAGGGCCCGCACGTAGTCGGCGTCGTAGTACATCGCCTCCAGGTCGCCGGCCTCCTTCTCGGCCGCCTGGGCACGGAAGCGATCGGCCTGGTCCTCGGCGTCGTTGAGCTCCGAGAAGCCGTTGGCGATCTCGCGGCCGCCGACGAAGAACTCGAAGCGCTCGGTGACGAAGGGGTCGCTGTCCTTGCGGCGCGCCAGGGGGCTCACCTCGGTGGGGTACTCGGTGATGAAGGTCGGAGCCTGCAGGCGATGCTCCACGGTCTTCTCGAAGATCTCGATCTGGACCTTGCCCAGGCCCCAACCGTCCTTGACGTCGATATCCAGGCGCTCGGCGATCTGGCGCGCGGCGGACTCGTCGGCCAGCGCCTCGGCATGGATCTCCGGGTTGTACTCGAGGATGGCGTCGAACACGCTGATCCGCTTCAGCGGCCTGCCGAAATCGTACTCGAAGGTCTCCAGCACCTCGCCCTCGCTGTCGCGCACGGTATTGACCACGGTAGTGGTCCCCAGCACCTGCCGGGCCACGCTGCGCAGCATCTCCTCGGTGAGGTCCATCAGGTCGTGGTGATTCGCATGGGCCTGATAGAACTCGACCATGGTGAACTCGGGGTTGTGCCGGGTGGAGAGGCCCTCGTTGCGGAAGTTGCGGTTGATCTCGAAGACCTTCTCGAAGCCACCCACCACCAGGCGCTTGAGGTAGAGTTCCGGCGCGATGCGCAGGTACATGTCGATGTCCAGCGCATTGTGGTGGGTGACGAAGGGGCGCGCCGTGGCCCCGCCGGGAATCGGCTGCAGCATGGGGGTCTCCACCTCCATGAAGCCGCGGTCCTCGAAGAAGCGACGCATGGCACTGATCACCCCGGCGCGGGTCTCGAAGACCCGGCGCGAATCCGGGTTCATGATCAGGTCGACGTAGCGCTGGCGATAGCGTGCCTCCATGTCGGTCAGGCCATGGAACTTGTCAGGGAGCGGACGCAGGCTCTTGGTCAGCAGCCGGGCCTCCTCCATCATCACGTAGAGGTCGCCCTTGCCCGACTTGTGCACCGGGCCGCGGCCGGCCACGATGTCGCCGATGTCCCAGCCCTTGATGTCCTCGAGCACCTCCTCCGGCAGCCCTTTCTTGTCGACGTAGAGCTGAATCACGCCGCTGGGGTCCTGGATCACCAGGAAGGGCCCGCGCTTGCGCATGATGCGCCCGGCCACCGCCGCAGGACGATTGAGCGATTCCAGCTCTGCCTTGTCCTTCTCGCCCAGTTCACCGATCAGCTCGGCCGCCAGGCTGTCGCGGCGGAAGTCGTTGGGAAAGGCGCTGCCGCCGGTGGCAGCGGCACGCTCGCGGCGTGCCGCCAGCTTGGCCCGACGCTCGGCGATCAGGCGGTTCTCGTCATGTTGCGGACTGTTCGATGACGCGTAGTGGTCGGCCATGTCGTTACCTGTAAAGAATTGACTACGGGCGGCAAGCCACGAGCCAAGGGCGCAAGCGGGCTGGCTATCGCTCGCGGCCCGTGGCTCGAAGCGCGAGGCTACAACCCTTGCTTCAAGCTGGCTTCGATGAATTGGTCCAGATCGCCATCGAGCACCTTGTCGCAGTTGCTGGTCTGCACGCCGGTACGCAGGTCCTTGATGCGCTGGTCATCGAGCACGTAGGAGCGGATCTGGCTGCCCCAGCCGATGTCCGCCTTGGAGTCCTCGGCCTCCTGCTTGGCGGCGTTGCGCTTCTCCATCTCGTGCTCCCACAGCTTCGCCTTGAGCTGCTTCATGGCGAAGTCGCGGTTGGCGTGCTGGCTGCGCTGGCTCTGGCACGCCACCACGATCCCGGTCGGTTCGTGGGTGATGCGCACCGCCGAGTCGGTGGTGTTGACGTGCTGACCACCGGCGCCGCTGGAGCGGTAGGTGTCGACGCGCAGGTCCGACGGGTTGATCTCGATCTCGAAGCTGTCGTCGATCTCCGGCGACAGGAACACCGAGGCGAACGAGGTATGGCGGCGGCCGCCCGAATCGAAGGGGCTCTTGCGCACCAGCCGGTGCACGCCGGTCTCGGTGCGCAGCCAGCCGAAGGCGTGGTCGCCCTGGATGTGCACCGAGGCGGACTTGATACCGGCCACCTCGCCGGCGGAGAGCTCGATGATCTCGGCCTTGAAGCCGTGATGCTCGGCCCAGCGCAGGTACATGCGCAGCAGCATGTTGGCCCAGTCCTGGGCCTCGGTGCCGCCGGAGCCGGCCTGGATGTCCAGGTAGGCGTTGTTCTCGTCCATCTCGCCGGAGAACATGCGCCGGAACTCGAGCTTCTCGAGGCTGGCCCGCAGCCCCTCGAGTTCCTTCTCGACCTCGGCGACGGTCGCCTCGTCCTCCTCCATCTCGGCCAGCTCCAGCAGGTCACGGCTGTCGCCGAGGCCCTGGTCGAGCTCATCGATGGTGGCCACGATCTGCTCCAGCGAGGCGCGCTCCTTGCCCAGCTTCTGGGCATAGTCCGGGTCGCTCCAGACGTTGGGGTCCTCGAGCTCGCGGGTGACTTCCTCTAGCCGATCCTTGCGTTCGGCATAGTCAAAGATACCCCCTCAGGACGTCTGTCCGCTCGGACAGGTCCTTGATGAGGTTGTGAATCGGGTTGGTTTCCAGCATGGGGCTCATCCGAGTCTGCGATGGAAAAACGGCCGCCGCGGCGCTGACATGACGTCAAGGCCCCGGCGGCACGAAAAGGACGCCTATTGTAGCGAAACCCGGGCCCCGTCGCATCCATCCCGCGCACCGGCCCACCCGCCGGAAAGCACGGGACCCGGCCGAAGCCGGGTCCCGTGTCGCCAGTGGCTGGCCGCCGCTCAGAAGCGGTAATCCACCGAGAGGGCGAAGACATCCGCCGAAACTTCATAGGTACCGGAGAGGTTGCCGCGTGTCGCGTTCTCTTCCTTGGCTCCATCCTGATCCATATCGACATCATCGCCAAAGACACGCATGTAGGCGGCAGTGATGCCCAGGTTGGGGTTGGGCATCCAGGTAGCACCCAGCGTGGCCCAGGTACGATCGGCATCCGGCACCCGCGGCGTGCGGTGCTCCTTGTTGGGAATCGGTGTCTCGTCGTAGCCCAGGCCGGCACGCAGTAACCACTGCTCGTCAAGCGCGTAGTTTGCACCCACGGAAACCGCCCAAGTATTGTTCCAGTTCTCCTCGGTACGGCTGGGATCCCGACCGTCCTCGAACTCCACCACCAGCTCGTCGAAGCTGCTCCACTCGGTCCACTCGGCATTGGCCATCAGTGCCAGCCGGTCGGTGAGCTGATGATAGACCCCCAGGTTCAGGTTCGCCGGGGTGGTCAAGTCCGCCGTGCCATCGGTGCCTGTCACCGCTCCCGCCGCAACAGCGCCATCCGACACCGGATCGGTACCTTTCACTGCCAGATCGCCCTTGAGCGTCAGATCAATCTCGGAGCGATAGCCGATACCCAGGCGGGTCTTGTCGGTGACCTGGAACAATGCCCCGAGGATATAGCCATAGCCCCAGTCATCGCCGGTCACTTCACCAATGACATCATTTTGCCCCGGAGTGGCAACAGGACTGCCCATCATGGCGGCCGCCGACCCGAAGTCGATGGCATTCGAGAGGGTCGCATCGGCGTACTGGGCACGCAGGCCAACGGCCAGGTTGAGACGATCCGAGGCCCTGTAGTTCAGCGTAGGCTGGAAGTCGATGGTGGTCAGCTCGGTCTCGACGGCGTGATAGCGCCCGATCCAGTCTTCATCATATTTCGTCGAGAGGCCGTAGGGGGCATAGATCGCCATGCCGAGATCGAACCGATCATCGAGCTGGGTCTTGGCGGCGAAGCTCGGCACCCAGGCCGTCTCGCCCCCCTGGCGCGAACCGCCACGGTCATAGTCGAAGAGCCCGTTCGCACTGCTGGCACTGGCATCGCGAAGCTCGAAATCGGCATCGATATAGGCCACGCCGCCGACTACCTGACTGCCGTCGATATTGCCGATGGCCGCCGGGTTGTAGGCCATGAAGCTGGCGTCCTCGGCGCCGGCGGCGGCGTTGGACATGGCATTGGCCAGGGTCTTGGCACTCTGTTCGCGAACCTGGAAGCCGGAAGCGAAGGCCTGGGAGGCGACCAGTGCGGAAGAGGCAATGGCCACGGCAATGGAAAGCTTGTTGAACTTGTTGTGCATGGTCTCGACGTCCTTTTCCAGAGGTGAGCTGGAGCTGGTTGTGTAGTGCACCCTCGCCGGGGTGCTGGCGTACTGCCCACTTTTTCGCCCATCGAGCGCCATGGTTCAAGGCCAAACGTTCGTTTTAATATCAAAAATACTAATACTTTAGTCGTGCTACCGTTTGAATCCCTGAACTTTCATCGAGTTAGACAACACATTCCGGCCGGGTCAGATGGGGCGCACATCACGCTTGACCTATGGGTAACCCAAGGGTTTTACACTGCCTGTCACATCCGAGATTACCGAGAGGTTCGAGATGAAGGTCAGCGAACTGGCGAGCCTTGCGGGCGTGACCCCCGAGACGGTGCGCCACTACACTCGCGAGGGCCTGCTGCATCCCGAGCGGCACCCCGACAACGGCTACCAGCTGTACGGGCAACAGGAGCTCGAGCGGCTGCGCTTCATCCAGCGCGCCCGCACCCTGGGCTTCGGCGTGGCCGAGATCCGCGACATCCTCGCCCACGCCGACCAGGGGGACTCGCCCTGTCCCATGGTACGCGACCTCCTCGCCAGCCGACTGCCCGAGATCCACGCTCGCATCGCGGAACTGCAAGCCCTTGCCTCACGCATGGAACAGGCCCTGGAGGCCTGGGCCGAGATGCCCGACGGCACGCCCGACGGCCACAGTCTGTGTCGACTGATCGAGAGCTTCCCCGAACCGCTGGAGAGCGGCGAGCGCCAGCCCCGCTGCCACGACGAACCCGCCAAGGAGAGCCCATGAGCGCCCGCCCCTCCCTCGAACGCACCGTGCCCGGCATGAGCTGCCAGGGCTGCGTGAAGCGCATGCGCGAGGCCATCCAGGCCGTGGACCCGGATGCCGAGGTGATCGGCACCCCGGCCGAGAAGCGCCTGGCCGTCACCACGGTACTGGATGACGCGGCCCTGGACCGTGCCCTGAACGAGGCCGGCTATCCGCCCGGCGAGCCCGATGACGCCCCCGCCGAACAGGATGCCTCCGCCATCGACGAGGCACCGGCCCCTACCGACGAGGCGGCCCCGGAAGGGGCGGAAGCGCGCGTTGTCACCCAACGGCTCTCCATCAGCGGCATGACCTGCGCAAGCTGCGTGAAGAGTGTCCAGCAGGCCCTGGAGCGTACGCCGGGCGTGGTCAGTGCCGAGGTCAACTTCGGCACCCACACCGCTCAGGTGCGCGGCTCCGCCGACGCCGCGGCCCTCGTCGATGCCATCGAGGACGTGGGCTACGGCGCCGAGCCCATCGTCGACATGCGTGAGGCGGAACAGGCGCGTGCCGAGAAGGACGAGAAGACCTATCGCCAGCGGCTGCGGGGCAGCTTCTGGTCGCTGGCCCTGGCCGTGCCGCTGATGGCCAGCATGTTCGTCTATCACCCCCACCCCGTGGGCGGAGGGCGCCTCTACTGGCTGGTGATCGGCCTGCTGACCCTGGCCGTGATGGCCGGACCGGGCCGACACTTCTTCGTCAATGCCTGGAAGAACCTCAAGCACCACCAGGCCAACATGGACACCCTGATCGCCATGGGCACCGGCACCGCCTGGCTCTACTCCATGGCGGTGGTGGCGTTCGCCCCCTGGCTGCCCGAGGTCGCCCACGGCATCTACTTCGAGGCCTCGGCGATGATCATCGGCCTGGTGCTGCTGGGCAACGCCCTGGAGCTCAGGGCCCGGGGCCGGACCAGCGAGGCCCTCAAGCGGCTGCTCGACCTGCAGAGCCGCACCGCCCGGGTGATCCGCGACGGCGAGGAGCGTGAGGTCGAGATCGACGAGGTGAGAGAGGGCGACCACATCCGGGTACGGCCCGGCGAGCGCCTGCCGGTGGATGGCGAGGTGACCGAAGGCAGGAGCCATATCGACGAGTCGATGCTCACCGGTGAGCCGCTGGCGGTGGCCAAGGGAGAAGGCGACGAAGTGAGCGCCGGCACCGTCAACGGCAAGGGGGGGCTGGTCTATCGCGCGACCCGTGTCGGGGCTGACACCCGCCTGGGGCAGATCACCGAGCAGGTGGCGAGTGCCCAGAACTCCCGGCCCCCCATCGGCGAGCTGGCCGACAAGGTCTCGAGCATCTTCGTGCCCACGGTGATGATCATCGCCGTGCTCACGGCACTGGTGTGGTTCAACTTCGGGGCGGAACCCCGGGTGATCCACATGCTGGTCACCGCGACCACGGTGCTGATCATCGCCTGCCCGTGCGCCCTGGGGCTGGCCACCCCGATCTCCACCATGATCGGGGTGGGCAAGGCCGCCGAGCACGGGGTACTCGTGAGAAGCGGGGAGGCGCTGCAGACCGCCACCCGGCTCACCACCCTGGTGGTGGACAAGACCGGCACCCTCACCGAGGGCAGGCCCAGCGTGACGGAAGCCGAGGTGCTTCACGGCGACAAGCCGACCGTGCTGGGCCTGGTGGCGGCCCTGGAGCGCGGCTCCGAGCATCCGCTGGCCGCGGCGCTGGTGGCCCATGCAGAAGAAGCCGGCGTGAATGCCGCCGATATCCACGACTTCGATAGCGTGACCGGCGGCGGGGTGAAGGCCGAGACCGCCGACGGCAAGCCACTGCTGCTGGGCAATGCCCGGTTGCTGGAGCAGGCCGGTGTCGACCTGGCACCCGGACGCGAGATCGCCGCCGGGCTGGAGAGGAAGGCACGCACCGTGGTCTATCTGGCCGTGGACGGCAGGCTCGCCGCCCTGTTCGGCATCAGCGACCCGCTGCGCCACGACACCGTCGAGGCGGTGAGGCGCCTGCAGGCCGACGGCCTCAGGGTGGTGATGCTGACCGGAGACAACGAGCACACCGCCGCCGCCATCGCGGCCGAGGTGGGCATCGACGACTTCCGCGCCGGCCTGCTGCCCGAGGACAAGCATGCCGAGATAGAGCGCCTGCAGCAGGCCGGCGAGATCGTCGGCATGGTCGGCGACGGCATCAACGATGCGCCGGCACTGGCCCGGGCCAATGTCGGCTTCGCCATCGGCCAGGGCACCGACATCGCCATCGAGAGCGCGGGCATCACCCTGATAAGGGGCTCGCTGCACGGCATCGCCGACGCCATCGAGATCAGTCGAGCCACCCTGCGCAACATCAAGCAGAACCTGGTGGGGGCGTTCGGCTACAACACCCTCTGCATCCCCATCGCGGCGGGGGTGCTCTACCCCGTCACCGGCACCCTGCTGTCGCCGATGATCGCCGGCGCCGCCATGTCGCTCTCCTCGATCACCGTGGTCAGCAACGCCAACCGGCTGCGCCTGATGAAGACCCGGGGTGCCAACGGACGCAACGACATCGTCATCCGGACACAGGAGGCCCTGTCATGAGCTGGATCGTCAATCTCGCCGGCCTCGCCCTGATCGCCGCCACCGTCTGGTGGTTCTGGGGAGGCCGGCCGGGTCAGGCCCGGCGCTGACACCTGCTAGGCTTAGGCAAGGAGGCCATCGCCGGGAGGTGAACCATGCCCAGGCTCAACGGCATACTGGAGACCGCGCTCTACGTGGAGGACATGGCCAGGGCGCGGACCTTCTTCGAGGGCGTGATGGGGCTCGAGCCCTTCAACGCCGACCACCGCTTCACTGCCTACGATGCCGGTGCGGGCTCCGTGCTGCTGCTGTTCCTGCGTGGCGAGACCCTGGAGACCGTGGTGCTGCCGAACGGCATGGGTACCATTCCCCCCCATGACGGCAGCGGCCGGGTGCACCTGGCCTTCGCCATCGCCGCCCGCGAACTCGCCGCCTGGGAGGCCCAGCTCGACGACCACGGTGTTGCCGTCGAGGGCCGCACCCACTGGCCGCGTGGCGGGGAGAGCCTCTACTTCAGGGACCCCGACGGCCACCTCCTCGAGCTGGCCACCCCGGGCGTCTGGCCCAACTACTAGCTCACGCCCATATAGCGGCCAGGCTTGTGGTTCAGCGCGATGATCAGGTTCAGCGCCACGGCCCCCAGCACCGAGAGCCCGACGCGGTCGAGCGGCAGCACCATCAGGGCGACCAGCATGATCAGGCCGTCGATGCCCAGCTGCACATAGCCGGCACGCCAGCCATGCCGGTCCTGCAAGTAGAGCGCCAGGATATTGATGCCGCCGAGGCTGGTGCGGTGGCGGAACAGCACCAGCATGCCGATGCCGATCAGGCTGCCCCCCATCAAGGCTGCGTAGAGCGCTTGCAGGCTGTCGATCACGATCCAGCCGGCAGTCAGCTCGGTGAACAGGGAGACCAGGCCGATGGCCGTGAAGGTACGCAGGGTGAATGACCACCCCATGCGCTTGATGGCCAGGTAGTAGAACGGCAGGTTGATCAGGAAGAACCAGATCCCGAAACGCCAGCCGGTGGCGTACTGCAGCAGCAGGGCCATGCCGGCGGTACTCCCGGTGAGCAGCGTCGCCTGGGTGTAGAAATTCACCCCCAGCGCCACGAAGAGGGTTCCCAGCAGCATCGCCATCAGGTCCTCGTGGAGGCGATGGGGGTCGGTGGGCAGTGCCTGCGGGTCCATGGAGGCGTCCTCGAGCTGACGGTATCGCGGCGACCGGCAGACGCCGGTCGTGGAAAGTGGTGAGAGTCTAGCGGGTCGACCGGCAGGGTATCTTGACCCAGCTCGCCTCCCTGCCACCTCGAGGCGCGACAGGGGACAAGGCGGGGTGGGCGCTCGTCAGAGCGGTTCGGCGTGCTCGACCATGAGCTGCAGCGACTCCCGCCCCCGCCAGCGGTTGCGGTTGAGCCGGTAGGCGCAGCGAAGCCGGTCACCGACACCGAAGGCCGGCAACTCGCCGGGAGTCAGTGCCCGGAACCAGATTGCCCGGGTGACCGTGGGACCGGCCGAGAGCTCGAGCATCAGGTGGCTGCCGTCGGCCCCGACGGGGCGCAGGGCCTCGACGCGGAACTCTCCCCCGAACAGCGGCGCATCGAACTCCCGGCCGTAGGGGCCCAGCACCTCGAGCTCGTCGAGGGTGGCGAGGCTCAGCTGGTGCGGTAACAGCTCGCCATCGGTGAATACCCTGGGAAAGAGCTCGATGTCGCCCAGTTGCTCGTTCACCGCCTGGAGGAAGGCACGGCGGAATGCCCCGAGCTGGTCGACCGGCACCCCGACCCCGGCGGCGCCCCGGTGACCTCCGAAACGAGGCAGCGCCTCCGGGGCCTGCTCGAAGGTGCGCTGCAGGGCGTCGCGCAGGTGCAGGCCCTCGATGGAGCGACCGGAGCCGGTGAGCATGCCGGGGGCCGCGGCCGGCGTCAGTACCAGGGTCGGCCGGCCGAAGGCCTGCACCAGCCGCGAGGCCACGATGCCCTGCACCCCGGGATGCCCGCTCTCGAGGAAGACCACGATGGCCGGCTCGTCGGCGGTGAGCGCCGTCATGGCCAGCGCCCGGGCCTCCTCGGTCATCTCCGCCTCGATCGCCTTGCGGGACTGGTTGTCCTGATCGAGCGTCTCCAGGTGTCGCGATGCCGTCGCATCGTCTGCCGCCAGCATGAAATGCAGCGCCGCATAGGGGTCGTCGAGCCGTGAACGGGCATTGATCCGCGGGCCCATCTGGAAGGCCAGGGTCTCGGCATCGAAGGGCACGCTGTCGGTTCCCAGCCGCTCGGCCATGGCACGCCAGCAGGCGGCATCCATGCGGTTGATCAGGGTCAGGCCATGGCTGACCACGGCCCGATTGGCGGCGCTGCCGCCCAGCGACACGCAGTCGGCCACGGTGCCCAGCGCCACGTAGGAGAGCCAGGGCGAGAGCTTGGGGGTCGAGGTCGGCGATACCCCCCACTCGATCAGGACCTGGCGGGCCAGTGACATCAGCAGCCAGGCGACCATGCAGCCGGCGATGGTCGGGTCGGGATAGCCGCAGTCGTCGCGGGTGGGGTTGACGGTGGCATAGGCCGAGGGCGGCGGCCCCTCCACCGGCAGGGCATGGTGGTCGCTGACCACCACCTCGATGCCCGAGGCCCGGAGCCGGGCGATGCGTGGCTCGTCGGAGCTGCCGCAGTCGGCGGTGATCACCAGGCTGGGGCGCGGCGAGAGCGCCAGGGTGCGCTCCACGAGCGGCAGGCTGATGCCGTAGCCGTCATGGATACGGTGACCGATCAGGCTGTGCAGCCTGGCCTCCGGCACGCCGAACAGCTCCACCAGGGTCCGCCGGATCACCACGTGGGAGGTGATGCCGTCCACGTCATAGTCGGTGAGGATGCCGATATGCTCGCCATCCACCACCGCCTGGGCGATGCGCTCCGCGGCGCGCCGGCCGTCGGCGAGCCGCTCCGGGTGCTCAAGGTAGCGCAGGCTGGGCGAGACCAGCGGCGCCAGCTCCCCCTCGAAGCCCGCCAGGCGCCCGGCGAGAATCCGCGCCTGCAGCTCGGTCAGCCCCTCGCGCTGGGCGCGGGCATGGAGGGCGGCGTCCCGGGGTCGCGGCAGGATGCGCGGCCTCAGGCGCTCACTCAGATCGATAGGGTCCGTCACTGCGTCCAAGCCTGGCTCCTCTGATTCGGGTCTGTGACCGGCGGGCAATAGAAGGCCCCGGGTCGAGCGAGGGGCGCCGGGGACAGGCCGAAGAGGGGGTCCTATGCCAGGGATGGCATCGGTAGCGCCCAGGGAGGGGTACACAGCGCCCCCTCGCAGGCCTGTCGCCGGATCAGCCTCGAGCGGGCATCGAACTCGAGCGGCGCCCCTCGCGAGTGAGGCGCTTCACAGGGGCATGCGGTTCAGCGGCGGTTCTCGGCCACGAACCGCTGCACCGCGGCAAGCTCCGCCGGCAGCACGGTATAGCGCTCCTCGCGCTCCAGCAGGTCGTCCATGTGCGGCGGCAGCGGCACCCCGGGGAAGCCCGCCTTGACCACGGCCTCGGCGAACTTGGCCGGGTGGGCGGTGGCCAGGGTGATCATCGGCACGCTCTCGTCGCCCCGCTCGCGCTCGGCGGCGCGGTAGCCGGTGGCGGTGTGCGGATCGAGGATCTCCTGGGTGCGATGGTGCGCCTCGCGGATCACCTCGAGGATGGTGGCGTCATCCACGCTGTGGCTGGCGAACGTCTCGCGCAGCCGCGACAGCGGCGCGTCGGCCAGCGCCGTCGGCTCGGCCTGGAAGCGCTCGAGCAGCGCGGCCACGGCGGCGCCGTCGCGCTCGTAGGCCTCGAACAGCAGGCGCTCGAAGTTGGACGAGACCACGATATCCATGGAGGGCGCCAGGGTGGCCACCAGCTCCTGCTTGGAGAAATCGTTGTCGGCGAGGGTGCGGTGCAGGATGTCGTTGGCGTTGGTGGCGATCACGAAGCGCTCCACCGGCAGGCCCATGCGGAAGGCCATGTAGCCGGCGAAGACGTTGCCGAAATTGGCCGAGGGCACGCAGAAGCTCACCTTGCGATGCGGTGCGCCCAGGGCCACGGCAGAGGCCACGTAGTAGACGATCTGGGCCATGATGCGCGCCCAGTTGATGGAGTTCACCGCCACCAGGCGGGTGCCGTTCAGGAACGACTGGTCGGCGAAGCTCGCCTTGACCATGGCCTGGGCGTCGTCGAAGTTGCCCTCGATGGCGATGTTGAAGACGTTGTCGGCCAGCACCGAGGTCATCTGCCGGCGCTGCACCTCCGAGACCCGCTGGTAGGGGTGGAGGATGAAGATGTCGAGGTTGTCGCAGTGACGGCAGCCCTCGATGGCGGCGGAGCCGGTGTCACCGGAGGTGGCGCCCATGATCACCGCCCGCTCGCCGCGCTTGGCCAGGAAGTGGTCGAGCAGGCGGCCGAGCAGCTGCAGGGCCACGTCCTTGAAGGCGAGTGTCGGCCCGTGGAACAGCTCGAGCAGGAAGTGGTTGGCGTCGAGCTGGTTGAGCGGCACCACCGCATCGTGGCTGAAGGTCGCGTAGGCGTCGCGCACGATCCCGCGGAAGGTCTCGTCGTCGATCTCGCCGTTGACGTAGGGCCGCATGACCCGGAAGGCGATCTCGGCATACGACAGGCCGGCCATGTCGGCCAGGTCGTCGTGCGAGAGCGACGGGACGGTTTCCGGCACGTAGAGGCCACCGTCGCTGGCCATGCCGGTGAGCACGACCTCCTCGAAGGAGAGCGCGGGCGCCTGCCCGCGGGTACTGATATAGCGCATCGGTTATTCCTGCTCGTCCAGGCTTTCCACGCGGATCCGCGTCACCGGGCCGGCGATGTCGGCCAGCGACTCGATGTGCCGGATCGCCTCGTTCATGTGCTGTTCGCGGGTGCGATGGGTCAGCAGGATGATCGGCACCAGTTCGCCCTCGGTGGCCTCCTTCTGGATCAGCGCCTCGATGGAGATGCCCTGCTCGGAGAGGATGGTCGCCACCCGTGCCAGCACCCCGGGGCGGTCCACCGCCAGCAGGCGCAGGTAGTAGGCGGTGACGATATCCTCCATGGGCATGATCGGCATGCTGCCGTCATCCTCGCCGATACCGCTGAAGGCCAGGTAGGGCACGCGGTAGTGGTGGTCCGTGGCGATGTCACGAGCCACGTCCAGCAGGTCGGCCACCACGGCCGAGGCGGTGGGTTCGGCTCCCGCGCCGGCGCCGTAGTAGAGTGTCGGGCCAACGGCATCGCCCATGATCGCGATGGCATTCTTGACGCCATGCACGCTGGCCAGCAACCGCTCCTTGGGGATCAGCGTCGGGTGCACGCGCAGTTCGAGGCCGCTGTCGGTGCGCTTGGAGATGCCCAGGTGCTTGATGGTGTAGCCCAGGTTGTCGGCCTGCTCGACATCCTCGGCGGTGACCCGGGAGATGCCCTCGGTGTAGGCCTTCTCGAACTGCAGCGGCACCCCGTAGGCGATGGAGGCGAGGATGGTCAGCTTGTGGGCGGCATCGATGCCCTCGACGTCGAAGGTCGGATCGGCCTCGGCGTAGCCCAGCGCCTGGGCCTCGGCGAGCACGTCCTCGAAGGCCCGGCCCTCGTCGCGCATGTGGGTGAGGATGTAGTTGCCGGTGCCGTTGATGATGCCGGCCACCCACTCGATGCGGTTGGCGCCCAGGCCCTCGCGCAACGACTTGATCACCGGGATGCCACCGGCCACGGCGGCCTCGAAGGCGACGATCACGCCCTTCTCGTGGGCCGCCTTGAAGATCTCGTTGCCGTGCACCGCGATCAGCGCCTTGTTGGCGGTGACCACGTGCTTGCCGTTGTCGATGGCGGTGAGCACCAGCTCCCTGGCCACCTCGTAGCCACCGATCAGTTCCACCAGGACATCGATGTCGGGATTGGTGGCGACCTCGAAGACATCGGAGGTGGTCTTGATGCCGGTGATGTCACAGTCGGGATTGGAGCTGCGGTAAGCGACCTGCTCGATGACGATCGGACGCCCCGCACGACGGGCAATCTCGTCGGCGTTACGCGTCAGCACGTTGAAGGTCCCGCCGCCGACGGTCCCCAGACCACAGATTCCCACTCTCACCGGTTTCAATGTCTTTCCCCTCTGATTGTCCTGCAAGTGTCTCAGCGTGGATCGAGCGACCTCCATGGGGTCGCTCGCCAGGTGTCGATCGCCGGTGCGGTCAGTCTCCCAGCCCCAGCATCGCGGCCAGGCGCTCTGCCGGCACGTAGCCGGGCACCAGGCGACCGTCGGGCAGCACGATGGCCGGCGTGCCCTGGACACCGAGTTCCATGCCCAGATGATACTGTGACTCGACCGGATTGTCGCAGTCGGCGGCGTTCGAGAGGCGCTTCTCCTGCTTGGCAGTGGTCATCGCCTCTGTCGGATTGTCGGCACACCAGACCTGGCGCATCACCCGTGCGCCCTCGCCGTTCATCCCGGCCCTCGGGAACGCCAGGTAGTGCACCTCGATGCTCAGCTCGTTGAGGCGCGGCACCTCCTCGTGCAGCTGGCGGCAGTAGGGACAGGTGGTATCGGTGAACACCATGAGTTCGGCACGGCTCTCGCCGGCACCGCGGAAGATCACCCGCTCGTCCTCGGGAACCGATGCCAGGCGCTCGGCGCGCTCCGCGTTGCGCCCCTGCTCGGTCAGGTTGACCAGCCCCTGCTCGCCGTTCTCGTAGAGGTCACCGACCAGGAAGTGTCGCCCCTCGGCATCGCTGTAGAAGCGCTCGCCGGTCTCCAGGCGCACCGCGAAGAGTCCGTCCACCGGTGTTTCCCTGACGCTCTCCACCGGCATCGATTGTCCGCTCACCGCCAGGCGCTCGGCCAATATGTCGGTGGGGTCGTCGGCCTGGGCGAGCGGCGGGATGGCCAGGATGGCGGCCAGCAGGCCACCGAGGAGTGTCTGGGAGCATGTTCTCATGATTCAGCCTCGCGGATGATGGTCGGCATGCAGGGCTTCCAGCCGCGCCTGCGCCACATGGGTGTAGATCTGCGTGGTCGAGAGGTCACTGTGACCGAGCAGCAGCTGTACGACACGCAGGTTGGCCCCATGATTCAACAGATGGGTGGCAAATGCATGGCGCAGGGTGTGCGGCGACAGTGGCCGGTCGATGCCGGCGGTGAGCGCATGGCGCTTGATCCGGTGCCAGAAGGTCTGGCGCGTCATCGCCCTATCACCGCGCCCGGGAAACAGCGCCGGGCGGGTGATGTCGCTCATCAGGCCGCCGCGAGCGGAGCGCAGGTAGCGCTCGAGCCACACCACCGCCTCCTCCCCCAGCGGCACCAGCCGGTCCTTGTCGCCCTTGCCACGCACGCGAATCACGCCCTGGCGCAGGTTAAGCGAATCGGTGGTCAGTCCCACCAGCTCCGAAACCCGCAGGCCGGCCCCGTAGAGCACTTCGAGCATTGCCCGGTCCCGCACCCCCAGGTCGGTGCTCAGGTCCGGCGCCTCGAGCAGCCGCTCGACCTCGGCCTCCTCGAGGGTGTTCGGCAGCGCCGGCCGCACCCGAGGCAAGCGTACCTCGGCCAGGGGATCATGGTCGATCATGCCCTCCCCCAGCGCCCAGCGATAGAAGCGCCGGAGGCTTGCGAGCAGCCGGGCATTGCTGCGCAGCTGATAGCCGGCCTCGCGGCGCTCGTCGAACCAGGCCGGCAGGGTGGCGCCTGCCGGGCTCAGCAGGTGCTCCCCCCGGGCCTCAAGCCTCCCGCTCCACGCCATCAGGTCGCGGCGATAGGCGTCCAGGGTATTGTCGCTGGCCCCCTGCTCCAGCCACAGGGCATCGAGGAAGGCATCGATCAACCCGCCCGCGTCTTCGCTCATTGCTCCCCACCTCGGGTGGCAGCCGGCCCGCTAAGACGAGACCCCGCCCCGCGGCAGCGGTGACGGGGTCTCGAAGCAGGCCCGGGCACGTCGCCGGCCCGGCCGAGGCGTCTGCCTCAGGCCAGCTTTTCCTTGATGCGGGCAGACTTGCCGCTGCGCTCGCGGAGGTAGTACAGCTTGGCCTGGCGCACATCGCCGCGACGCTTGACGCTCACGGAATCGACCAGCGGGCTGTAGGTCTGGAAGGTACGCTCGACGCCGACACCGTGGGAGATCTTGCGCACGGTGAAGGCGGAGTTCAGGCCGCGGTTGCGCTTGCCGATGACCACTCCCTCGAAGGCCTGCAGGCGCTCGCGGTTGCCCTCCTTGACCTTGACCTGCACCACCACGGTGTCACCCGGGGCAAACTCCGGCACCGGCTTGCTCATCTGCTCGGCTTCGAGCGCCTGGATCACCTTGTTCTTGCTGCTCATGACAATGACTCCTCGATAACGTGACTCGCCGGATCCGGTTCGTTGCCGGCGAATCGTGATCCCGGCGCCCGAGCCGAGGCTCGAGAGCGCGGGAGATGATGGGTGACACGGGTCCGCGGCTTCGTCGCGTCCCGCACCGCCGCCCTGGCCTACCTGGTGGACAGGGCGTGTTCCTCGATGAACTCCGCGAGCAGCCGCTGCTGCTCATCGCTCAACGTCCTGCCCTCGAGCAGGTCGGGGCGACGCTGCCAGGTGCGCCCCAGGGACTGCTTCAGCCGCCAGCGCCGGATGGCGCCGTGATTGCCGCTGAGCAGGACATCCGGCACTCGCCGCCCGTCGATCACCTCGGGGCGGGTATAGTGCGGGCAGTCCAGCAGCCCGTCGTTGAAGGAGTCCTCGACCGCGGAATCCTGATGCCCCAGCACCCCGGGCACCAGCCTGGCCGCGGCATCGATCAGCACCATGGCCGGCAGCTCACCGCCGCTGAGCACATAGTCGCCGATCGACCACTCCTCATCGATGTCGCTTTCCACCACGCGCTCATCGATCCCTTCATAGCGCCCGGCCACCACCACCAGGGGTGGGCCCGAGGCCAGTTCCTGCACCCCCGCCTGGTCGAGCCTGCGCCCCTGGGGCGACAGGTAGATCACCCTGGGGAGCTGGCCGGTGGCCGCTTGCGCCCTGGCCCGTGCGTCATGGATCGCCGCACGCAGGGTGTCGACCTTCATCAGCATGCCCGGACCGCCGCCATAGGGACGGTCGTCCACGGTGCGGTGCCGGTCGGTGGCGTAGTCGCGAGGGTTCCAGAACTCCAGCGCGATGCGCCCCTTCTCCACCGCCCGTCCGGTGACGCCGTGGCGAGTGATCGCCTCGAACATCTCCGGGAACAGCGAGACGACGCCGATCCACATCGCCGATTGCTCGTCGGGATCCTCGACCATCAGAACTCGGGATCCCAGTCGACCGTCATCACGCCGCCCTCGAGATCCACCTCGAGGATGACCTCCTCGGGCAGGAACGGCAGCAGGCGCTCGCGGTCGTCGACGGCGTCGGCCTCGAGCCCGCCCTTCACGACCATGACGTCGTTGGCGCCGGTCTCGAAGAGGTAATCGATCCGGCCCAGCACGGTGCCATCACGGGTCACCACCCGCAGGCCTTCCAGCTCGTGCCAGTAGAAGTCGTCGCCGGAGAGCTCGGGCAGTTCCGCCTTGGGCAGCAGTATCTCGGCCCCGGCCAGGGCCTCGGCCGCCTCACGGCTGTCGACACCATCCAGCAGGGCGACCAGGCCCTTGCCATGCCGGCGTCCCTGGACCAGCTGCCGGCGAACGAGTCGACCGTCGTGGCGCAGGACCCAGGTGGCATACTCGAGGATGCCTTCCATCGGGCTGGTGTACGAATACACCTTGAGCCATCCCTTCACCCCATAGGGGCTGGTCAGCTTGCCCAGCACCACATGATCGTCGCCCGGCTGCGCTTGCGCGTGTTCGCTCATCGACGACCCCGTGATGACCTTCGATCAGGCAAGTCAGGCGCTTCAGGCCTGCTTGCGTGCTTCCTTGACCAGCTCGGCGACGCGGTCGGAGAGCTGTGCGCCCTGGCCTTCCCAGTGAGCGATGCGCTCCAGGTCGATGCGCAGGCGCTCTTCCTGGCCGCGAGCGATCGGGTTGAAGAAGCCCAGGCGCTCGATGAAGCGGCCATCGCGGGCGTTGCGTGAATCGGTCACGGTCAGGTGGTAGAAGGGACGCTTCTTGGCGCCACCACGTGCCAGACGAATGGTAACCATGGCGTAGTCTGTCCTTCGGTTGAGGTTACGGTTTGACTCTGCTGGGCCGCGGCGCTGGGCCGCCAGCCTTCAACATTGCTGCTCGGAACGTTGTTGCTCGATACACGGCTGCTCGGGAAGCGGGCCGCCGGCCCGTCTTCGGGCATTCGGTCACGACGGCGGCCGCGAACATTCGCGGTCCTGCCAGTGAAGACGCGACATTCTACGGAAAACAGCCCCGCTTGGAAAGCGCTTTCCGGGGTGGCGGCGAGTGACGCCTCAGCGCCAGGGGAAGCCACCGGGCCCGCCCATCCCGCCGGGACCACCCGGACCGCCCGGGCCGCCGCCTCCCATCATCCCGGACATGCCTCGCATCATGTTCTGCATGCCGCCCTTCTTGCCCGCCTTCTTCATCATCTTCTGCATCTGCTTGTGCTGCTTGAGCAGGCGGTTGAGGTCCGGCACCTGGAGGCCGGCACCGGCGGCGATGCGGCGCTTGCGGGAGCCATTGATGATCTCGGGCTTGCGGCGCTCCTGGGGCGTCATGGAGTTGATCAGCGCCTCGAGCTTGCCCAGCTCCTTCTCGGGCCCGGGGCCCTGGGCCATCTCGGCCATCTGGCCCATGCCGGGCAGCTTGCCGAGCAGGCCGCCCATCCCGCCCATCTTCTTGAGCTGCTGGAGCTGGTCGCGGAAGTCCTCGAGGTCGAAGCCCTGCCCCTTCTTGACCTTCTTGGCCAGCTTCTCGGCCTTGCGCTTGTCGACGGTGCGCTCGGCCTCCTCGATCAGCGACAGCACGTCGCCCATGCCGAGGATGCGCGAGGCGACACGATCCGGGTGGAAGGGCTCGAGGGCATCGACCTTCTCGCCCACCCCCATGAACCGGATCGGCTTGCCGGTGATGTGGCGCACCGAGAGCGCCGCCCCGCCACGGGCGTCACCGTCGGCCTTGGTCAGGATCACCCCGGTCAGCGGCAGGGCATCGGCAAAGGCCTTGGCGGTGTTGGCGGCGTCCTGGCCGGTCATGGCGTCGACCACGAACAGCGTCTCCTGGGGCGCCACGGCCTTATGCAGCGCCTGGATCTCGGCCATCATCGCCTCGTCGATGGCCAGGCGGCCGGCGGTATCGACGAGCACCACGTCATGGAACTGGATCCTGGCATGCTTGATCGCCGCCTCGGCGATGGCCACCGGCTGCTGGTCGCTGCGCGAGGGGAAGAAGTCGACCCCCACCTCGTTGGCCAGGGTCTCGAGCTGGTCGATGGCCGCGGGGCGGTAGACGTCCGCCGAGACCACCAGCACCTTCTTCTTCTCGCGCTCCTTGAGGTAGCGCGCCAGCTTGGCCACCGAGGTGGTCTTGCCCGCCCCCTGCAGGCCCGCCATCAGCACCACCGCCGGGGACCCCTTGAGCGCGAGCCCCTCGTTGGCCTCGCCCATGACCGCCTCGAGCTCCTGCTGGACGATCTTGACGAACTGCTGGCCCGGCGAGAGGCTCTGCGAGACCTCCTGGCCCACGGCACGCTCGCGCACGCGGTCGATGAACGCCTTGACCACCGGCAACGCGACATCGGCCTCGAGCAGGGCTCGGCGCACCTCGCGCAGGGTGTCCTTGACGTTCTCCTCGGTCAGGCGCGCCTGACCCTTGATCGACTTGAGTGTCTGCGACAGACGCTCGCTGAGATTCTGGAACATTGGCCTCTCCAGTGACGACGGCCTGAATATGGGCGACGATTATACGCCCTGTGGCCGCCAGTCTCCATGCAGGACAGCGTCCCGCGGTGCGGTCTGTGCGCAACCCGGGGGATTGGGTATAGTAGCGGCACGCTGTTCAACCACCATCAGGCGCTCGCGAAGGCGCATGGAAAGCAATCGATGCAGGCGCTCCCCCTGGCCATCCTGGCCTTCATTCTCTACACCGCCGCTGCCTCCTGGCAGGCGCTGGCCCTGGCGCGCCGGGTACCGCCGCGCCCCGCGCTGGTGCGTAGCCTGGGCGTGCTGGGCCTGCTCTGCCACCTGCCGCTGGCCGCCGGCCTGATCGGCCAGGGCCAGCCGATGCTGCCGGGGCTCTCCACCAGCGCCATCGTGGTCAGCGCCGCGGTGGTACTGCTGCTCATCGCGGTGAGCTTCTTCAAGCCGGTGCTCAATGCCGCCGTGGGGCTCTTCCCGATAGCCGGCGTGACACTGCTCCTGGCCACGGGCCTGCCCAGCCCCGAGCGTGCCAGTGGCCTGACCCCGGGCATCGCCCTGCACGCCCTCAGCTCGATCCTCGCCTTTGCCGTGCTGGCCATCGCCGCCGTCCAGGCCGTGCTGCTGGGCCTGCAGAACCAGGCGCTGCGCCACCACCACACCCGTGGCATCGTCCAGGCCCTGCCTCCCCTCACCACCATGGAGCGGATCCTGTTCGAGCTGATCTGGGCCGGCATGGCCCTGCTGACGCTGTCGATCGCCAGCGGCTTCCTGTTCGTGGAGAACATGTTCGCCCAGCACCTGGCCCACAAGACCATCCTGTCGCTGGCCGCCTGGGTGATCTTCTCGGTCCTGCTGTTCAGCCACCACCGGCTGGGGTGGCGGGGGATGCGGGCGGTACGCTGGACCCTGGGCGGCTGCGCCGTGCTGCTGCTGGCCTACTTCGGCAGCAAGTTCGTGCTCGAGGTCGTGCTGAGTCGGGGCTGAGCCCGGAGTCGGGCGCCTTGACACTGCCGGGTCGAGTCCCTACAAATCGAGCCTGACACGCCATTGAGGATCCTTCGACTTGAGCGACGACTTCCCCCTGGGATTGCTGTTCGGCCTGCTGTTCCTGCTCATCTGTCTCTCCGCCTTCTTCTCCAGCTCCGAGACCGGCATGATGTCGATCAACCGCTATCGCCTGAGTCACCAGGCCAGCAGCGGCGAGACCCGTGCCCAGCGCGTGCTCCGGCTTCTCTCCCGACCGGACCGACTGATCGGCGTGATCCTGATCGGCAACAACCTGGTCAACAACCTGGCCGCCGCCATCGCCACCGTGCTGGCGATCCACTTCTTCGGCGAGGTCACCGGGCCGGCCGTCGCTCCCCTGATCCTGACCATCGTCATCCTGATCTTCGCCGAGGTCACGCCCAAGACCTACGCCGCGGTGAAACCCGAGCGCATCGCCTACCCCGCCTCGCTGGTGCTGGAGCCGCTGCTCAAGCTGCTCTATCCGCTGGTGTGGCTGGTCAACGTCATCTCCAACGGCCTGCTGCGCCTGCTTGGCGTCAAGAACATCGACGGCAGTACCGACAACCTGACCCGCGACGAGCTGCGCACCGTGGTCCACGAGGCCGGCACCCTGATCCCCCATCGCCACCAGGCGATGCTGCTGTCGATCCTCGACCTCGAGAACGTCACCGTGAACGACATCATGGTGCCGCGACACGAGGTGATGGGGATCGACCTGGACGACGACCTGGAGGAGATCCTGACCCAGATCCGCACCAGCCAGCACACCCGGGTGCCGGTCTACAAGGGCGACATCAACAACATCATCGGCATGCTGCACCTGCGCAATGCGGCGCGCTTCCTGTCCCGCGACGAGGTGACCAAGGCCGCCATCGTGCAGGAGGCCCGGGAGCCCTACTTCATTCCCGAGTCCACCCCGCTGCATACGCAGCTGCTCAACTTCCAGAAGCAGAAGCGGCGGATCGGCATCGTCGTCGACGAGTATGGCGACGTGGAGGGCCTGGTGACCCTGGAGGACATCCTCGAGGAGATCGTCGGCGAGTTCACCACCGACGTGGCGGGCCAGGACCAGGAGATCCACCTGCAGGACGACGGCAGCCACGTGATCGACGGCACCGCCAACATCCGCGACATCAACAAGGCGCTGGGCTGGCAGCTGCCCACCGACGGCCCCAAGACCCTCAACGGCCTGATCCTCGAGCACCTGGAGTCCTTCCCCGACGGCCCCGCCTGCCTGCAGATCGGCAACGTGAGAATGGAGATCCTCGAGGTCCGCGACAACCTGATCACCGCTGCCCGCTGCTGGATGCCACCGCGCCGACCGGCCATGCAGCGCTAGGCTTGTCCGAAAAGTCGGCGCAGGCATCAGCGTCGCGCAACGGCCTCTCCCGACCGTCGCTCGGCCCACTGGTCGGCTTCTGCCTTGAGCGCGCGCACCCGTGACTCGACCCGGGGCCGGCTGGCCTCGTGGGGGGCCAGGGGCTCGCCGAAGTAGAGCGCCACCCGGGCCCGGAAGCGCCGAGGCGGCTTGGTCAACGCCTTGCCGCCATGATGCGAGGTCCAGGAGCCCCACAGCCCGGAGAGACCGGCGGGAATCACCGGCACCGGGTCGCGAGCCAGGATCAGCTCCAGGCCGCGCCGGAAGGGCTGCACCCTGCCGTCCGGGGTCAGCCGGCCCTCGGGGAACAGCATCACCACCTCGCCCTCGGCCAGCGCCCGGCTGACCTCTTCGAGGGCGCGACGGATGTTGCCCGGATCGCGCCGCTCCGATTCCACGGGAATGGCGCCCACCAGTCGAAACAGCCAGTTGAGCCAGGGCGAGTCGTAGATCGGCTTGTCCATCAGGAAGCGCAGCGGCCGCCGGCAGGCACCGCCGATCACCATGGCATCCATGAAGCTCACATGGTTGCAGACCACCACCGCGGGACCGCGGGCGGGAATGTGCCCCTGGCCGCGCAGCCGCAGCCGATAGAGCAGGCAAACCACCAGGATGACCAGCTGCCGGATGACGGGTCTCGGCTGGCGTACCAGCAACCAGCTCATCGCCGCCAGGGTAGCGACGACCGACAGCCACAGCAGGATCGTCACGTCACGTCGGGTCTATGCTTCAGGCCGGCGAGGGTGGTGTGGAGCAGCTGGTCGAGCAGCTCGCCGACTTCCAGCTGCTGACCCTGCCAGTAGCCGAGGCGCTCGTTGAGGCCGAGCTGCACCAGTCCATGGACACTGCCCCAGAGGGTACGCCCCAGACGTCGGGCCTCCAGGTCATCCAGCGCCGGCTGATACTCCTTGAGGGTGGCCTCGACACGCAGGAACAGCGCCTCGATCATGTCGCTCTGGCGCTGGTCGAGCTCCCCCTCCTGGGCCAGGGGATAGTCGAACAGCAGCTGCCAGCGGTAGGCGTCACGCTGGGCGAACTGCCAGTAGGCGTTCGCCAGGGCCTTGAGTCGCTGCTCGGGGGAGGCGCTCTCGGTCAGCGGCTCGATGACGCTGCGCAGCCGCGCCAGGGTCTCGATGTTGACGTGCTGCAGCAGGTTGCCGAAGCTGCCGTAGAGCTTGAGCAGGGTGCTGGGAGCGCAACCGACCTCTCGCGCCAGGGCACGCAGCGACAGCGAGTGCGCAGGATGCTCCTGCAGCCAGGCATCACATGCCGCCATGACCTGGGCATGTAGCGCCTCGGGCGCATGCTGTCTGGGACGGGCCATCGGTTTCCTCGCAAGATGGTGGCGTACGGGACTCGGCTCGGGCGCATGCGATCGGGCATGGCCTGATGACACCTAGGATAGCGCAGATCGAACACTGTTTTCGACAGCTTATCCATTCATGCGGCAAACACAAGCCCGGGTCAGGATCGCCGCCGGTTCGGCGCTTTTCTCGCCCGTTCGACTTGGGTACCCTGTCGCTCCATCGATCGCGGAGTGCCCATGGCCGGCCGACTGCACATCGCCTCTCTCGACCTCGAGCGCCTGCTGCCGGGCCTGACGGTCGATTCCCCCCTGCTGACCAGCCCCAACCTGGCCCCGCGGCGGCCGCTCTCGGCGATCCGCCTGGAAGGCGGCAGGCCGCACCTGTCCCGGCTGTTCTGGGGCCTGACACCGCCCTGGCTCGAGGTGCTCGACCATGCCCCGCACTGCGCCCGGGCCGAATCCCTCGAGGCGCGCCCCATGTTTCGCGAGGCCTTCCACGCCCGGCGCTGCCTGGTGCCGGTCAGCGGTGTCTATGCCTGGCGGCCCCAGCCACGCTTCAAGCAGCCCTTCCTGGTGACCCGGGTCGACCGCGGGCCGCTGTTGCTGGCGGGACTCTGGTGCCGCTTCCACACCAGCCTGGTCGAGCACACGGACTCCCTCGCCCTGATCACCGTGCCGACCAACGACCTGCTCGCCCCCCTCACCGACCGCCTGCCGGCGGTGATCGCCGCTGGCGACAGCCACCGCTGGCTCGATCCGCGGACGCCACCCGAGGCGACGAAGGCACTGCTGACGACCGCCCCCATGGAACTGTTGGGCGCCTTTCCGGTATCAAGACGTGTCAACGATCCCGCGCACCAGGATCCTTCCTGTGCCCACCCCACGGGGCCCATGCTGCGCCGGAACCCCCGATAAGGAGAGACGATGTCCATCGCCGCCCTCAGCGCCATTGTCGATTACCGCATCCGGCGACCGCTGCGCCCGCTCGGCCTGCTGGCCCTGGCCGGCGCCCTGCTGGTCGCCCTGCCCCTCGCCCCGGCCGGGGCCACCGAGCCGGAGGCCGTGGCCGATGTCACCACCCCCCTGACCAGCCCCCACGACGTGCGCGAGTACCGCGTGCTGACCCTGGAGAACGGCCTCACCACCCTGCTGGTCAACGACCCGGAGGCGGACAAGGCCGCCGCCTCGATGAACGTGGGGGTGGGCAGCGCCCAGGACCCCGACGACCTGGCGGGCCTCGCCCACTTCCTGGAGCACATGCTGTTCCTGGGCACCGACACCTTCCCCGAGGCGGATGCCTACCAGGGCTACATCTCCCGCCATGGCGGCAGCCACAACGCCTTCACCGCCCCCCAGGACACCAACTACTTCTTCGACATCGACCCCGAGGCACTTCCCGGGGCCCTGGACCGTTTCAGTCGCTTCTTCATCGCCCCGCTGTTCAACGCCGACCAGCTCGAGAGCGAGCGCAACATCGTCCATTCCGAGTACATGGCACGCATCCGCGATGATGGCCGCCGCGAGAACGACGTGCTCAACCAGCTGCTCAACCCGGACAATCCCACCACCGGCTTCGCCGTGGGCAGCCGCGCCACCCTGGCCGACCCGCCCGAGGGCGAAGCGTCGCTGCGTGAACGGGTGATCGAGTTCTACGAGCAGCACTACGATGCCAACGTGATGCACCTGGCAGTGATCGCCCCCCGGCCCCTGGACGAGCTCGAGGCGCTGGTGACCGAGCGCTTCGCCGAGATACCCGACCACGGCCTGTCGCGCCCGGTGATCGAGGCACCGCTGGTCACCGAGAGCCGCCTGCCACGACGCGTCGAACTGCAGTCGGTGCGCGACAGCCGCCGGCTGCGCTTCCTGTTCCCGGTCCCCGACCCGATGCCGGAGTACCGCCACAAGCCCGCCGACCTCCTGGCCCACCTGCTGGGTCACGAGGGTGCCGGCAGCCTGCTCGCCGTCCTGCGCGAGGCGGGCTGGGCCGATGGCCTCTCCGCCGGCGTCTCCCGCGGTGACGGCCGCCACGCCCTGTTCAGCATCGGCATCAGCCTGACCCCGGCCGGAGCGGAGCGACTCGACGAGATCGAGGCCACCCTGTTCGCCGCCATCGAGCAGATCCGTGACGCGGGCCTCGAGGCCTGGCGCTACGACGAGCAGGCCCGGCTGGCCGAGCAGCAGTTCCGCTTCCAGCAGCACGGCTCGCCGCTCAATGGTGCCATGCGCCTGGCCATGAACCTGGCCCGCTTCCCGGTGGAGGATGTCCAGTACGCCGCCTACCGCATGGACGGCTTCGACCGGGAGCGGGTCGCGCACTACCTGGATGCCCTGCGCCCCGACAACCTGCTGCGGCTCTACAGCGCTCCGGACGTCGAGGGTGACCGGGTCTCCCCCTGGTTCAACACCCCCTGGCGGGAGGTCACCGACCCCGTCGGGGACGAGGTGCCGGCGCTGGGTGGCCTCACCCTTGCCGAGCCCAATCCCTATATCGCCGAGGACGTGACACTGCTCGACGAGCAGCATGACCGGCCGCACCTGGTGATCGACGAGGAGGCCTTCGCCCTCTGGCACATGGCGGACGCCACCTTCAACACGCCCAAGGTGGAGTGGCGCTTCAGCCTGCAGCACCCCCGGGCCTCGGCGTCCGCCCGCGACGCCACCCTGGCCCGGCTGCTGGCAGGCTGGCTGGACGACAGCCTCAACGAGGCCCTCTACCCGGCCCGGCTCGCCGGCCAGCACTTCGAGGCCTATGCCCACGCCCGCGGCATCACCCTGTCCTTCTCCGGCTGGCGCGATCGCCAGGACCAGCTGATGCACCGCGTGCTGGGGCAGCTCCAGGAGGGCGAGATCGATGCCGCCACCTTCGAGCGGGTGCGCTACCGCCTGCAGCGGGAATGGCGCAACGCCCCCCAGGCCGCCCTCTACCGACAGGCCCACCGCACCCTCACCGAGGCCCTGGTACGCCCCCAGTGGCCCACGGACGCCCTGCTCGAGGCGAGCCGGGAGCTCGAGCTCGACGACCTGCGCGACTACCGCGAGGCCTTCCTCGCCGAACTGCGCCTGGAAGCCATGGCGGTGGGCAACCTGGATGTCTCGCTGGCGACCCGCGAGGCCCGCCTGGTCGCCGACGCCCTCGCGCCCGGCCTCGCCGAGGAGCAGATTCCCGACCTGGTCCCGCTGCGCGCCGACGCCTCGCTGCCGACGCTGGTGCCCGTCACCACTCGCCAGGAATCCCTGGTGCTGCGCTACCTCCAGGGGCCGGACCGCTCCCTGGAGAGTCAGGCCCGGCTGGCGGTGCTCGGCCAGTTGATCGACACCCCCTTCTACCAGCGGCTGCGTACCGAGGAGCAGCTGGGCTATGTGGTCAACGCCGGCTACTCGCCGCTGATGGATGCGCCGGGCCTCGGCCTGCTGGTGCAATCGCCCGACACCGAGAGCGAGGTGATCCAGGCCCGCATCGACGCCTTCCTGAACGACTTCGAGGAGCGGCTCGACGCCCTGGACGACGACGACCTGGCCCCGTATCGCCGGGCCGTGCACGACAACCTGATGCAGCGGGACACCAGCCTCTCCGGCCGCGCCAACCGGCTCTGGCAGGCGATGTCCTTCGGCGACACCGAGTTCGATCGCCGCGAGCGGCTGGCCGAGCGGGCCCTGTCGGTCACGGCCCGGGACCTGCGCGAGGCCTGGTCGGGCTTGCGCGACGCGGCCGTGGCCAACGTCACCTTCGACCCGGGCGACGAGCCCAGCGACGTGGCCGAGCTGACCCGCCACCTGGCGCCGATGCCGGAAGCCGACGACTGACCCGCCCACCAACGAGAAGCGCCCGGCCGACGGGCCGGGCGCTTCTCGCCTGCTGCTCGCACGCCCCCGTCGCCGCTGCCTTCAGTCGAAGGCCTGGGGCGGCATGATCGCCTCCACGTGCATCACCACCTCCTCGAGGATCTGCCGGTCACGGTCACTCAGCGCCACCTGGTTGAGGCGCTCGATCTCCCTGGCGAAGTCCTTGAGGGTCAGGCTGGAGAGCGCCGCGTCGTTCATCCGCGCCCAGCGGAAGGCCTCCCACTGGACCTGCTCCTCGCTCTCCAGGGTCTCCGGATAGCTGCGCGCCCGGTAGCGGAACAGCATCTCCTCGAGGCGCGGGTCCTGGAAGGCGAAGCTCGCCCCGACCAGGTCCCAGGGGTCGGTCTCGCGCACCCGCTGCATCTGCTGGCGATCCGCGGGCGAGAAGAACCCCCCGGCGTAGAGCATCAGGTCGGGATCGCGGGGGCCTTCCGGTGGCGGCTCGGCGAAGACTTCGGCGGCCCGGCCGGCGACCTCGGGGCGAGCGGACAGCAGCTTCCAGTGCTCGCGGCAGGTGGCCAGGTCCAGCCCCAGGCGCGCGACGATCTCGCCGTACTCCCCCTTGGCCGGCCCCTCCACGTCCTTGAGGGCACTGGCCGGGAAGAGCACCGGGCACTTGTTGATGTGGATGACCTTGAGGGGGATGCGCTCGGTACCCTCGGCCAGGTCGTCGTTGCTGACGAAGACCCGCTGGCGGATCTGCTCGGCACTGAGGTCGAACAGCGGGGAGGGGTCCACCGAGAGGTCGTAGACGATCACCCCGTTGGGGTTGCTCGGATGCTCGGCCAGCGGCACCACCAGGGCACTGCAGCCGCGACTCGCGGGGTAGCGGCGCGAGACGTGCAGCACCGGCTTGCGGTTCGGCACATCGAGCAGTTTCGCCACGGCGCGCTTGCCACGCAGCTTGAGCAGGTAGTCGAACAGTTTCGGATTGGCGGCCTTAAGCAGGCGCGCCAGGGCGATGGTGGCCCGCACGTCGGCCAGGGCATCGTGGGCGCCGGCATGCTCGATGCCGTTGGCGGCGGTCAGCGCCTCGAGCCTGAAGCTGGGCGAGCCATCGTCACGACTCGGCCACTCGATGCCGGCCGGGCGCAGGGCATGGAAGGCGCGCACCACGTCGATCAGGTCCCAGCGGGAGTTGCCGTTCTGCCACTCCCGGGCATAGGGGTCGAGCATGTTGCGATAGAAGAGGTGACGGCTCACCTCGTCATCGAAGCGCAGGCTGTTGTAACCCAGCACGCAGGTGCCCGGTTCGCTCATCAGCGCCTGGATACGGCCGGCGAACTCGGCCTCGGGCAGGCCGCGGCGGCTGGCCTGCTGGGGGGTGATGCCGGTGATCAGGCAGGCCTGGGGATGGGGGAGGAAGTCGTCGGCCGGCTTGCAGAACCACGTCACCGGCTCGCCGATCTCGTTGAACTCGGCATCGGTGCGGATCGCCGCGAACTGGGAGGGACGGTCGCGGCGCGGGTCGGCACCGAAGGTCTCGTAGTCGTGCCACAGGAAGGTCATCGGGGCGGCATGAGGCGGCGCCATGGGCAGCTCTCTCCGGAGGGTGCTGGTGGCTTGAAAAGGGACAGCCTAGCACAGCCTCGCGCGCCGCTCAGCCGGCTCCGATGCTCAGGCCCTGGGCAGGGTGACGTTCAACTCCAGCACCGAGCAGTTGTCCTCGCTGTCGAGACTGATGTTGATGGCATCGTCGTCGACCTGGACATAGCGGCGGATCACTTCCAGCAGTTCCTTCTCCAGCATCGGCATGTAGTCCGGCTGGCCGCGCTGGCTGCGCTGGTGGGCGACGATGATCTGCAATCGCTCCTTGGCGACCGATGCGGACTTCTTGCGCTCTCTCTTCAGGAACTCGAGCAACTTCACCGGCGACCTCCTCCGAACATTCGGCTCAACAGGCTCTTCTTCTGGTACTCGTGAAAGCGCAGCGGCACCTCCTCGCCGAGCAGGCGGGCCACGGTGTCGGTATAGGCCTGGCCGGCGTCGCTGTCGGCGTCGTGGGTGACCGGCACCCCCTGGTTCGAGGCCCGCAACACCGCCTCGGACTCGGGGATCAGCCCGAGCAGGTCGATGGCCAGGATCTCGCGGATGTCCTCGAGATTGAGCATGTCACCCTGGTCGACCCGTGACGGGTTGTAGCGGGTGATCAGCAGGTGCTCGCGGATCGGGTCCTCGCCGCGCTCGGCCCGTCGCGTCTTGGACGCCAGCAACCCCAGGATACGATCGGAATCGCGCACCGAGGAGACCTCCGGGTTGGTCACCACGACCGCCTCGTCGGCGAAGTACATCGCCAGCTGGGCACCGCGCTCGATGCCCGCCGGCGAGTCACAGAGGATATAATCGAAATCCTTGCCCAGGGTCTCGAGCACCTTCTCGACGCCCTCCAGGGTCAGGGCATCCTTGTCGCGGGTCTGGGAGGCCGGCAGGATATGCAGGTTGTCGACCCGCTTGTCGCGGATCAGTGCCTGGTTGAGCCCCGCCTCGCCCTGGATGACGTTGACCAGGTCGTAGACCACGCGGCGCTCGCACCCCATGATCAGGTCGAGGTTGCGCAGCCCGACATCGAAGTCGATGACCACGGTCTTGTTGCCTCGCAGCGCCAGGCCAGTGGCAATGGCTGCCGCACTTGTTGTCTTGCCGACCCCCCCCTTGCCGGAGGTCACAACGATGATCTTGGCCAAGTTACGCTTCCTGTCAGTATGGTGGAATGGGTAATGAGACGACGGGCAGCATCGCCCGATACCGCCGGGCGGGATCAGGCCAGCGGCGAGATGCCCAGCTGGTTGTCGTCCAGGCGCACCTGCACGGAAGTGCCCAGCAGGCAAGGATCGATGTCCTCGAGCCGCTTGTAGTTGCCGGCCACCGAGAGCAGCTCGGCGCGCAGTTCGCGGCAGAAGATCCCGGCCTGGAGGTCCCCGTGGATCCCCGCCAGGGCGCGGCCGCGCAGGGCACCATAGACATGCACGCTGCCGGCGGCGAGCACCTCGGCGCCGGCATTGACGGCGCCGATCACCACCAGGTCGCCCTCCGGCGAGGTCACCTGCTGGCCGGAGCGTACCGTGCCACGGTAGATACGACCGCCGCTGGCCACCCCCGGGGGGGCCTCGAGCTCGGCCGTCTCGCTCGCCTCCGGCTCGGCGGTCGCCACGCTCTCCAGCGTCCGGGGCCGAGTCGCCTCCTGGGGCGGGAACCAGCCCAGCCCCAGCGCCCAGGCCGACTGCTTGACCGGATCGGTGCCGCCGCGTACCGCCACCGGCAACAGCTTGTGGGCCCGGCAGACCGCACAGATGCGCTCGAGGGCCAGGTGCGGTTCGTCGAGCTTCTCGACGCTGAGCACCACCGGGGTGTGCTGGAAGAAAGCCGGGGACTGGCTGAGCTTGCCGGCGAGCTGTTCACGGATGCGCTCGGGATCGGCGCTGGCCAGCTCCATGACCGTCATCGGCAGCATGCCCCCCTTGAAGGTGAACGCCATGCTGTCCCTGTCCACTTTGAGACTCATTGCCGAACTCCACGTCGGGTGATGGTCGGGTACCCCGTCAAAGCTAAGCGAGTGACTCGGCCCCTGCAACTGATCATAAGCTCAGCCGCTGTCGGTTGTCAGTGTCTCCAGTCGGCCACACCCGACACGGACCGCAGGCTTTTCCGCAGGCGCGACGCGTGCTTAGATACATCCATGCCCACGGCCACGCGCCGTCACCGCTGCCTACAACAAGATTGTGCCCCGGCCTCTGCGGGGCTTCCAAGTCAGGATGGCCAATGTCTGGACTCCTTCGCCGCTTCTTTTCTCCCCGCTGGCAACATCCCGACCCCGGGGTTCGTCGCCAGGCCGTCACGCGCCTCGACCCGTCGCGACCCGACCAGCGCCAGGCCCTCGAACGCCTGGCGGCGGATACCGACCCCGGCGTTCGCCAGGCCGCCCTGGCGCGGCTCGACGACCCCGAGCGCCTGCTGGCCCTGCTCGATGAGACGCCCCCCTCCCCCGAACTGCATGAGCGCCTGGTCGCACTGCTGACGGGTCGCCAGGGCAGCCTCGACCTGGCGACCCGCATCGCCCTCACCGAGCGCATCGATACCGCCGCCCTGCTGACGGCTATCACCCTGCAGGGCGACAACCAGCAGCTGCGACTGGCCGCCCTGGCACGCCTGGACGACGAGGAGGCCCTGATCCACCAGGCCTGTGACAACGGCATCGCCGCGGTACGCCATGCCGCCGCGGCACGAGTGACCAGCGAAGCCGGCCTGGCACGGCTGGTCCAGTCGGCCCGCCGCGACCGCCAGGTGGTACGCCAGGCCCGGGAACGCCTCAACCGGCTGCGGGCCGATGCCGCCTCGCTGGCCGCCGCCCGCCACCGCCGCGAGGCGCTGCTCGAGTCGCTCGAGCGCCATGCCCAGGCCGCCTGGGAACCGCTCTACGCCGGCCGCTTCCGTCACCTGACCCGCGAATGGAACGCACTGGAGGACCTGCCCGACGCCAGCCAGGAGCGGCGCTACCAGGATGCCTGCCTGCGCTGTCGCAAGGTGATCGGCGACCACGAGGCCCGGCAGCTCTCCCAGGCGGCTGCCCACCAGCGCCGCGAGGATGCCGACCAGACACGCGAGGCCCTGGTGGAAGCCCTGGAGGAGAGCCTCGATGCCCTCACCCGTGGCGAGCGCATCACCGAGCAGGACATCGCCAGCCTGCGGGCCCAGAGACAGTTGCTGGCCAATCGCTGGCAGGCCCTTTCCGACCAGCACCTGGCCGACGAGGCGCTGCGACGACGCTACGATGCGGCACTGGCCGGCTACGAGCGCATCGCCCAGGCCTGGGTCAGGCTCGAGGAGCGTGCCGCGGCCATCCGTCAGGCGCTCGCCGACGGCGACGACGAGCGCCTGGTCGCCCTGGTGGACGCCAGCGGCTGGCCCGACGACCTGGCCCCGTCCCCTCTCCTGCAGCAGGCCCGCCAGCGGCTCGCCGAGACACCGGCCGATGACGACCTGGAGAGCCGCCTGGCCCGGTTCGCCGACGACCTGGCACAACTCGAGCGCCTGCTCGAGAGCGGTGCCTTCAAGGGCGCCAGCCGCCTCCATCAGCGCCTTCGCCAGCAGGCCGAGCAACTGCCCCAGGCTCGCCTGCAGCCCCACCTGGCCACCCTCAAGCGCCTCGCCGCCCGCCTCGCCGAACTGCGCGACTGGCGGGGCTTCGTCGCCGGCCCCAAGCGCGACCAGCTGTGCCAGGCCATCGACGACCTGGCCGAGGACACCTCACTGCCCGATGCCGAACTCGATCGCCGCCATCGTCAACTGGTCAAGGACTGGAAGTCACTGGGGGATGCCGCGGCCAATCGCCAGCAGTCCGCCAGCTTCCGCGCCGCCTCGGACCGTATCCACGAGCGCCTGGCACCCTGGCGCAAGCGCCTCGATGCCGAGCGCGCCCGCAACCTGGAGGCGCGCGAGGCCCTCTGCGAACAGCTCGAGACGCTGCTCGCCCAGCCTGCCCACGAGGCCGACCCCGACGCACTGCGCCAGATCCGCGACAAGGCCCGGGAACAGTGGCGTCACTTCTCCCCCGTTCCCCGCGACCGGGCCGAGGCCATCGGGCGGCGCTTCGGCCGCATCCGTCACGACCTCCAGGCACTGATCGACCGTCGCGCGGAAGAGATCGCCGAGGCCAAGCGCGAGTTGATCGAGCAGGCCCGAGCCCTGCTCGAAAGCGACGACCCGGCCACGCGCCGCGCCGAGCAGGCCAAGGCACTGCAGCGTCGCTGGCGGGCCCTGGGCCGTGCGCCCCGGGGCGAGGAGCAGGCGCTGTGGCGAGAGTTCCGCGGCCTGTGTGACGGGATCTTCGCCAGTCGCGAGGCCGAGCGCGACAACCGTGTCCAGCAGGCCCGGGAACGCCTGGAGGCCATGCAGGCGCTGATCGACCGGCTCGATGCCTGGCACCCGACCGACAGCGGCGACGGCCAGGTACTGGAGCAGGCCATCCAGCAGGCCGCCGCCCTGGAGCCACTCCCCACGGGGCGCCGTACCGAAGGCATGCGGCGGCGCTGGTCGGGGATCATCCGCGCGCGTCACGAGAGGCTGGCCCGCCTGGCGGTCGTCGAGGAGGTGAACCGCTGGCGCGACATCCAGCCACTGCTGGCTGCCCACCTGGAGGCCGATGCCGCCAGCCTGGCCGGTGAGGCGCCACGCGATGTCGAGCCGCCGGCCGGCGTATCCCTGCCCGAGGACATGCGCTCGGCCCATGCCCGACGCAATGCGGCGCGCCGCCGACCCGACGAGCCGGCGGAAGTCGAAGAGCGCCTCGCCCGCCAGCGGGTCCACCTCTCGCTGCTGGCGGTGGGGCGGGTCAGCCACCGCGACGACCCGCTGCGCCTGGCGATCCAGGTCGAACGGCTCAACGAGAACCTCGGGCGGCAACCCTCCCGGGCCGAGGAGCTCCACGAGGTCCTGCGCGAGCTGCTGGCCAACGGGCCGATCCCCCCGGCGCTCTGGGCCCGGGAAGTCGGCGAGCTCGACCGCATGCTCGAGAACCTGGCACGCCTGCCACCTCCCTGACCGGGGCCGCGGGCCCATGAACACGAAAGCGCGAGGTCTCTGCCTCGCGCTTTCGGTTTCTCTTTCCCGCCCCGCCGGCGGGATCGCCGCCGGCGGGGCCGGTCACGGCGGGCGGGCGATCAGCCCATGAACTGGCCGCCGTTGATATCGATGTTGGCACCGGTGATGAAGCCCGACTCCTTGTGGGCGAGGAAGGCGACCAGGCGGCCGATCTCCTCCGGGGTCCCGTAGCGCTTGACCGGGATGGTCTCGCGAATCGCCTCGCGTACCTTCTCGGGGATCTTCATGATCATGTCGGTGGCGATGTAGCCGGGTGACACCGTGTTGACGGTGATCCCCTTGGTGGCGGTTTCCTGCGCCAGCGACATGGTCAGGCCGTGCATGCCGGCCTTGGCGGCAGAGTAGTTGACCTGGCCGAACTGCCCCTTCCGGCCATTGATGGAGGAGATGTTGACGATCCGGCCATAGCCTTGCTCGAGCATTCCCTCGATCACGCAGCGGCAGGTGTTGAAGACGCTGTTGAGGTTGGTGTCGATGACCTCGCGCCACTGCTCCGCGGTCATCTTCTTCAGTGTGCCATCCCGGGTGATGCCGGCACAGTTGACCAGCACACTGACGGGGCCGTGGTTGTCCTGAATCTCCTTCACCCCTGCCATGCAGGAGTCGTAGTCGGTGAGATCGATGCCGGACAGGGCGATGCTCTCGTAGCCATCGGCCTTCTGGGTCTCGAGCCAGGCCCTGGCCTTGTCCGGATTGTGGTAACCGGCCACCACCGTGAAGCCCTCGGCAGCCAGTGAGCGGCAGATCGCGGTACCGATACCTCCGGTACCACCGGTAACCCAGGCGACGGGTGCTTGGTTGGTCATTGACTACCTCCCTGATATTCATGACGCTTTGCCTGGCCTCGGCCAGGAATGGCCCAGGCCAGCCTTGTCCCAGTGATTGCCCCCTGCGTGGCAATCACTGGCAGTATGGACCAGGGAGCGCGCCACGGACGAGCGTTTGAAATCCTTTCTTGACCAAAGGCGTATAAGCTGTAGAATACGCCTCACGTTGATGCGGGGTGGAGCAGTCTGGTAGCTCGTCGGGCTCATAACCCGAAGGTCATCGGTTCAAATCCGGTCCCCGCTACCAAATACCGAAACAGGCCAGAATCGAAAGATTCTGGCCTTTTTCATGCCTGCGGCAGACCTTCCCGTAGCTCGTCAGGCTCGGCTCTCTACACCCCCAGGAAGGTCATCGGTTCGCTTTCTATTCAACTTCCGCGGTCCCCGCTACCCTTCCCCCTCCCCCTTGATGACGGGCGCCATGCCCAGCCGGCCGACCCCCGGCAGCTTGAGCGCGGGTCGCCGCACGTCGATGCCCAGCGACAATCCCAGCAGGTTGAGCTCGAGCCCCTCGTCACGCCCCAGGGTCAACCCCAGCACGCCCCCCAGCGAAGCCGTCATGCCCGACCCGCCCGGTGCCGTGGCCAGCACGCCGTTGAACAGGTAGTCCTTGCCCACCGCGGTCACCGGCAGCACCACCTCGAGCCCCGGTACCTGGCGGGCCACCCAGGCGGTGAAGGTGTTGCTGTTGGGCCCCGGCCAGGCCCGATAGCGCGACGGTGCCGGATAGGCCGCCACGGCCGCCTCGATATCGGCGATCAGCGCCGCGGCCGCCTCGCCGCGATAGTCGGCCAGCAGCTCGGGGGCGTTGCCGTACCAGGTGCGGTCGGGATCGGTGGATGACTGCGACACCAGGGCAGGCCGGCGCCAGCTCAAGACGTGATGCATGCGCCAGGCCCCGGCGTTCGCCTCCCGCGTGGCGATCCAGGTGTGCACGCCGAAGGCGCCGCGCCAGCCCCAGGTGCGCGCCGCATAGACCTGCACCACCGCCTCGGGGGCCTCCAGCGCCGTCGGGGCCAGCCCCGACGGCGCTCGGTCCGCCGAGGCCCAGTGGCCACCGCCACCGACCCGCTCGGTGGCCAGCATCCACAGCGGGCCCGCCAACAGCAGCGCCAACGCCAGCCAGCAGCCGACCGCCAGGCGCAGGATTCGTCTCATCGCGGCCACGCTCCCCTTGAAGTCCCGGTCCACCACCCGCATCTGTACATCAAATTCATCCCCACGCAAGGCCACTGATCATGCCCATCGTCGATCCCCGCACCGGTGAACCGCTCACCGATGACTCCGCCACCGGCGAGCAAGGCGCCGCACCGACCGGCGGCCAGGCCGCCGAGGTGATCATCGATGTCGATACCAGCAACATCCAGCAGCTGCTCGAGACCTCGATGCAGGTCCCGGTGCTGCTCGAGTGCTGGGCCCCCTGGTGCGAACCCTGCAAGAACCTGATGCCGGTGCTCGAGAAGCTGGCCCGTGAGTACCAGGGCACCTTCATCCTGGCCAAGCTGAACATCGACGAGAACCAGGAGATCGCCGCCCAGCTCGGCGTGCGCTCGGTGCCGGATGTCAAGCTGATCAGCCAGGGCGGGCTGGTCGACCACTTCCAGGGCGCCCTGCCCGAGAAGCAGATACGCGAATGGCTCGGCCGCTACTTCCCGGCCCCGGAGGATGCCCCGGCCAGCCCCGAGGAGCAGGCCGCCGAGGCGCTTGCCGCCGGCGATGCCGCCACCGCCCGCAGCCTCTACGAGCAGCTGGTCCAGCAGAACCCCCAGCACTACCCCTACCAGGTGGAGCTGGCCCGTGCCCTGGTGGCCGAGGGCAAGCCCGAGGATGCCAGGGGGGTGCTCGACAACCTGCCGCCGGAAGAGCGCGATGCGGCCCCGGCCCGCGGGGTGCGCGCCAGCATCGAGTTCGGCGAGGAGGCGCCCTCGGCAGAGGAACTGGCGGCGCTCACGGGGCGCGACGACAGCGAGGCCCGCTTCAAGCGCGCCCTGCGCCAGGTGGCCGATGGCGACTACGAGGCCGGCCTGGAGTCGCTGCTGGGGGTGATGAAGGCCGACCGCGCCTACGGCGACGACGCCGCGCGCAAGACCCTGCTTCGGGTCTTCGACGCCCTGGGCGCCGATCACCCGCTGACCGTCGCCTATCGCCGCAAGCTGTTTGCGCTGCTCTACTGAGCCCGCAGCACGGTGTCCAGGCGGTCCAGCGCCGCCTCCAGCTGGGAGGCAGTGGTACCGAAGTTGAGCCGTATGAACCCCGGCCAGCCGAAGTCGGCACCATCGGAGAGGGCCACCCCGGCCCGCTCGAGCAGCGCCTGCTGGGGCGACGCCGCGCCTTCGAGGGCCGGTGCCCGGCGCAGGTCGAGCCAGGCCAGGTAGGTCGACTCCGGCGGGCTCATCACCGTACCGGGCCACTGCGTCACCCGCTCCGCGAGGGTATGGCGATGCCCACGCAGCACCTCGAGCAGGGCCTGGCGCCAGGGCTCGCCCCGGGCGTAGGCGGCCTCGGCGGCCACCAGCCCGAGCACGTTGCCGTCCGGCTGCAGGCCGCGCACCCTGGCGGCGAAGCGCCGCCGCAGGCCGGCATCGGGAATCACCGCGCAGGCCGTGGTGAGCCCCGCCAGGTTGAAGGTCTTCGACGGCGCCCACAGCGTCAGGGTGCGCGCCACGAGCTCGGGGAAGGCGGCTGCCAGCGGCCGGTGGCGGGCCCCTTCATCGAGCAGCAGGTCGCAGTGGAGCTCGTCGGAGACCACCAGCAGGTCGTGGCGCTCGACCAGTCGGGCGAGCCCGGCCAGCTCATCATGGCGCCAGACGCGCCCCGTGGGATTGTGGGGCTGGCACCAGAGCAGCAGCCGTGTCTCGGGCGTGATGGCGGCCTCCAGCGCCTCGAGATCGAGCCGCCAGGTCTCGTCCGCCGCGGCGGGGGCACGCAGCGCCACCTGCTGGGGCAGTCGTCCGGTGCGTTCGGCGACCTTGAGGAACGGCGGGTAGATGGGCGTCACCGTCAGCACGCCGTCGCCCGGCTCGGTCAGCGCCAGGCTCGCCAGGTGCAGGGCCGGCACCACGCCCGGCAGCCACAGCTGCCACTCCGGCTCGATGCGCCAGCCATAATGCTCGGCACTCCACTCGCACAGGGTGTGTCGCAGGGAATCGGGCACCAGGCCGTAACCGAAGACACCGTGATCGACCCGGGCGCGCAGCGCCTCGATCACTTCCGGGGGCGAGACGAAATCCATGTCGGCGACCCACAGCGGCAGCACCTCGGCAGCGTAGTGGTGCCATTTCTGGGACGGCCAGTTGCCCGCCGCCGGGTGGCGACGCTCCACCGGCGTGGCAAAATCGTAATCCATGCGTACTCTCCCGAGTGACAACGCCACAGTCATGAGAACCAGGCCAGGACACCAGTCAGATGAACGAAACCATGCCGCAAAGCGGCTTCTATGCCAAGGTACGCCGCGGACTGCCGGCGCTGATCGGCCAGTGGCAACGCCTGGGCCAGGCCGACACGGATCGCCTGGCGCTGATCCTTGCCGAGACGGCCCGGGTCGCCAAGCTCGGCCAGCCGGAAGAGACCCCGAGCGGTGCCACCCTGGTCGCCTGGAGCGAGCAGGATGCCGGTGACGCCATCCCCCTCTGGGCCGCCCGTACGGCCACCTTCCTGCTGGTCCAGATGCCGGCGCGGCCGGTGCCCGAAAGCGACGACGAGGCCTGCGCCTGGGCCTACTGCTGGCTGCGCAACCGCGCCTTCGAGAGCTTCGAGGCGGCTGAAGGCGCCCTTCCGGACCACCTGCGCGGCCCCCTGGCCGCCGCCCTCAAGGCGGCCTGGACCGACCGGCAGGGCCTGCGCCTGGTCTGACCGGCACCACGCGGCTGGACCAGGGCCGGTCATGACGACCTCCCCCGGTGCCGGCATCTTCCACCCTGATCAAGGCAAGACGAATGGATGTCCCCCTGAGCTGGCAACTGGCCAAGCTACTGGTTTCCATCGGCATGGTGCTCGGGCTGGGCGCCATCGCCGTTCGCGTCAGCCCCCGTATCGCTGGCCTGCTCGCCGGCTATCCCCTGGGCACCGCCATCGCGCTGTTCTTCATCGGCCTCGAGCTCTCGCCCGCCTTCGCCGCCGAGAGCGCCGTGCATACCCTGGCCGGCTTCACCGCCACCCTGGCGCTGGGCGGCGGCTACCTGGTCTGCGGCCGCCGCGATGGCCTTGCCGGCGTGCTCGCCGGCACCGCCGGCGGCCTCGCCGCCTTCCTCGCCACCAGCCTGCTGCTGACCCAGGTGGAGTTCAGCCGGCTCACCGGCACCCTGACCACCCTGCTGGCCATCGCGCTGTTCATCCGTCTCTACCGTCGCGTGCCCGATGTCCTGGTGGCGGCCCGCGGCACCGTCACCTGGCCGGCGCTGGTGCTGCGCGCCCTGCTGGCCGCCGCGATCATCTTCGCCATCACCGGCCTGGCCCACGTGCTGCCGCCGGAGTGGGCGGGCGTGATGGCGGCCTTTCCGATCAGCATGTATCCCTTGCTGGTGATCCTCCACCTGACCCACGGCGCGGCCCCGGTCGCCACGGTGATCAAGCACTACCCGGCCGGGCTCGGCGCCCTGCTCTGCTATGCGCTGTGCGTCTCGCTGACCTACGCCACCCTCGGCCTCGCCACGGGCACCCTGGCCGGCTTCGCGGCGGCCACGGTCTGGCTGCTGGGCTGGACTCGCCTGCAGGCATGGCGGGCCAGGCGGCTTGCCCCGGGCACTTGACCGAGCGCTTGATAGGGATAAAGCTGTCCTACCCGATCCGACGCCGCTCACAAGACAAGGAACCCCGCGATGTTCGTACGCACCATCGAGCCCGCCTTCTACGACACCGATGCCCTGGGCCACGTCAACAATACCCGGCTGCCGGCGTGGTTCGAGCTGGCCCGCAACGACCTCTTCCGGCTCTTCACCCCGGACCTGGACCCGCGCAAGTGGCGGCTGATCATGGCACGCATGGAGGTCGACTACCGGGCCGAGCTGCAGTACGGCAGCAAGATCGAGATCCGCACCTATGTCTCCCGGCTCGGCAACAGCTCCTTCACGGTGAGCCAGGAGGCCCGTCAGAACGGCCAGCTGACCAACCTGGGCCACACGGTGATGGTACACTTCGACCATCAGGCCAAGCGCGCCATCCCCATCGAGGGCGAGCTTCGCGAGGCGCTGGAAGCCCACCTGCAGGAAGAGCCCGCAGACGCATGACACCGGCGGTGAAGGCCCTGGAGAAGGCCGGCGTGGCCTTTTCCCTGGCCAGTTACGAGCACGACCCGCGTACCCCGGCCTATGGCGAGGAGGCCGCCGCCGCGCTCGGGCTGTCGCCCGACGAGGTGTTCAAGACCCTGCTGGCGAGGCTCGACGACGGCCGGCTGGTGGTGGCCATCGTGCCGGTGGCCGGCCATCTCGACCTCAAGGCACTGGCCCGCGCCGCCGGCGCCCGCAAGGCCGTGATGGCCGAGGCGGAGGCAGCCGAGCGTGCCACCGGCTATGTGCTGGGCGGCATCAGCCCGCTGGGGCAGAAAAAGCGCCTGGCCACCTTCCTCGACGCCCGCGCCGAGGGTTTCGAGGCGATCCATGTCAGCGGCGGACGCCGCGGGCTGGAGATCCGCCTGGCACCCCGTGACCTGATGCAGCTCACCGGGGCTCGCCTCGCCGCGCTCGCTCGCCCCTGAAGGGCGGCGAGCCGAATGGCGCCCCGCGTTGTCCCACAGACAGGCCCCGGTACGGCCGGGATACCTCACGACAGGAGCCGGTCATGGCCATCCGCTACGACCTCTGGCTGGACCCCGACAACGTCGCCCGCCACCGCGCCGTGGAGGCGGACCTGATCCGCTACTTCATGGAACGTTTCGCCGACTATCCGCATATCCGCTTGTTCGGTGCCGACCCCTACGATTATGATGCGCCGTTCAATCGCCTCCATGACGTGCTGATGGCCAGGGCCAACGAGTACTGCGAGCGGCAGTGGCGCTATGTGCCGACCCCCGAGCAGCTCACGCGTGCCTTCTTCCTGGCCGTGGGCCGTTCGAACAAGTTTGTACGGGACCCCGACGATGGTGATCCGCACCGACCAGACTCCTGACGAGCGCCAGCTGGCCATCATCGCCGAGCAGCTGGGCCGCGCCCCCCGGGGCATCGAGGCCATCTCGGCCACCGATGGCGAAGGCACCCCCCTGGTGCTGCGCATGGCGCCCATCGTCGACGGCATGCCCTTCCCGACCCTCTATTGGCTCAGCTCCCGGCGCCTCAAGGTCGAGCTGTCGCACATCGAGGCCGCCGGGGTGATCAAGCAGCTCGAGACCCGCCTGCAGGACGACCCCGACTTCCTCGCCGCCTATCACCGCAGCCATCGCGACTATGTCGAGGCCCGCTGGCGCTTCATGAGCGCGGCACAAAAGGCTGAGGTAATCCGGCTGGGGTATGATGGCGTGCTCAGGGAGCGCGGCATCGGCGGCATCGGCAACTGGGACCAGGTACGCTGCCTGCACACCCAGTATGCCCACCACCTGTGTGGCGACAACGTCATCGGGCAGTGGCTGGATGCCGAGCACGGCGTCGCCGACTGCCTGACCTGAGACAGCCCCGCCTCTCCCTGACCACGACCCCGAAGCCCTCCACCCCGCAAGGAGCCCCCCTGCATGTACGTCGATACCCATGTGATTGCCAGTCTCGCCCTGATCGCCAGCATGGTGGTCATCACCGGCGTGGGCATCAAGCTGCTGCGCCAGGCCATGAAGCACGATGCGGCCAACACCCCGCGCTGAACCGGCCATCGGCCAGCACATCGCCAGGGGCGCCATGATGGCGCCCCTGGCGTATCCGGGGGGAGGCGGGCTTTCGAGACCCCCGAGGTGCCACTAGGATGGAGGCCTTGCCAAGGAGAACAGCATGTCGAGATTCTGCGTCTACCTGGGCTCACGGGACGGCCGTGACCCCCAATTCCTCGAGGCCACGCGCCAGCTGGGCACCGAACTCGCCCGTCGTGGACACAGCCTGGTCTACGGTGGGGCCCGCATCGGCCTGATGGGTGCGCTGGCCGATGCCATCATGGCCGAGGGCGGCGAGGCAGTCGGCGTGATGCCCGACCACCTGGTGGAACGCGAGCAGGCACACCTGGGGCTCAGCGAGCTGATCCGGGTGCGCAACATGCACGAGCGCAAGGCCAGCATGGCGGCCCATGCCGACGCCTTCATCGTGCTGCCCGGCGGCATCGGTACCCTGGAAGAGTTCTTCGAGGCCTGGACCTGGCACTACCTGGGGCTGCACGACAAGCCCATCGGCGTGCTGGACACCGGTGGCTTCTACTCGCCGCTGCTCGCCTTCCTCGACAGCACCGTGGAGCACGGCTTCCTCAACGGCCGCACCCGGGCCGAGCTGCTCGATGCCCCGGAGCCGGCGGAACTGCTGGATATCCTGGAGGGACGCCTCGCCGAGCTCGCCTGAGGCCGAGGCGGAAGGGCCCTGGGGCGGGCTCAGGCGTCCCCGGCGAGTTCGCGGGTGCGCTGGTAGGTGAGCTGGAGCAGGCGGGCGTCGTCGCCGGCCCGGTGGCGGTGGATGCCCAGCTCGCACACCAGGGCCTCCTTGGTGGCCTTCCACAGCGCGAGCTGCCCGTCGCTCAGCAGCTTGCGCAGGGCCTCGAGGCGAAACGCCGGCAGCATGCCGGCGTGGTGGAAGAGCAGCGAGAGCCAGGTGTTGTCGTAGCCCCAGCTGTCACTGTAGGCGATGCCCAGATCGGCCAGCTCGTCGTTGAGCCAGCGCGCCACCTGGCGTACCGGAAACCCCTCCCGCGCCAGCCGGCCACGACTGATCCCGTGCAGCAGCTCCGCCTTGGGGTCCCAGTGGGTCCATTCGGGGAGGGGCTGCACGAGGAAGGCACAGGTGCTGCCGTCGGGACGGGCCAGTCCGACCTCGATGGGGTAGCTGCCACGCCCGAACCCGGACGCTTCGATATCCAGCAGTGTCGGTAGCGTCACGGGAAGGCAGGTCCTCGATGGAAATCACCAGGTCGCATGGCGGGGCCGCACAACGACCCGCTGATACCTAGTGTCGCGTCTGGGCTTCCATGCTGTCCAGTTGGTCGGCCAGCCCCGCCTGGCGATCGGCCAGCCGCTGCCAGTGCTCGGCTCGCTCGGCGTCCACCGGCAAGCCGAGTTCGCCCAGGCGGTAGGCCCTGGCCAGGCGACCGGCGGCCAGGGGATGGCCGGCCTCGCCGGCACGGGCATACCAGGTCACGGCATGGTCTTCACGGCGCGGATACAGGACACAGCCGCGCTCGTGGATCTGGCCGGCCTGGTACTGGGCCCGGGCATCCCCGGCATGGGCGGCCTCGAGCACGTAGCGGGCACCGCGCGCCTTGTCCTGGGGGCTGACACCGCGATGGAAGAGCATGTGCCCGTAGAGCGACAGCGCCGCCGGGTGCCCCGCGTCGGCACAACGCTGGAAGAGGTGCATGGTCAACTTCTGGGTCCGCGGCGAACGAGGCAGCCAGCGGGTATGGAACAGCTGCTCCGCCAGACGGTATTCGAGCCGAGTGAACAGTGATGATGCCTGGGGCATGGCAAGCAACCCTGGTCCTGTGCCGATCACGACATCGCCCACTACCCTGTGTGCGGCGTCATGCGCATACTGTGACAACTGCCCTCGGGTCTCCACCCGGGCAACGGGGGCGCAAGCATACGCCCACCCCGGCAGCGACTCAACCCCTCGTATTTGCCGGCCTGGTCGACCTGCCGCTACCATGCCGGTTCTGGACGTGCCGCACCAGACCTGGCGTTTCCACACCACGAGATCCTAGCAAGGGGAGTGACGGATGCAGACGCGACCGCTTGGCAACACCGGCATCGAGGTCAGCCGGCTGTGCCTCGGCACCATGACGTTCGGCGAGCAGAACAGCGAGGCCGATGCCCACGAGCAGCTCGACCGTGCCGTGGCCTTCGGCATCAACTTCATCGACACGGCCGAGATGTACCCCGTGCCACCCAGGGCCGAGACCCAGGGACGCACCGAGGCCTACATCGGCAGCTGGTTGAAGCGCCGGAGCTCCCGCGACGATGTCATCATCGCCACCAAGGCCACCGGCCCTGGCCTGGAGCATCTGCGCGGCGGCCCGCGGCTGACCCGCGAACACCTGCACCAGGCCATCGACGCCAGCCTCTCCCGCCTGCAGACCGATTACGTCGACCTCTACCAGCTGCACTGGCCGGATCGCCGCACCAACTTCTTCGGCCGGCTCGGCTACGAGCACGACGAGGAGGAGGATGCCACCCCCCTGGAGGAGACGCTTTCGGCCCTCAAGGAGCTGGTGGACGCCGGCAAGGTCCGTGCCATCGGGCTGTCCAACGACACCCCCTGGGGGGTGATGCGGGCCCTGCAGCTCGCCGAGAGCCACGGCCTGCCGAGGGTGGCCTCCATCCAGAACCCCTACAACCTGCTCAACCGCACCTTCGAGGTGGGGCTGGCGGAGGTCGCCCATCGCGAGAACGTGGGACTGCTGGCCTACTCCCCGCTGGCATTCGGCGTGCTGTCAGGCAAGTACCTCGACGGCGCCCGGCCGGAAGGTGCCCGCCTCACCCTCTTCGAGCGCTTCCAGCGCTACACCAACCCCCAGGCCGAAGAGGCGACCAGCGCCTACGTGCAGATCGCCCGCGACAACGGCCTCGATCCGGCGCAGATGGCCCTGGCCTTCGTCAACTCGCGCAGCTTCCTCACCAGCAACATCATCGGCGCCACCAGCATGGACCAGCTGGAGGACAACCTGGCCAGCGAGTCGCTCAAGCTCGACCAGGGCGTACTGGAGGCCATCGAGGAGGTCCATCGACGGCTCCCCAACCCGGCGCCCTGAAGGGCCTCCCGCGGTGGGCTATCAGGCCGATAGCCCACCGCGGCCGGACGGCTTGGTATACTGGCCCCCACTGCCACCCGGCCATCTTCCCTCAGGTACAGGAGCGCCCATATGCTGAGCGTGATCTCGCCCGCCAAGACGCTGGATTTCGAGACACCGGCCACCACGGCCCTGCACTCCCAGCCGGACTTCCTCGACCGCAGCCATGAGCTGATCGAGATCCTCCGCGGCTACTCCCCGCAGCGGCTCAGCGAGCTGATGGGCATCAGCGACAAGCTGGCCGGGCTCAATGCCGCGCGCTTCGCCGACTGGCAGACGCCCTTCACCCCGGACAACGCCAAGCCCGCCGCCCAGGCCTTCCAGGGCGATGTCTACGTGGGGCTCGAGGCCGACACCTTCAGCGACGAGGACAACGTCTTCGCCCAGGAGCACCTGCGCATCCTCTCGGGCCTCTATGGCCTGCTGCGCCCCCTGGACCTGATCCAGCCCTACCGCCTGGAGATGGGCACCCGCCTGGAGAACCCTGCCGGCCGCGACCTCTATGCCTTCTGGAGGGAAACCCTGACCGCCGAGCTCGACCGCGCCGTGGCCGCCAGCGGCAGCCCGGTCCTGGTCAACCTGGCCTCCAACGAGTACTTCAAGGCCATCGATGCCAGGGCCCTCGAATCCCGGGTGATCACCCCGGTGTTCAAGGACGAGAAGAACGGCAAGCTCAAGATCATCAGCTTCTATGCGAAGAAGGCGCGCGGGCTGATGGCGGCCTGGATGATCCGCCAGCGCCTGGACGACCCGGAAGGCCTGAAGGCGTTCGACGTGGCAGGCTATCGCTACAACGCCGCCATGTCGGAAGGCGACACCCTGGTCTTCACCCGGGCGGAAGGCGCCGCCTGACGCGGCGCACCCCGCCTACGCCAAGACCAGCGGGCGCGCCGAGCGGCCCTTGAGGAAGTGCCGGTGGGCCTGCTTGAAGCGCTCGTCGTCGCAGCGATGCAGCCACTCGTAGGCCACCATGTCGGCACTCACCGCGACGGCACCCGCCTGCACCATGCGCTCCCTGGCCAGCCGTGCCTCGCCGGCGCGTCGACTGGCCGTCGCCTCCACCAGCCAGTAGACCTCGTAGCCCGCCTCCAGCAGGCCGAGCCCCGTCTGCATCACGCAGATATGTGCCTCGGTGCCGCACAGCACCACCTGACGACGCCCGCTTTCGGCCAGGGCCGCCGCGAAATCCGGGTTGGCACAGGCATCGAAGGTGAGCTTCTGCCACAGCCGATGCCCGGGCAGTGCCTCGAGCAGGCGCGGCTCGCTGCCTCCCAGCTTCTCGGGATACTGCTCGGTGACCCACACCGGCACCTCGATCGCCTCCGCCAGGCCACCCAGCCAGGCTGCCTCGGTCACCGCCTGATCACCATGCTCGATCACCGGCAGCAGCCCCGCTTGGAGGTCGACGATCAACATCAGGCTCTCTTCACGTCTCAGGCGCATCGACATACTCCATCCCGTTCCGGTTATTGTCGTGAGCTCCCAGCATAGCGGGTAGAATGGACCGACTCGACCACTTCCCCATCCAACCGGAATCCCCCTGCCCCTGGAGACACCCCTGATGCGTCACCTTCTTGTCATGCTGGTCGTCGGGCTGTTCACGCTCGGCCCCGCCCTGGAAGTCGCCGAGGCCCGCCGCATGGGCGGCGGCAAGAGCTTCGGCACCCAGTCCCGCACCGTGCAGCAGCAACCCCCTGCCGGCAATGCCACCCAGGCGGCGCCCGGCCGCCAGGGCCAGAATGCCGCGGCCGGCTCGCGCATGCCCGGCATGCTGGGCGGTCTGCTCGCCGGCGGCCTCCTGGCAGCGCTGTTCTTCGGCGGCGCCTTCGATGAGCTCCGCCTGATGGACATCCTGGCGGTGGCCGCCATCGGCTTCCTGCTGTTCCGCCTGCTGGCACGCCGGCGCCCGGCCATGGCCGGCGCCGCCACCGGTGAGGCCGTGGCTCGGGGCGAGCCACGGCCTCAGCCCCACGCCTTCCAGGCCGATACCGCGCCCATGGGCGACGCCAGCGCCTTCGCCGGCGAGCCGGAGTGGTTCGACCGCGAGCGCTTCCTGGGAGGTGCCAAGGAGCACTTCATGACCCTGCAGCGCGCCTGGGACAACAACGACTTCGCCGGCATCCAGGAGTACGTCACGCCCGAGCTCTACAACCTGCTGCGCGAGGAGCGCGCGCAGCATCCGGCCAACAACCGCACCGAGGTGGTTCGGCTCTTCGCCGAGTTGGGCATGGTCCGCGAGGTCGGCCAGCAGGCCGAAGCCACCGTGATCTTCCACGGCATCCTCGACGAGAACGGCGAGCACACCGAGTTCAACGAGACCTGGCACCTCATCCGCGAGCTTCGCGGCGATGCCCCCTGGTACGTGCAGGGTATCGAGCAGAACGGCTGAACGCCGCCGCGCCTGAAACGACGGAGGCCGGGCAATCGCCCGGCCTCCTGCATTCCTGCCTCTGCCTGTCACTCCCCTTCGGCAGCATCCTGGATGGATTCTCCCATCTCCTCGACACCTTCCCCGGCATCCTCCATGGCTTCGTCGATATTCTGGCCGGCCTCCTCGGCCGGGCCCGGGTCATCCCCACAGGCCGCCAGCCCGCCTGCCAGCATGGCGATCAGCAGTACCAGGCCAAACTTCTTGAGCATATCGGTCTTCATGGTCGTCTCCTCCTGAGAGCTCTCTGTCCACAAGGTCTTGTCGTATAGGCAATCCCTTGAAAACCCTAGCCGAATCGACCAGACATGACCACTACGCCCTGCAACCCTCCGTAACCGGAAGGATACCGGCCATGACCCTCCCCCGGGAACGCCTCGGCCATGGATGCAAAACCCCCGCCCTTCTTGGCCACGGCCCAGACACAAAAAGCCCCGTGCTCTTTCGAGCACGGGGCTTTTCTAGATAGGTGCCTGACGATGACCTACTCTCACAT